>JBQGCI010000351.1:0-4987 GCA_052038405.1 Acinetobacter pittii
GAACGGAAGCATGAAGGATTTCTTCAAACAAAGCATACGAATCAATTTAAACTTTTTGACATGAATTGACCACCGAATGTAACCATTTATTACTCCCGCCAAAAATTTCATGTACTATTCTGCTTAAATTTGATTCTATGATTTTAATATGGGAGAACACAATGTAGCATTGATGGTCCATAGTTGCGACAGATATACTTTTCTAAATAAAGGCTTTCAGATCTTTTTTGAGAAAAACTGGGACTTTAGTGCCAACTGCAATTATTATTTTGCTACTGAAGAATTGGATTATTCATTTGCTTCCTTCCAGAACATCAGGTCCGGCAAGGGAGAGTGGGCAGACCGGCTGGCGCTGCTGCTCCGTGAAAAGATCAGGGAAAAATACATTCTTTACTTCCAGGAAGATATGTGGCTAAGCAGTCCTACCAGCGCCGGTTTTTTCAATCAAATTTTTGAACTCACTGAAAAAAATGACTGGCAACAGGTAAAGCTGCATAGTTCAGATGCCTATATCACCCACCCGGGCAGCTTATTTGTAGAAGGATTTAATATTGCATCACTTAATAATGTACAATCTCAATTCCTGATGTCGCACCAGGTGACGCTCTGGAATAAAGATTTTTTACTGGCGCAACTTCTTAAAAAGGAACATCCCTGGAGAAACGAACGCAGGGCTACCAAAAGATTGAAGAAACTGAACCCACTGATCTTACAGGTTGATTATTTTGCAGAGAATGGAAAGCCCGAAAACAATACGAATAGGAACAGGATTGCAAGAAGCGGGTATTATACGGTTTCAGTAAATGGTGTGTTGGGAGACCTGGCGTTACCTTACATACAGGAACTTTTAGATCATCCCGCTAACGAAGATGAGCGCCGGTACGGCTTACAGCTTCAGTACAATCACAGGCACCGTTTAACACATGATGGCAAAGCCCAACCTCGTAAAACGGATATTTTCAAAAGCATCAAAAATAAAATAACAGGCCGGTAACTATGAAAAAAGCAGCTACTACTGAGCTGCTTTTTATGAATCACTTTCCCTGTTTAAAATTTCTGATCGTCTGCCGATGGTCCGTAACTTCCCGGCACTTTAATATCGTTGAGGCGGTAATAAACCCCCAACTGGGCGCGGTGGTGCGTTACCTGGCTTAAAGCATGCCTGATAGCCGCATATTTAGTCCATTCGGCCAGCTTATTACCCTGGTAGGCCAGAAACCAGTTAGGTTCCAGATCTGCTTCTGTAGCGTTTTCCAGGGCTGCAATCGAGGCGGCATAATTCTTTTCAAAAGCATCCTGTAATTGTTGACGGGTCTCATACAATTCCGGCTTGTCTCCTTCGGCAAAATCCAACCCTTCGGTTTTCAACATATGCGCCGGCCATCCGAAAATTTCGGTGATGTGTTGAGCGAGGTGCATTAGCTTCATACTTTTCTCATGAGGCGTATAATCGTTTTTCCCATCGGGAAATTCATCCAGGAATTTCTTTGTAGTACTATACTCGGCGGTTAGTTCTTCTCTTAATTGTTTTAAAGTATCCATGGCTTTCAATTTAAATAAACTGTAAGGTACAAAGTATTGAAACAAGCCTGTACGATTTTTTTTACGATCGCATCTGGTAGTTTGAAACCGGTATCACTTACTTTTGAAGCTAAATTAGTTTTATGCAACTGAACTCCTATATCGATCATACTATTTTAAAGCCCACTACCCTGATCAGCGACATCGAAAAAGTTTGCGCAGAAGCCAGGCAATATGGGTTTGCATCAGCATGTGTTCCGCCGCCGTTTGTTAAAACAACAAAAGAATTATTGCAGGGGAGTTCAGTAAAGACCTGTACGGTTATAGGATTTCCGTTTGGATATTCGGCGATAGAAGCTAAACTGGCAGAAGTTCTTTTAGCTATTGTGGATGGCGCCGATGAGTTGGATATTGTCGTCAACCTGATCGCCCTCAAAAATAATGACTGGCAGTACCTGGCCAATGAAGCCAACCACCTGGTCCCCATTATTAAAGAGAAAGGGAAAACAGTCAAGATCATTATTGAGAGTGGTGTATTAACAGATGAAGAGATCATCAAGTGTTGTGAGTTATATGGTGCTGCAGGTATCGATTACCTGAAAACATCGACAGGTTATGCAGAAAAAGGTGCCAGCGTTCATGCCGTCGAATTGTTTAAAAAACATTTACCGCAACATACAGGTATCAAGGCCAGTGGCGGCATCCGGGATTATGCTTTCGCCAGGCAGCTGGTAGAAGCGGGTGCCACCCGACTGGGTTGTAGCGCCAGCGTTGCAATTGCAGAGGGAGGTAAGGGTGCCGGGAATTATTAATGATTGCCGGGAAGCTGTTGCGTTATATAAAATAAATGCGTTTCCTTTAATAAATATTATTTAAAACGCATAGAACGAATCTCTATGAAATTAATACCCTTGCTGGCTGCTGCTTTTCTAACCTTAATTGTTGGCTGCTCTAAAAAAATCCAGTCCAACGGCCAGGAGGATACTCATTTTACATTCAGCGCTAAAAAAAACGGCACCGACTGGAAAGCTAATTCTATTGAGGCTACCTACAATCCTAAAGACAGCATGGCGCATGTGATGGCCCTGGGAGACAATAACGAAAGGTTTACGATTTCGTTTTTTAAGAAGCCGCAATACACGGGCGAGTCAAAGCAATTTAATGCCGGAACGATTATACCTGCCTGCGGGTACTGTGCCAGCATTGCTCAGCGATACAGCCTGGATTCGCTCAAACAGAACTCGTTCCGGATTATGGGCTTTGATCATATCGACAATCGTATTCTTGGAAGATTTTCTGTTCATCTTAAAAAGGACAGCTTGTACCAGGGAACGTTTGTGAAAGACTCTTCATTATATGAAGGAGTATTTAGTGTACCCTGCCAAACAGTTTCCTTTTAGCTGTTAACGCCCGCTGTGTTGCACATAGCTTTTCAGTTCATCGTTGAAATCTGTTTCTTTAATCAGTTGTTCCAGGCTGAGATGCATGCGGTAACGCCAATAATGCTGGGGGTTTGCAGGAACATTGATCCGCTCATCTTCGGGATTTTCCCGGCGTAACTCAGCGCTCATTCCCAATATGTCCTGTAGTTGAAAGATGCTCCACATGGCCGGTGAATATAAATGCTGCAATACAATGGCACGGTTGATCCAGGGTTCGCAGAAATAAGGCGCTTCTCCGCTCTGCCCTAACTCCGAATTATAAAACTGCTGGGTTAAGGCCCTGTTCTCCTGCCACCATCCGCGTATGGTACTCATATCATGGGTGGAGGGTGTAACCACCGATAAATAAGGGGCATTAGCCGGGTTGAAGAAAGTCACGTCCGGCTGCTTGGGCATACGCTGGATCTCCAAACTCAGTATTCCCAGTTGCTTCATCACACCCGGAACCGTATCGGGTACCATGCCCAGGTCTTCACCACATACCAGCATATTAGTTACGGCTTTCAGCCGGGGTAATTTCTTCAGTGATTCCTTTTTCCAGAAATCATTTTGCCTGCGATAGAAATAATCAACATACAAGGCCCAGATCTTTTCCTTTACCTGCGGGGATAAGTTCCTGAACGAGCTCGTTTGATCTAAGGCGATCCTGAAATGGAATGCTGTTTTACCCGACCCCTCCTGTTCAAACAAAATCACATTGCTGATCAGGTCGTATAATCCATCGCGCAGTAGGATATCCCCGCTATCTGCCTTTCCCCGGAAATGGGCTTCTACTTTTTTTTGTGTATCAAATGGCGGCCGCAATACGTATTGGTGGGGGCCGTGCTTTTGTAAAAAATGTGCTTTTACATAACCGGCCTGTTCCCTGAACAATTCGTGCAACACTTCGTCGGTAATATAGGGAAGGCAAAACCTTTCATAGTCGAACCATATACCCTGCTCTCCCAGCTCGCTTACATGAACCGGGATACAGGGATCAAATCTCCCCATAATTCCCTGAACCGCATGTACAGGTATGCTCCAAATACGGAAGAAGCCCAATATATGATCGATGCGGAAAGCATCAAAGTAATAGCTCATTTGCCGGAAACGTTCTTTCCACCAGGCAAAACCATCCTCCTGCATGCGCGCCCAGTTATAGGTGGGGAAACCCCAGTTCTGTCCCTTTACCGCAAAATCATCGGGAGGCGCCCCCGCCTGCACATCCATTTTATATAAATCAGGCGCTACCCAGGCATCAGCGCCGTAGCGGTACACACCAATGGGTATATCGCCCTTCATCACCAAACCCTTCTTATGGGCATAGGCCACCGCATCGCTTAATTGCAGGTGTAACTGGTATTGTACATAACAATGATAATTCACCTGTTGATAAGCTTCGGCTTTTTCATCAAAAAAAACATCGATTTCCGCATCCTTGTAAACACTGTTTGTCTTCCAGTCCTGCGGATTGGGGGAGTTAAATGTATCTCTAAGATAACAGAATGCCGCATAGGGTTTCAGCCATTGCTGATTGGTTTTAAAAAACTCCTTATAACCAGCACCTTTAAGACTAACGGCGCCATGCTCCTCATAGAGTTCTTTTAAAGCAGCCATTTTAAACTGCAGGACCGCTTCGTAATCGATATGCGCCAGCTCATTGAGTTGTTTTCTCTTAGCTTTAATAGCCTCTTTGAGTTGCGTGCTTTTTTTTCCATCAATGGCATCCAGGTTCATATAAACAGGGTGCAAAGCAAAAGCAGATATAGCCGCATACGGGTAAGAATCCAGCCAGGTATTGGTGGCTGTAGTATCGTTAATGGGTAGTATCTGTATCAGCTTCAGCCCTGTTTTCACCGCCCAGTCGGCCAATAGCTTTAAATCACTGAATTCGCCCACGCCTAATCCGTACTTACTTCTCAGGCTAAATACCGGTATCGCTATTCCGCATCCTCTCCATTGCTGATGATCCATGCGTATAAAACCATCCTGCAACATAACTTTCTCTCCAGGAGCAGCAGGTTCAAAACAGATCCGGTTACCAC
>JBQGCI010000352.1:0-5763 GCA_052038405.1 Acinetobacter pittii
ACTTAGTTAGATGCATCTGCATGAACAGATGTAACGATCCTGTCAATTTCTTTTATGAACTCCTCCCTATGAAATAGGGCGGGGGTCAAAATTTATAAAAAGCTTTATGGGATACCCCAGCTTAATTTCAGTTGTCGCTTATTTGATGCTGCAAATATATTGTCATTTTTTAGTCTACCAAAATAGTAGACATATTATTTTTCTTTTCTCTTCCTGTTCTACAAATAACCCGTTTGCTTACAGGCCTTATGGGTACTGGATTACAGCGTATAACCAACAGGAAATAAATTATATCTGATAGCCTACTCATGTAGTTTGATTCATTCAATAATTGCCTGAATTGACAGATGCTTTACCTTTTTACAATAACGCTCTTACCCTGTTGTTCAAAATGAACAGCATTGGTTTCAGACAACAGGGAGAGTATTTGCGAAAGCTTTACATCTCTTGATATAGAACCTACGAATGTTTCTGTGGTTGGTACGCCCTGGTACACGACTTCGATATCATACCAACGTTCCAATTGCCGCATTATCTGTTGTATCGTACTGTTATCAAATGTGAACTTGTTATTCTTCCAGGCCAGCACATCATCCAGGTCAACATCATTGCTGACTCTTATTTGCCCCTTTATACTGGCCTGCTGCCCGGGTTTCAGCAGGCTGCTGGCATTCTTGTTCGAAAGCTTTACAGCCCCTTTCAATAAAGTTACTTTAACCGGTTCTGCACCCTCATAAGCATCTACGTTAAAACCGGTGCCCAATACCCGGATCACCAAATCGCCCGTTTGAACAATAAAAGGTTTGTCCGCATTATGGCTCACATCCAAATAGGCCTCGCCTTTTAACTGTATGCTTCTTTCGCTACCGGTGAACGCCACAGGAAAAGTAACAGAAGATCCGGCGTTGAGCCATATATGGGTACCATCTGCCAGAGTCATATCCACTACACGACTACCCCTGGGATTATCCAGTGTGTTGTAAACGGGTGCATGATTGGTAGCAGTGGCCTGCGCTTTATAAACCAATTGACCATTGGCATTTTTTATCAGTTTCCCGTCTTCCTGTACTGCCAATGTACCGGATAATAAACTGTCGAGGGCGATAGTCTGCCCATTAGCCAGCCTTACTGTTGCCTTTGTACTTCCGGGTGCGGTAACATCTGTTACTAATGGAGTGACGGGGGCCGCTTTTTGCCGATTTACGAAGTAGCCCATCACACCTAGTGTAAGAGCCAGCACTGCTGCTACACTTATGCGGTACCAGGTTTTGCTTCGCTGGTGTAAAAGCCGCCGGTTTCTTTTTGACGGTACATGTTCCTCAGCAAAGCTTGCTTCTATATGCCGGGCGCGCTCGAAAACAGCCGCAGCTGATAATTGCTCGTTATCGCCCGCAGGCTGTAAACCCTGCCAGTGCGCTTTCAGCGCATGATACAGTTGTTCAGGATTTTTTTCAGCCAGTGCCAGCACTTCATCCATTTCTTCCCGGGAACAGGTATTACTCATATACCGCTCCACCAGTTCGATGAAATATGTGTCTTTATGATGCTCCATCTTAAAGCGACTGATACCGCCTGTCATAAATAACGAAAAAATAACCTGCTACTACTACCCGTTCGAAAAAAAAATTATTTTTCTGTCAGAAGATAAGCAATCAGTACCACAAGGCCGGCAAGGCCATAATGCTTTTCGAGGTAAGATTTTATAAATTGTTTGGCCTCCACTATCGTATTAGCCACTGTATTTTTGGAAATACCGAGGGTGTCGGCGATTTTGCTGTGAGATAACCCTTCGTCCCTGCTCATATCAAATACTTTTCTGCGCTGGGGCGGAAGCATATCAATAGCTTCCCGGAGCTTATTCTCATATTCCTGCATCAATAAAGGAGCATCCGCATAAGACTGGGCGGGAATTTCTATCCGCTCCCAGATGATCTCTGTAATTGTTTTGTCTTTGGAGGCAGCCCGGAAAAAATCGATACTCTTATTATAAGCTATCTTAAACAGAAAGCCGTCAAAATTTTCGATAGAGCCGATCATATCCCGGGACAACCAAAGTTTCAGGAACACGTCCATGACCAGCTCTTCGGCTACTTCCCTGGATTTTACCAGATTTAGAATAAAGTGAAACAGGCGGTTATGGTAGCGATCGAACAAAACAGTGAAAGCCTGCTGATCACCTTTCGAAACCTCATTTTGTAATAGATAGTCTTGTTCGATGTTATACCCCACCCGTCTAAATTACAAATTGATTTAATAAAAAGTTAATAATTGTCGAATTTTGTAGAATAACGAGAAAAAATAGCTCTGTATCAAAATTTATCATATAATCATTTACGACAATTTAACTTCCTTAAACTATTAATAGTAGCTCCGGAGGGCTCAGGACACATCAGGATGGTAGATTTACCCGGCTTTTCTACTTTAGCGATCAGCAACCATTATCGATAACGGTTGTTTGCTGAAAGCAGCCTGCCCAATTTGCCCGTTGAAAAGAAAGGTGGGATATTTTTAATGTATCACTGCTTTGCCGAAGCTATACGCTCACTTTTATTATCTTGTAATGATTTGTACCGTTCGTTGGATTTTTATCTGTGTTGTGATTTTAGTAGGACACCAGGCAACTTATAGCCAGGACAAACAGATTCAGTATCTGTCCGGCACAGGGAGTGATAACACCGTAGCCTGGGATTTTTATTGTACCGGTGGCCGCAATAGCGGCTATTGGACCACCATACCCGTTCCCTCCTGCTGGGAACAACAAGGTTTTGGCACTTATAATTATGGGCGTGATTATAAGACCTATGGAAAAAATTTTCGTTTTGCTGATGAAAAAGGTAAATACCGTCATTCGTTTAAAGTTCCTGCCAGCTGGAAAGGAAAAGAAGTGTTCATTGTTTTCGAAGGCAGTATGACGGATACAGAATTGAAAATAAACGGACGATCGGCCGGTGCAACACACCAGGGTGCTTTTTACCGTTTCCGTTATAATATTACGGATCAACTTAAATATGGTGCGGTCAATTTACTTGAAGCGGAAGTAAGCAAGATGTCATCAACTGTTTCAGTCAACAATGCAGAGCGACTGGCAGACTATTGGGTGTTCGGCGGTATTTTCAGGCCGGTTTACCTGGAGGCAGTTAATCGAACACATATAGATTATGTGGGTATTGACGCCAAAGCGGATGGCAGTTTCCAGATGATGGCTTATCTCGAAAACCTGCAGCAGCCGGCAACCATTTTTACAGAGATCAAAGATGCGAAAGGAACTACGGTTTCCAGCGCAACTGCGCGGGCGAATAAGGGAGATGCTGCCATACTTTTGCAAACGGCTTTAAAAAATCCAAAACTATGGACCAGTGAAACGCCCAACCTGTATACAGCACATATTTACCTGAAACAAAATAATAAGATCATCTACCAATTAAAAGAGAAGTTTGGATTCAGAACTATTGAAGTGCGACCCGGGGATGGCATTTATGTAAATGATGTTCAGGTGAAAATGAAGGGTGTTAACCGCCATTGCTTCTGGCCCGAAACAGGTCGTACGCTAAATGATAGCCTCCAGCTTTTAGATGTTCAGCTGATCAAAGAAATGAACATGAATGCGGTGCGATGTTCTCATTACCCACCTGATAAACGATTCCTGGAGCTATGCGACTCCCTGGGTCTTTATGTCATTAATGAATTAGCCGGGTGGCAAAAAGCCTACAATACGGAGGCGGGAGCCAGGCTGGTGAAAGAGCTGGTTACCCGGGACTTGAATCATCCTTCGATTATATTCTGGGCTAATGGCAACGAAGGCGGTACGAATAAAGCGCTGGATGCGCTGTTCACCAAATGGGACTTTTCAGCCCGCCCGGTGATACACCCGCATCACCGCCCCGGTAACGATTTTAATGGCATCGACTGTAATCACTATGAAGACTATTACAGTACTCAAAGTATTTTAAATGACAGCCTGATTTATATGCCTACTGAATTCCTGCATGCACAGGATGACGGTGGCGCGGGTGCTGCCATGTACGATTTTTGGGAGTTACATTGGAATGCTAAAAGAAGTGGCGGCGGTTTTCTCTGGGCGTTTGTAGATGAAGGTATTGTGCGTACCGATATGCGCAATATTATTGATGCCAATGGTTTAAATGCGAATGATGGCATACTGGGACCACATCGCGAAAAAGAAGGCAGCTTTTATGCATTACGCGAGATTTTCAGTCCGGTAAGGATATCGATGAAAGAAATACCCGATAATTTTAATGGCGTTGTCGAACTTGAAAATCGCTACCACTTTACCAATCTTAACGAATGTACCTATGAATGGGCATTGGCTAATTTCCGGAGTACCTTCGATATGGTTTTTACCGGGCACGCCGTCGGGAAAACCGGTTTTTCGAAAGCCCCTTCCATTCTGCCGTTGGCTAAAGGACAGCTTCAGCTGAACCTGCCCGCTAACTTTCGCACTTACGACGCCTTACTGCTGAAAGCTAAAGATCCGTTTGGGAAAGAATTGTATCAATGGACCTGGAAACTAAAAACCAACCGTGACCTGCTGACCGGCATCTGGAATTTGGCGGCACAGCCTACCCAGGCAACAGAGATGGATTCGCTCATTAGTTTAACGAATAACGGGCTTGAGGTTACTATTAATAAATATACGGGCTTGCTGGAAGGGATAAAAAATCCCAAAGCCGGTATGGATAATCTTTCTTTCAAAAATGGCCCGGTATTACTGAACGGTAATACAAGGGTTACCCATGTTGTTATTAAGAACACAGACAAGGAGGCATCTGCAACCTTCACCTGCGAGGGCAATATGCGCTCCATTAAATGGACCATGCAGAACAATGGCTGGGTAGCACTGGACTATGCGTACCAGATTGAAGGTGCTTATCCTTTTGCCGGTGTAAGTTTTAATTATCCCGAAAATTTTGTGCTGGCATCCAAATGGCTGGGCAAAGGACCCTACCGCCAATGGAAAAACCGTACCCACGGTACACCGGTCAATGTTTGGCAAAACTTTTTCAACAATACCCATACAGGATATTCACCTGTGGTATACCCTGAGTTCAAAGGCTATTTCAGTGATATTACATGGATGGAATTTAATACTGTAGAAGGCCGGTTTTATGTAGCAAGCGAGGACGACAATTTATCGGTACGCCTTTTTAACTTCTATGGTTTAAGTGGGGCAAAACCATTTCCCGAACTTCCGGGAGGCGATGTATCGTTCCTGGATGCCATACCTGCTATGGGCACCAAGCTGGCTTTAAATATAAGCCCCAACACCAAAGCATTAGGACCGCAAAGTGAAAACACGGTTTTCGAAAAACCAGTTAAACGACGCCTGTACTTCTATTTCGGTTTGCCCAAAATAAGCGACGCCCGGGAACAATATAGCCGCCCCGAAATAGACAATGTGTTTTAGGAGGTATTGAATGCGGCTGGCTTAAGAACAGTTGGCAGCGCTGTCATAATATTTGCAGTGGTACACGCACTGGCAGCAGGCAACCAATGGCATTGTTTTGAAAAACCTCTTTGATCCGGTTATAGTATAAGAACGGAACGTTTTCTCAGGCGTTACATCGTTTCGGCGGAGCATCTCTGTTCAAGCGCTACTTCTTCCAGGTATGTTTTCTCATAAAAGGAACCTTGGTTATAATAAGGTATCTGCTTTTGCTTCACACAAGTAGTACCTGACAACTTTCAGAAACTGCCAATAGGTTGATATCATATTGCTCCTGACATGTATGGAATTGAGAGGTG
>JBQGCI010000353.1:0-2530 GCA_052038405.1 Acinetobacter pittii
TTCGTTAAAAGTTCGTACAGCAGATTCCCAGCAGCAGGCATCCCCTTCGGGGCCGGCATACCTGATCATCACAGGAATTTCCATAGCCGCTTCAGGGTAGTTAAAGCTGGCATTTAAACCCGGAGAATAGCTAAAAAGAGCCATCACCCTTTCGGGATAGGCGGCCATCATCGCCTGCGACCAGTATCCACCGCCCGAATGCCCCCATAATAGCCAGGGTGCGTTTTTAAGCGAAGGCATCTTTGCCAGTGCACTGATTTGATTGAGTGTCGCTAATAAGGCATCAGCCGATCCTGACGCGGGATTTTTCCAATCATGGCAATTATTTTTAGCATACAGATCGGGGCCCACAACCGCCAGCTTCCATTTTTTGGCGAATGCCTGGTACTGTACATCATAAGCTGTTGCCATACCACGCCCTTCCATAGTACAGCCATGCTGATGAATGAATACACCATTAATGGTGGTAATACCCTCGGGTATAAAAACAGCATAGCGCGCTGAATCTATTTTATAATTTCCTTTTTTTTGTGTGACGATATATATCTTCCCATTTGCTGTCGGATCTACTTTTTGTATGGATATCTCACGCTGCTGCGCCTTAACTGTAAAGCCCGATACCTGTAATATCAAAAAGAAAAAAAATATATTATATCTGTTCATTGCTGTAATACGTACTTTATTCATTGATCATTCATTAGTGGTGTATATTCAACTATTGCTTAGTATTTGCCCGACTGATCCTTTATATATCCCTTGTTTAACCATACCTGCTCCAGTGTCTCCAATCTTTTCCTAAAGTCGGCATAGGTTCTCTTAGTTGCCGGGGAAACCCATCCTGTTTCAGCAAAAGCTGCTATCCGGGGGAATATCTGATAATATAAACGTTCGGCTGTCGGAGTATATTCACCCCACATCTGGCAGCCAAGACCCAATATCTTTTTTTGATCAGCCACGGCTATGCCCTGAGGCACCGGATTAAAGGAATAGGCTTTTATCAAAGAGGTGACTTCATATGGATAATCGAGATAAGTAAAATGACGCTCGGAATTAACAATATCATACCCCTGCCCGATTGCCTTATTGACCAGGCTCGGTTTGCCGTCCCAAAATTGCACAATAGTACCTTTAGCGAGCTTCTGGCTGCTACCTGCCTGTATATTTGCATCTTCTCTTATATTATCACCGGTAATTTCGTTCCAGCCAATCATCCGGTATCCTTTCCCGGCAATATATTGTGACAGACGGTTAATGGCCCATACCTGCAGATCAGCGTAAGTTGGAATAGCATTTTTCTTCATAAAATCGTTAATGCTTTGTGAGCTTCTCCAATGCCCGTAGTCCGCCTCGTCGCCCCCTATATGAACGATACCATCGGGAAATAATCCTATTACTTCATCTAATACATTATGCAGGAACGCTTCAACTTTTGGGTCTGTTACATCATACAGATCTCCATGAATTCCTGATCCTTTTTCCTTACTGCTGGCGCCTAACCAGGGATAAGCAAAAATTGAAGCCGTTGCATGGCCCGGAACTTCAATTTCCGGAACCACTTTGATACCACGATAGTGTGCATAGGCGACAATCTCTTTTATATTATCCTGTGTATAAAACCGGGCGGGCTGTCCATGAAACAAGCTATCCTTCTTGTTGGGAGCATCACGAAACCGCATCATATGTTCAAAGTTTCCCCTTGATGCAATGGCCGTGAGTTGCGGATATTTTTTTATTTCCAAACGCCAGGCAGGATCATCAACCAGGTGCCAGTGAAAGACATTCATTTTGAGACCTGCCATTTCATCCAATAGCCGTTTCACCGTTTCTTTACCATGAAAATGGCGGCTCTCATCTAACATAAAAGCGCGCCAGGAAAATGCGGGCCTGTCAGATATAGAGCACGCTGCAAATGTTGTGTACGCTCCGGATCGTTTTGCCAGTTGCCGGAGCGTTTGCAGGGCATATAAAATTCCACGATGGCTGTTGGCAGTTGCCTCAATTGTTGCCTTCTTAGCAGGCGCTATCTGCAAAGTATACGATTCGTCATCACCACTCCCTTTTACTTCCCTGACGTTAAAAACAGCCTGTGCCTTTGAGGCGTTCCCCTGCCATTCGGGTTCCAGTCCCATTTGCTGAAAAATTTCTGTCCAGTAGCTCCGGTCTACGAACCTGTTTTTTGCAACATATACTTTGATAGTTTTTTCAAATGCTACTGCTTCACTTGTGATAGTTATAGCCGCCGGGTAAGGCAGCAAACTTACTTTGCCAGGCTGCGCGAAAGCACCCGTTGAACCAATAATAAAATTTGCTACCAGAAAAAATCTAATGCTGATTTTTACACGTTTCATAAATGGGTGCATACTTTAGAATGTGCTTAAATTTAGTTTTCCATCGTGTAAGCATAACTTAAACGGCCCAGTGGAAGCGAACTGCCTGAAGTGTAGTAAGACATAATATCCTGCGGCACTGCAACGTCTGCTGCTACTTTAAAATAGAAGGTACCTGAAGCCCTCAGGCCAACTGCGGCTTT
>JBQGCI010000354.1:0-4107 GCA_052038405.1 Acinetobacter pittii
TGATGGAACATTACTTCGAACTACCGGTTGCTTATGATGGAGCGCAGCATCGCTTCAGGGCCAGGCTCACCACATTTGGCTACAGCTATAAATTTTATGTGATTGTTGATGGAAGGGAGTGGACCTTCGAAAAATCAGATGCGCATACAATACACTTAACGGCTCCTTTGAATGAAAAGAATACCAACCCTGGCAGGGAACTTTTAGGGCGGATTATGGAAGAGCTGGAACGGAAGGTCTCTCATTAGAAGTGGATTAGAGTAATCAGTTCATGAAATTTATACCTGTATTGGCCCGCAGTTTGTATCTGACTTTTTAAAAAATTACTAAAGCGATGTCTAATGAATGGGAAAGGGCGGAGATCAAGTTGCTGCTGCGCTTAAAAGATCAGAAAAGAAGGTTTATTATCCTGCAACCCGGTGAGCAGGTGACCGGCAAGACGGAGGGTGTCTGGAAGGTGTTACTTTTGAATTATTACGAGGCACTTATCAAAGCCCGGAGCTTTGCAAGCCGTATGGAGGGTAGATACCAATTCATTTTCGACCTGGAAAACCATGGTCATTTTGATAAGCTAAAGCAAATGTTGAGTCAGTCAGATGAGTACCGGATATTCGTTGGTCGGCAGGCTCAGGAAATTTATGCAGCCTGAGGTTTATACCGTGCGAATGATGAATTTTGATTTATGAAAGATAAAAGAATCAAACACATCGAGATCATCAGCAAGGGTAGCTATTATAACCTGCATTATACGGACCGTATGATTGCGCTGCTCCAGCTGGGTAAGGATCGCCTGTTGATTCCAAAGGATAAAGGGACCGAGGTGGTCGGCTATGACTTCAATGGAGTAGATCTTTCTTCTGATAACCTGAAGAATATTTTGCTAAGCCTGGTCTATCCGGTAGTAAAGTGATGGCGAATCCCGGATGGCGCGCTAGAGGCTGCGCCGTTACAGCTCTTTAGAGAGCCTGCTAACGATTCTCATCTCTTATAGTATAGCGGATATAATCTATGCCGGCGTCTGCTGCATCAGCGCTTGAGAAAAGCGCCACCGGTAAGTTTCCGGAATCAATCTTATAATGAAAGAAAGCCAGGCAACCCACATAATAATCTCTCAGGGATAAGGTAAATAATTCATTCTTTACGGGACTACCCATGACCAGGTGCCACTCGGGTAGCTGAACTAAGCCCGGGCCCTGGACACCAATATCGCGAAGCGAATCAACACATTCGTGTGCTTGCTCTTCGGTAGAATAAATGCCCATTAGAATTAAAGAAGCTGTTACACCTTTACTGAAACTGATCAGGTTGCCGGTAAAAAAATCCTGCAGGTTTAGAACAAACAGTTCCCTGGTTTGTATATCGCTCACGACTGCTGAAAGGCCGATTACATTCAGCGGTCCTTCTATTTCTTTCAGTGCTTTATGGATTAGCTCATCAATTGACATATGGTACTTTTATCCCCGCAAATATACGCCTGCGACGTAAATTGATTAACTTTAATGGGAATAGCTATAGTATGAAAAAGGTGACTGATAGAATTGAACGACCCGTAAAGGAACTGGTAGGCGAGTTTTACCGACATTTGGGTTCCAGGCAGGTGGATAAGCGCTATATCACCGCGATCCGGCTTGCGTTAAACCGGTACCAGGTGGATCATAATGTGACCACATTTCGGGAGGTGAAGGTGGAAGAGCTTTTCAAATACCGTGGTATAGGGCATCAATCTATCACTTTACTCTGGGATATATATGGTAATCCCGATCATTGGGAGCCCTTTATGACCGGTAAGGTATTTATTAAATGAGCAGGGTTTGAAAATAGTTCATACTTTTAAATGGTAATTAAGTCATTGATGTCTTGTCTTTAAAATTGTTACGGAAATAATGGGCTTAGGCCCGTTACTTCCGTTTAAGGAGGATTTCTAAAATGAGGTATACACATAATCCGTCGGGGAAGGCCCAGCCATTTTGAATGACCTTAATGTCTGTTGTTTAGATCGTCTTTAAATTCTTCTTCCTGATGGAAGGGGTAAACCAGTAACTGTTACCTGTCTTTTCAGCTATAGATTCAATGTTGTCCGTAACATTTTTAGCCTGATTACTTTACCACCATCTCATACCCTCCTTTAACTTTAATCCTTGGAAATGTCGGGTATAGCTGGTATTGGTCCGCTTCAACCTCCCTGTATCTGTAATCGTAACAGAAGTGAATTTCACCACCTTTAAATTTGGTTTCAGCGATATGCGTCAGAAATCCGAATTCAAAACCGGCACGTACGAGCGACTCTTTCGTGAATTTCTTTTCGCGGTTTTGCGGGTCATAAAGACTTTTTAAAGCACGGCGGTTTTTCTTCAGGATGCCGTCAACGCGGCGGATTTCTTTCAGCTCATTTGCTTTGAGGGTGTTATAGTAGGCGTCTTTACATCCGATATCACAAAATTTCTTATCTGAACGGCCAACCTTAATCACCTCATTGCAATGTAAGCATGTGGGGCTAAGTACTGACATACCCAAATTTATAAAATTTCTGGATTTATCTGTGTTTACACGTGTAACTGCTGCTATTACATGCTAAACATGCTGGTAACGGGTACCTCACACATCTACCTTCACCCCGAATCAAATCCAAATTTTATGACGACCAATCGCATTACACTGATCGGCTATGTAGGTACAGATCTTAGAAGCACCCGCTCCGGTAATGGCTGTTCCCGCACTGCACTAAGGGTAGCCACGCATTACAGGAGAGCAAAATACAGGGACTTTGTCACTGTCTGGCATGACGTAATTTGCTGGGATAGTCAAGCCGATTTTGCCAACAGGAATTTTGTAAAAGGCAGTAAAATATTTTTAGAAGGTACATTGGAATACCATGAGTACGCTGATCGCAAAGGACATATCAGGTATCATACACAAATTAAGGCGCACAGCCTGCTAAACCTGGACCGCTAAATCTTCCGGCTTATTTCCGCTTATCTGATCATCCCTAAACACTTTAAACACTTGTCAACAATGGAACCTAAATTTTTTAAATACCGCAAGTCCCGTAAAATTATTAACTGGGGCTATACCTTCGATTCGCTCGCAGAAGTAAAGTTTGCGCTATCTGTAATGGATGACTACGAGATACTCAGAGGACGCGTCTCCATTTATTATCACCCTGGAACTTTTCAGCCAACCCATTATATCCGCACCTGTCACCGCAGGTATACCCCCGACTTTTTAATCCGGCACAAAGAAACAGGCCAGGCATTCCTGGTAGAAGTTAAACCCAGGATTTATGAGAAAGAAACGCATTTGTCTGTCATGAAAACAGTAGCGGAAAATTACATAAAATGGAAAGGTTATGACTGGCAGTACCGGGTGATCTTTGATGATGAGATCATTCTGAACGAGGAACAGCTGGAGCAGTTTCACGATTGTGTCCGTTTAAGGGGATTAAACGACCGGAAGTTGTGGTTTGAAGAACTGAGCCGTAAATATGACCTGAGTGCCCGGTCACTTTTTACCCATGCTCCTGCTTTAAATAAGATTTCCTTTGTCATGTTCGGTACTTCTGCCGGTAAGCCTTGATTTCTCTCTTTTTTAATAAGTGGTAGCCACCTTGACACCTTGCAGCCCGCCCTTCAATCCCCCATCGAAGGCGTGCCATCAGGCCCGTGGTGCGGTTATATCCATTTTTATGTTTACCTGAAAGAAAACGGGCCAAAGCGAAAGCGAAGATAGTGCCCCTCGCGCTGACCAAAAGCTTCCGGCATAAACACTGGGGAGGTGCGCTCTTCAGGCTATCCTTTATTCCTTTTCCTTTTGGTGCTTTTTATCCATTCAGCACTGGTAGAGATGCTTTCTTTTTTTCCGTTTTTTCTTTTTCAGGTAATCATCAATTTTTTAAAACACAAAAAAACGAATCACAAAAAGTTTCATTCACATTTAAAATTTCAAATTATGAACACAATTATCGGACGCATCGCCGCTGATGCACAAGTGAAAAAAGTTAGTGAAGGTCGCGAAGTGGTAACCTTTACCATTGCCCAGAATGACCGATATAGGGCTAAGGGGGCAGAGGAAGTGACTGAAAGTGTCAATTATTTTAATTGTTCGTATTGG
>JBQGCI010000355.1:0-6366 GCA_052038405.1 Acinetobacter pittii
TTGGAATATCTGCAGTGAGCTCCCCTTCACACCTTACCAATACCCGGTTAGCCCGTGCTCATATCTCGGGTATTTCAGAAGACACTACAATAACACCTACTCCGCTCGCAGCCAGGTCTTTTATCAATTTATAAATTTCAGATTTTGCTCCTACATCAATACCCCTTGTCGGCTCATCTAACAACAAAACCTTAGGGTTTTTAGCCAGCCACTTTGCAATGACTATTTTCTGCTGGTTACCACCGCTCAGGTTTTTGGACAAAGTATTTTGCGAAGCTGTTTTAATATTTAACTGCTTGATATAGTCTTTTGCCAGCGCCGATTCTTTACGCGCATTTAAAAATATCCCATTTTCTTCCAGCTGCCTTAATACAGTTACGCTGATATTTTTCTTCACGCCCAAACCCAAACAAAGGCCCTGTAGCTTACGGTCTTCAGGAACCAGCATGATACCCGAGGCTATAGCCCGTGCCGGAGAATTGATCTTCTTCAGCTCTCCTTCAACCATCATTGTACCCGAGCCAAGTTTGGGATGCAAGCCAAAAATAGTTTCAATCAGCTCTGTCCGGCCGGCCCCCATTAATCCATATAACCCCAGTACTTCTCCTTTATGCAAAGTAAATGATGCGTCTTTTACCAGCAACCCGCTCATATCTTCCGCATTCTTCAGGTTAACATTTTTTATGTCCAGTAGAGGTTCATTGAAAATGGCGTCAGAAATATTCTTCTCAATCACAATCTTACGTCCAGCCATTTTCTCTACCAGTTCATCCTGGGTAATGGTATTCATATTACCTGAGGTAATGGTAGCACCATCTCTTAGTACCGTATAGGTATCTGCTTTCTGAAATAATTCTTTGAGCTTGTGAGAAATATAAACAATGATCTTTCCCTCTTCTTTAAGCTCGTCTATGATTTTAAAAAGATTGTCGACTTCTTTATCGGTAATCGCCGAAGTAGGTTCATCCATGATAATCACTTCAGCATTGGTATGTAAGGCCTTTGCTATCTCCACCAGTTGCTGTTGTCCCACTTTCAATTTAGAAACCAATGTATCTGGACTTATATCCAGGTTTACCTTTTTGAGTAACTCAGCTGTATGTTTACGCATTGCGCCTTTATCCAGGATACCCAATGCATTCGTTATCTCCCTGCCCAAAAAAATATTCTCCGCAATACTAAGATGTGGCACCAGGTTTAATTCCTGGTGAATAATGGCGATACCTGCATCTTCCGCATCTTTGGTTGAACTAAATTGCACTTTGTTACCGCGAAAGATAATTTCACCATTATATTGAGTATGTACACCTGATAATATTTTCATCAGGGTGGATTTACCGGCTCCATTCTCGCCTACAATGGCGTTTACTTTGCCAGGATATAGCTCCAGGTTTACATTATTCAAAGCCGTGACGCCGGCGAACTTTTTGGTTATATTTTTCGCTATCAGCATCAGGGAATAATTTTTACACTTACAGGAATTAATTCTATATCATCAAAGTGGATATGCTCTTTATTCAACTCAATCGCCCCGGTAAATTCTATCTGATCACCGGTATTTAAAGAAGGCTTAAATGCAGGAACTACCTTTTCCCGAACTGTTCGATTGAACTGTTCTGAAATACTATTCAGGTCACTGGTATTGGGAAACTCCTTTAGCGCCACCAAACCGGATGCATCTCTCAATGCATTGCCGTATACGAACTCGGTAACCAGGCCTGCTTTAAAAGGTGTATTGCCATTTATTATTATTGCCACATCATCTGCTCCTACTTTATCTACCTTCGCTGTACCCTTTACTAAAGCGTAGCGGTAGTTACCAATCGCCAAAGCATTCGTGTACTTCTCAAAAGCACCTGTTGCATCCGTTTCTACAGCTGCTTTCAGTGTATTGATATCCACGGCTGCCTGCATACGGGCGGGTAATTTATCTTTCCAAAGACCGGCTACATAAGTTACGGCATCAAATTTTTCACCCGCGATAGCTTTAATATCACTTAGCTTTTTTATATAGATCGAATTATAACCCAGTAGCACAATGGCTAGCAGTACAATCCCATATTTTAAAAACCTGTTCATTGGCATTATTTTAAAAATTCAGCGCTCGTTAGTTATTTTTTTCCATAAGCTACATATTCCTGTACATTCTTTTTGGTAACCATTTCCACCGCCACCGGTATCTTTTGAGGAAAGTCTCTTTTACCTTTTATATACTCGTCTGCAAACACAGCAGCTGTTTGCGCCATCACCAATGGGAATTGCATACCGGTAGCATACACTTTGTTATCATTAATGGCAGCAATTACATCATCAGCGCCGTCAAAACCAAATACTTTTACCTTATCTGCCTTTCCTGATGAAAGCAGCGCCTGGTAAGCACCCATTGCCATGGCGTCATTACCGCAAAACACGCCATCTATATGGGGATGTGCCTGCAGAATAGACTCCATCACTTCCATGGCTTTATTTCGATCAAAGTCTGCACTTTGCTGTGCTACCATTTTCAGGTCTTTATAATTATCTACCACACTATGGAAGCCCTTTGATCTGGCCCAGGTATTGTTATCACCCACCAATCCCAATAGCTCCACATAATTGCCGGTTTTATTGAGCTGCTGTACAAAATATTTACCAATAGACACAGAACCAGAGTAGCTGTCGGATAGTATTTGTGAAGTAGCAGCATCCAATGAATTGATTTCTCTATCCATGCAAAACACCGGTATATCTGCTGCTTTTGCTTTTTTAACATTTGCTACAGATCCATCTGCATCAGTCGGATTAAAAAGAATGGCATTAAATCCTTCGACTATTATATTGTCAAAATGATCGCTCTCCAGGGCGGAATTGTTTTGCGAATCGAATAATTTAGTTTCATAGCCCAGCTCCCTGGCTTTGGCAGCTGCCTGTTCGCCCAGGAATACAAACCAGGGATTATTTAAGGTCGATATAACTATCGCCACTTTCTTTTGTTGTTTGCTTCCCGGTTCTTTGCTTTTACATTGTACCAGCAACAATCCTATCGTTAGCAACAAAACTCCGTTGTAAAAAAGCTTTTTCATCTGTTTATTTTTTATAGCTTTTAATGGTCAGATGCAATTCGCCCAATGATTATTCTTTACTAAGAGATTTTTACGGCTCATTTCATATGAAGACAATTATTGAATCGTTTTATTGGGGAGCCATCCTTTACCAACACTATTCCGGGCGCAACAATTCTTTCGCGGCTGCCGCAATCCCGTTTTTACTGATCCCATAATGTTCCAGGATTTCACCCTGAGAACCGGTTACAGTGTATTCATCCGGTATACCCATTATTTTAAAAGGTTTGCTGATGCCGTGTTGTAACAGGTAACCGGCACAGGCTTCACCCAATCCACCATATACACTATGCTCCTCCACAGTAAGAATAGCTTTACAAGCACGGGCTTTCTCAGCCAACAATTCTGTGTCCAGAGGCTTGATCGTATGCATACTCACCACCGTCGCTGCAATACCTTTTTCTTTTAAAAGCTTTGCCGCTTCCAGTGCAGGATATACGGTCTCTCCACAACCAATAATTAAGATATCCTCACCTTCTGTTATGATACGGCCTTTACCAAAAGCAAAAGTATCGCCATTGGCCTCCTTCAGTGGTGGCATCGGCTTTTTACCAAAACGGAGATAAACCGGCTCAGCTGTGCGAGCTGCCAGTTCAATAGCTTGCTCTGTCTCCCAATTATCAGCCGGAGCTACAACCGTTATATTATTAATGGGTCTTAAAGCTGCATAATCATGAAGGCTATGATGGGTACTACCCAAAGCGCCATAGCTTACGCCTGCGCTAATGCCAATTACATTAACCGGATTATTGCTATAAGCCACATCATTCTTTATTTGTTCTAATGCACGCGCTGTCAAAAAACAAGCAGGTGATGTCGCAAATACCTTCTTTCCACAGGATGCCAATCCCGCTGCTACCCCCACCAGGTTTTGTTCTGCGATCCCTACTTCCACTATCTGGTCCGGATACTTTTTACCAAACGGTACTAACTTACCCGAACCGCGGCTATCGCTGGTTACAGCTATAATGTTCGGATCCGTGCCCGCCAACCTTTGCAAAGTTTCTGAATATACATCCAGGTTGGCTTTATAAGGTAAAGTGTTGATTTGTTCTGCCATTGTTGAGTTGTATAAATTGTCTGTCGTCCTGAGCTTGACGAAGGACGTCCTATTTATTCCATACATGGTTCGCCATCCCGATAGCTATCGGGACACCATGACATTGCAGTAGAAAATTAAATTGCTAATAATGCTTCATCGAGTTCTTTAATAGCCTGCTCATATTCATCTGCAGAAGGAACACCGTGATGCCATTTCAATACATTCTCCATATAACTCACTCCTTTTCCCTTAGTGGTGTGCGCAATAATAACGCTGGGCTTTCCTTCTTCAAATGGCAGTTGCTGTAAAATTGTCTTTAAGGCCTCAACATCATTACCATTTACTTCTCTCACTGCCCAGCCAAAGGCTTTCCACTTTTCATCCAATGGATCCGTATTACACACATCTGCTGTTGGTGCTGTAATCTGTAAAGAGTTTTTATCAACAATTGCACAAAGATTATCGAGCTTATAATGAGCCCCTGTCAGAGCGGCTTCCCAATTACTTCCTTCCGGCATTTCGCCATCACCCATCAGGGTGTAAACCTTATATTCTTTTTTATCCAACTTGCCAGCTAATGCGGTGCCCACAGCAATAGGCAAACCATGTCCCAGGGCACCGGTATTCTGCTCCACACCATTTACTTTACGTGTAGGATGTCCAATATAATGCGATTGATATTGACAAAGCGTGTTTAATTCTTCTTCCGCAAAAAATCCTTTATCAGCCAATACAACAAACAAAGCTTCTACGGTGTGACCCTTGCTTTGGATATAACGATCCCGGTCAGGCGACCCAAAGTTGCCGGGAGACACGTTCATCACCTCATTATACAATACATTCAGGATGTCGGTACAAGACAGGCTTCCGCCAGTATGACCCGCTTTGGCTTTCACAATATACTGGAGTATTTTTTTTCTATACTCTATAGACTTTTGTTGAAGTTCTTTTGTTGTCATATCAAACTGTTGGAGATTTAAAATTTAAAGTTTAAGGTTTTACCCGTCTACTTCAAAAATTGAACTTTAAACTTTTAATCCGGCTTATCCGTGCAAATAGGTTTCCCAGCCCAGATAGTTCTCCATGGCCTCTTTTAAAATACCTGCGGTTTTGCTGGCATTCATTACTACATGATGCTCAAAACCGTTACGACACACATGTTTCATCAGCCCTTGCAAATCCTCTATCTGCGCTACCGCCCGGTTACCAAAGGTTTTTAATTCATCGTTTGTCAATTCTCCTTCTCCTACATATGCTTTGATCACACCTTTACAGTCATCAGTACTGATGCGGCCATAAGTGAGTGGCATCGCTGGTGTACGGCCATCCAAAGCGCCATAAGTATTTTCTGTACCTACCGTGGTTCCTAAGATCGGTGCTGTACTGATACTGATATCGGGAAGGAAGGATTTTGCCCAGTTACCACAATGAAACAACACACACTTGGTATCATCGTCGGCATAGTTATTATTCCAGTCTACCAACGCACTGGGCGATCCGCTTGCCAGTTGCATGGCATACATGCTTAAAGTGCCCGTTACATCTACCTCACAAGCACTGGGTAACATATTCTCGCTCATCATGCTCATGCTGGTGCATACATTACAACCATAGTTCTGTTGTATCGAAGTCCAGCATTGAATAGCAGTGCAGTCTAATGCATTAGCTTCCATAAAATCAGCCAACACTACGTCCAGTTTTGCTATCTGCACCAGCTTTTCACCGGGTGTCTTTCCCACAGAAATATAGGCGTGGATCTTTTCCAGTTTCTCTTTAACAGACCGGTCGTCCGCAGTCAGTTTATTAGCATTTCCCAGTATTTCAGAAAGATCGACTGTTGTAACTGAAATGCCATTACGCTGCAATATCTTTTCACTATAGCGAACCGTATTAAAAGCGGTAGGTCTTGCTCCCACTGCACCAATACGTACTTTACGTAGTCCTTTCACCACACGACAAACACCAACAAAGTCCAACAGATCTTTTTTAAAAGTCTCATCCTGCAGCCTGCTTACATGTTTGGTGGTCAGTGTATATTTAATACCATATTGGTATAAATTATTACAAACCGAAATCTTACCGCACCAGGCATCTCTCCGGTTTACTACGTCCAATTTATTCAGGTCATCAGGATAGGCCTGTATCAACACCGGCACATTTAGTTCAGCCAGTTTCAGTGTTTCTGCCACACCCTTTTCATCACCAAAATTAGGCAACACCACC
>JBQGCI010000356.1:0-3705 GCA_052038405.1 Acinetobacter pittii
CTCGTACCTCGAATACAGCAGGAAATTGAATACCAGTCATGACCTGAAAGTAATGGCAGGCACACAATATGAGCGGCAGGAATACAACCGGTTTTTGGGTCGCACACTGGATATTGTGCCGGGTGTTCCGCCTTCTTTAAGCAATAGCTTTGGAGACCCCGCTTCAAAATCTGTTGCAGAGGCCCAATACCATTCGGCGCTGGCCGGGTATTTCGGTCGTCTAAATTATACCTACCTGAATAAATATTTGTTCGAAGCCAACGCGCGCTACGACGGAACCTCCAGGTTTATTGAAGATGACCGCTGGAAATTCTTTTATGGCTTTTCGGGAGGCTGGCGCATTTCGGAGGAGGCATTCATGAAAAATATAAAGATTATCAATGATCTGAAGCTGCGGGCTTCCTGGGGTAATGTAGGTAACCAGGGCGGTATCAGCCTGTATGAATACATACAATTGCTCAATCTGAGCTTTTCCACAGGTGCAGGGCAGTCTGGCTTTCCGATCCTGGGTACCAGTCCTGCCGTGCGGATTGCACCGGGCGGGCTGGTGGCACTGGACAGAACCTGGGAGCGTGTGACCACCAGCAACCTGGCGCTTGATTTCGCTTTATTGAACAACAGGCTGGGTGGTACGGCTGAATTGTTTCAAAAAAATAACAGCAATATGTTGATCGCCAGAACTTATCCTGCTGTGCTGGGCGTAAATGCGCCTGCCGGAAATAATGGCAAGCTGGAAACCAGGGGATGGGAGATTGCTTTAAACTGGAGAGACAGGGCGGGAGCGTTGAGCTATCATATTGGAGGAAATATCTCTTCCTACAAAACGATGCTTTCCGATTTCGGAGGACAGAAAATCATTGGGTCCGGTAACCGGGGCTTAAACAATGCAGTAGAAGGCTATCCTATCGGCTCTTATTTTGGGTTGGTATATAATGGCCGCATACAAACAGAAGAACAATTAGCTGCTTACAGGGCATTTATCACCGGAAATAATATCAATATGCCTGCCGGGCCTGCCAACGCACAGGCCAACAACCGGCTCTCGTTAGGTGATAATATGTTCAAGGATGTGAATGGCGACGGTAAAATAACGTTTCCCGAAGATGCGGTCTTTTTGGGTACAGACGATCCGCGTTTCGCCTATTCCTTTAATGCGGGGCTGGACTGGAAAGGATTTGATTTTAATATGATCTTCCAGGGCGTAGGTAAAAGAACCATTGTACGTGATGGAAGCTGGCGCGTTCCGGCAGGTACCATCTTCCAGGCGCAAAATGCAGCATATGTCAATCAATGGTGGGCTCCCGAACGAACGGATGCCTGGTTACCGCGCATCTCATCTACCGGTACTATTAATAATTATAACTATTTCCCTTCTGATTGGGTGGCTGAAAACGGAGCCTATCTCCGGTTAAAAAACCTGGTATTCGGATATACGTTGCCCGCTGCTCTAACGCAAAAAGCCGCCATGCAAAAAGTGAGGATATACTTTGCCGGTAATGACCTGTGGGAGACTTCAAAGATCAGGGATGGCTGGGATCCTGAAGCTTCGAGAAACGTAGCCAACTCCGGCGATGGCTCTAATAACGGCGTTAGCACTTTCAGCGCCCGTTATCCCTTCTATCGGTATCTCACTTTGGGTCTCAATCTTACTTTCTAAATCTGAAACATTATAGTAATGAAAACAGTAAAAGTTATATACATCCTGGCTTTAACAATGGTATTGTCGTTACAGTACAGCTGCAATAAGCTGCTCGATTTAAAGCCGCTTAATGAAATTTCAGACGCAGACTACTGGAAAACGCCTGAGCAGTTTAAACTGGCCGCTAATGAATTTTACACCTACCTGCTCACATTTGGTAACGTATTGTACGACGGTCCGCATTCGGATCTCAGGAGCGATTTTTCGCTCGCCAGGAGCACTTTTAGCAATGGTACCAATACGGTGCCTCAAACAGATGGTAGCTGGAATGGCGGTTATTCCAGGCTCAGAGCTATTAATTACCTGCTTCAGAAAGCAACGGCATACGGCAACCCGGCCGAGATAGAGCGTTATGTAGCGGAAGCAAAATTTTTCAGGGCCTATGTATACTTCGATCTTTTGCAGTTATTTGGCGGTGTTCCTATTGTTACCAGTCCGTCAGATATAAACGCCCCGGCGTTACAGGCCCCCCGCAACAGCAGGGATGAAGTGATAGACCAGGTGATAAAAGATCTGGAGGATGCCATAGCCGTGCTGCCGGCAGAAAGTGCCATCAATGCCTCAGATAAGGGCCGTATCAGTAAAGGTGCTGCCCAGGCTTTTCTGGGGCGTGTAACACTCTATGAAGGCACCTGGCAGAAATTCAGAAATAACAATACCCGCGCCCATACTTTGCTTGATAAATCTATTGTTCACAGTGATGCGGTAATAACCAGTAATCTTTACCAGTTGTTTACACCGTCGGCATTGGGCGATTCTGCGCTTAAGTATATGTTTATCCTTGAAGATGAACGGTCGAATCCTGCCAGCATTGGCAAATCAGCTAATAAAGAATATATCCTGGTCAACCGTTATTCTTTCACACAAAGGCAAATCAGGAATAACGTGACGCATACCTGGCTGGGCGCTGGCACTACCGGTAAATTTGCCGGCTTGTTTCTCTGCCAGGATGGGCTGCCCATTGACAAATCTCCTTTGTTTCAGGGCTATGCTTCTACCCGGTCGGAGTACGCCAACCGGGATAACCGCATGCGCTATACCCTGATGCTCGACTCTAATTATCACTGGGATAATGAAAACCCCGGTTCGCGCATCAACTGGACGGGTGATGCGGCTGATATTGCTAACTCGCGCGGCCGGCATAATGGTGCTTCGGGTACCGGCTATCAAACCCAGAAATGGGCATCAGAAAGGAGATTGAATGATAATGAAGAAGGTTACGACTGGCCGGTGATACGCCTTGCAGAAGTGTATCTGAACTTTGCTGAAGCTGTTTTTGAAAGAAACGGGGCAATATCCGATGATGATCTTAACAAATCCCTCAACCTGGTCAGAAACCGGGTCAACAAAACCATGCCTAAATTAAGCAATGCACTGGTAACCGCCAACGGGCTCGATATGCGCTCCGAAATACGGAGGGAGCGGGCCATAGAGCTATGCCTGGAGGGTTTCAGGCTCGACGACCTGAAACGGTGGAAAACCGCGGAAATTGAAATGCCCATGAATATTACCGGCGTGAGATGGACCGGTACCCGGTGGCAAACCCGTTATACTGTTAGCGGAGGCAACGCTCCCTTTCCGCTGGACGCCAATGGAAACCTCATTTTTGAAAGCGGACGGGTATGGGCCGATAAAAATTATCTGCTTCCTATCCCAAGCCAGCAAATTCAGCTCAACCCTCAACTCCAACAAAACCCTGGTTGGTGATATTATTTAACACTCTAAACTTTTATGCAATGAAAACACGATTGTCGCATTTACTTTTTACCATTTTGATTTTTACGGGGTGCACCAAAAAACAAAGCCTGGAACCCCCGGAAATTGATGACGACGTTTCTTTGCCCGGCTACATCAACGACGATTTTAGCAAAATGGATACACTGAACTGGAATGCTCCTTCCGGCAGGCTTGAAAATGGAAAGCTGGCAGCAACCATGTGGCTTCAAAATGCAACAGTTCCTTATTACCGCGGCGATTTTGGCAGGAAGAACGGGCTTGTTATCAAT
>JBQGCI010000357.1:0-4891 GCA_052038405.1 Acinetobacter pittii
TATCCTAATTGGTATTTTTCTATTGGTTTATGGTTTAAGAGCCTTTGTTGCCGGTATTAAAAAAGAAGGCGGGCATATTTATGATCATGGGGTATGATGGCATGAAAAGTGTTTTTAAGAATAAGTACCCTATGTACCAGAACATAACAGGCGGCATATGCTGCATCTTATGCGGAACAGGAATCATTGTTGTTTACACAGATTGAAATTGTGATAATCAATTGGCAATTATATTGAACCGGGTACCCGTTTCAAGCGGCAATACAATAGCGTCTTGCAGCCTGCTCGTTAACTGGTGCAACTGGGAAAATATTTTATGGATCGCTACATCATAAATAAGCAGGTTCCCGTTCACGCCGCGTTTAGGATCTTCAATGAAAAGAATCGGTAAGATAAAATATACTTTCCCGCTTTTATTGCTACGAGGCAGGTGCGTTTCAATTTTTTTAGCATGCGCTTCAGTAACCATCAATGTATCGCCGGGCGCTGTACCGCTCAGTAAATAAGCCTTTTTAACAAATCCCCCTTTTTGTTCACAAACTAAGAAATAGGTTTCCCCTACATAGCTGTACTTAAGATCTATACCCGATATGAATGCGGCAACAGCGAATGAAAGACTATCTGAAGTCGGAGTGCTCTTAATACTTTGAGACCTGAGCATCAGCTGGAAATGCATGAAAAAGACGATCAGAAAAAATCGGTTAGTCATATTAATTTCAGATGAGCAGGTTATAGGTTGTCGAATGCCCGATCAATGTACGAATATAAATAATAACTGCAGCTTTATGACAGGGTGCCCGGATTCATTTTCACTTCAGATCATACATTCCTTTTTTATTATAGAGAAATGCTGCTGGTGGGTTGTTTTTCAAGATGATGCACGATTCATTTAAATAGAATGAAACATACTATCTTTAAAGAGGTGTTAGTGAAGTAACAGAGCCTGCCGGACTTAAACGATTGCCGATGCTAATGCTGTCTTATTACCTGTAACCATAAAAACCAACGGATGAAAAGAAGAAAATTTATCGGCCAAACCGCAAAAGCTGCTGCCGCCCTGACTATTTTGCCCTCCTATGTAATGGGAGGCCAAACGCATGTAGCCCCAAGTGACAGAATCAATATCGGGTATATCGGATTGGGAAAACAATCTGATACTTTGCTCAGGGGAATAAGCAGTTGTAAAGAAGCGTATGTGGGCGCTGTTTGCGATGTTGATACGAAGAAACTGGAACATTTTTACCAGCGCGCCTTGAAGGTTAATGAGCATAAAGGCAGCGCCGGCATTGAGCGGTTTAAATACTACCGCGAACTACTGGCCATGAAAGACCTGGATGCCGTAGTGATTGCTACGCCCGACCACTGGCATGCACAAATGGCCGTGGATGCAGCGGCAGCGGGTAAAGATATTTACTGTGAAAAGCCATTGGCGCTAACCATTGCTGAAGGGAGAGCGATGGTGGATGCTACCCGCAAGCATAAGCGTGTTTTTCAAACAGGCAGTATGCAACGTTCTTCCTACAATTTCCGGCAGGCTGCTGAACTGGTATACAATAACTATATCGGGAAGATCAAAGAAATTAACGTGTCGGTAGGAGAGCCGGTAATGCAATGCGATTTACCCTCGCTGCCGGCTCCTGAATATCTTGATTGGGATCTGTGGATCGGACCCTCTATGTACAGGGGCTATAACCCGGTTTTAGCACCACCCATTGACGATCCTAAATGGGCCTGGTGGCGCGGGTACGAGGGGTTCGGCGGCGGCTATATCACCGATTGGGGAGCGCATATGTTCGATATTGTGCAATGGGCGCTGGGAATGGATCACTCCGGCCCGGTGGAGTTTGTAGCACCCGATGAGCCGGCAGCAACAACCGGGTTGTATTATGTATATGCCAACGGTGTAAAAGTGCATCATAAAAAATGGGGAGAAGGTAATGCGATCCAGTTTATAGGAGAGGAGGGCACCATCGAAGTGAGCCGGTCATTTTTAAGAAGTAATCCGGCGGATCTGGTAAATACCAGATTGGGTTCAAAAGACAAGCGGCTCTATTTTAGCGACAATCATTACCAGGACTGGATCAATGCTATTAAAAAGAGGTCCAAACCGATCTGCGATGTAGAAACCGGTCACCGTACCGCTACCGTTTGCAATGCGGTAAATATTGCCTATCAATTACAGCGTAGCTTAAAATGGAATCCTAAAAAAGAGGTTTTTAATGATCAAAGTGCCAATATGATGAGATCGAGACCCTACCGGGGAAAATGGGATTTTACAAAATTTTAGGGGTTTTTTCCAGCTCGTCTGATACATTTTACTTCCCGGCTCTATTCGGTGCATAATGCGATAAAAACGGATAAATAAACACATGGGGTTTGATGTAATTGGTTCCGCCGTCATAGGCGGGAAGGCGTGGACGCAGTTAGGTGAGGTTCCCGATTTTGGCGTCCAGGGTAAAGCGATCAACCCTGAGCGTTTTTCCTATCGTGAAAAGGGGGATGGTTTTTGTTGATATTTGAAGTTCGTATAGCTCTGGGTATTCGTGTTGAATGCCTGCCCGGACATCAACAGGGGTAATCTTATTACCGGTTATCAAACCAATAGCATGTGTATCGCCTGCGTTTGTAGCAGTAACACGTGTTGCCCGTTTGAATAACCGTGGAATGTGTACCATCTGCATTTACCACCACTACCTGGGCATCTGTCGTAAAAATCATATCCGTATTGAATAAAAGAATGATTCACTGCTGCACAGTATAGCGGTATTGTCAAAATGAGACGCTATAAAAAGTACTTGTTAATAAAGAACGAAAATCCTAAGTTTGTTTCTTATTCAAAACCCTTTACCAATGAACCCTTTGAACCCTACTGTACCGACAGTTAAAAAGCAATGGATTGCTCCCGAAATTACAAGCATTCACATCAATGGCAACGGTGGCGCCGGCTTCGATTTTGCCAGCGAAACGAGCGCATAAACGATGAAATATGTCTGCGGTTTTAGGATGGCTTAACAAGGCCGGAAGTCCGTGTGTCCATCGGCAGCAGGCAGATGATTGGATACGCTCCTTCCTTCCCGGTGCGGATGTATCATCTTATGAGGATGAACGTTTCTGCGTTCAGGCCGTTGGCTCCGCTATACTTCAAAGAGAAGAGTTTGTAATTGTCGCAGATATAAGCTGCAATCTTGATAGTATACTCGATGCTTATATTTCCTGTAGCAATGATTACCGGCGCTTTTCACAAGATCATGTTGTTGTGGTTATTTGGAACCGTGCCACGGGGGAAATATTTGCAGGAGTGGACGGGATGGGATCACGTCCTTTTTATTTTCACGATTCGAAGGACGGCTTTGTTTTTAGCTCCCAATTCGACGGCGTACTGTCAATTTTTACCGGACCTGCCTTTTTCAACCCTGATTGCATTATTGAAACGCTTTCCAGGAACTTTGATGCATCGCTCACAGCTGTTAAAGGTGTGTATCGCCTCATTGCGGGTCACTATCTTCATTTAGGTTCGGGCGGCCCAGCTATTCCCCGACGGGCAGCCTGCCCTGTTGTATCGCTAAAAAGTAAGGGCACCAGCTTAAACTGGGTAGACCGCTACCGGAAGGAACTGGAGCTGGCAGTTACAAAACATTTGTTGCCTGAAGCCACTATTGGTATTAGTTTAAGCGGGGGGCTCGACTCTTCAGCAATTGCCGGTATACTGGCAACGCAGTTAGCAAAAGAGGGCAGAACCCTGCATTGTTTTGGTGCCGTGCTTCCCCCGGACTTTCCTGAAGGCCTCCCGGATGAACGTGTTTACATGGAAGCACTTGCCACCCAGCATCCCAATATCAAATTACATTTTATTGACATACCCAATACGGGCTTCTTTGAAAGTTTACCGGATGCGATGCTCACCGAGCCTGGTTTCCCCAATATATTCCAATACCATGACCGGGCAATTCTGCAGGCAGCTGCTGAACAGGGCGTGCAGGTGATCTATTCGGGATACGGAGGTGATTACTGGGCGTCCTGGTCGGGCAGCACTGTTATTTATGAGCTGTTTTGTAAAGGTGAGGTCAGAAAAGCAATGCAGCTGTTGAAAGAGCGCAGCCATGCAGACCAAGTAAACCGGGGGTATGCTTTTTTTCGTCATATATTACAACATAGCCCGCTTTGTAAAGGGGTGCTCCAGTTATTAAAAAATAAAAGATCTGTTTTTCCAGGGGCTACAGGAATTTTGAAGCACCGGGCCCGTACGTTTGCATATTACAAACAGCAGCGGACCGGTCGCCAGAACTACATAACAGAAATTATTGGCAATGGAAGCATTGGGCGGGTCATGTCCTGTTGCAATGCGCTTGCCGCACGTAAAGGAATGCGTTTTATATTCCCTTTACTCGATATGCAATTGTTATCGTTTCTTTCAGCTGTGCCCCTTGATTTGTTTGTTTTAAACGGACACCCCCGAGGTTTTATACGGCAGGCTATAAAAGATCTGGTTCCTCAAATAATCGTTAACCGCACGGATAAACAGCCTTACAGCCCCGGATATGATTACCGTTTCAGGAGAGATACCGGCATAATAACCCGATTGTTGTACCCCGGCGGGCCACAGGGTTACGAGCAATGGGTGAACCTGGCACCGCTTCGGGCATATTACAGGAAATGGATTGGCCAGTCTGCACAGCAGGCAACATCTGCCGGCAATATCAGGTTTATGCAATGGATGAATATCCTTTACGTATTATATACCGAGCCAGATAGTGCAACAATAAATACCAACTCAATAGAAATTGCTACCGGCTAAAACATTTCATCTGAAAATTGATTTAGCATACATTTGCTAAATTTTTGAGCGTATGGAGTATGCCGTTGTAGATATTGAAACTACCGGGGGAAATGC
>JBQGCI010000358.1:0-14122 GCA_052038405.1 Acinetobacter pittii
AAGAAGATTTATCCAGCCGGATCCGTACCTCGTAGTTGGTTACTTCTGTGCTGGTAGCAGTGGCCAAAGCCGATTTTACACTACTCGCTATTTTGGTTACAGTACCTCTGAATTTGCGATCGTTGTAGGCGTCTACTTCAATATCTGCCTGGTCTCCTATATTCACTTTTACAATATCATTTTCACCTACATCAACGCGTACTTCAATGGTGTTCATATCAGCGATGGTCATCATCTCGGTTCCGGCCATTTGAGCGGTACCCACTACTCTTTCTCCTTTTTCTATTTTAAGAGAAGATACGACTCCTGTCATGGGTGCAACAATCGTGGCACGGCTTAGTGTGATATTGGCGGAAGTAAGACCGGTTTGCGATGATTGTACACTCGCCTGCAGGCTGCGTATATTCTGCAGCGCTGCGTCATAGTTGGCTTTGGCCGAAGAAAGGCTGGTTTCAAATTGTTCGAACTCAGCCTTGGATATGACGCGATCGTTGTACAAGGTTTTGTTGCGGTCGTATTGTTGTTGCGCCTGGTCCATGCCAGCCTTTAATGCGCCCAATGCTGCCCTGCTGTTGGCAACGGTAGCCTGCGATTGTCCTACTCTTGCAGCGGCTTCATCTCTTTGCAGGGCATACACATCTGCATAAACCCTGGCCAGCACCTGTCCCTTGGTTACACTGTCTCCTTCCGCTACGGTGAGCTCTGTAACCTCACCGCTGATATCCGGACTTATTTTTACTTCGTATTCGGGATAGATCTGTCCGCTGGCGGTTACTGTTTCAGTAATAGAACGGGCTGCAGCTTTTTCAGCCGTTACCTGTACTGCGCCTTTATCCCTATTCATATTAATAGCGATCACGAATAACAGGGCCAAAGCGGCCCCGGAAATGATCCATATTTTCTTCCAACGTTTACTCATCGATGTAATGATTTGAATTCCCGCTGCCCTATCAGCAAATGAACGGAATACTGTCCTGTTAAAGTTTTAATCCTAAGCCCTTGTAAAATTCTAGTAGTTTCATTTTAAAAACATAATCATATTGTGCCGATACCAGGTTTATTTTAGCCCTGAACAAATTGTTCTGGTTTAAAATGAGGTCTATAGGCTGTAGCAAACCTACATCAAATCTTTTCCGCGCAAAATCGTAAGCCTTCTGTGCTGATTCTACTGCAACCTGTGTCGCATTGTATTTCTGGATCGCTGCTACTGCATGGGTATGTGCCTGGTAAATGTCCTGTTTTAAAGTACGGCTGTCCTGTTCTTTCAGCAATTGCTGGTTTTCTACATCCAGTTTGGCCTTTTGCCAGTTGATACGTGCAGATCCTCCGTTAAAAATAGGAATATTCAAAGCCAATCCTGCATTTTGGCTGAAGTTGTTGCTCAATTGCCTGAAGTAAGTGTTTTTGTCAAATCCTTGCGGAATCCTTGCTTCCGAATAAACGATATAATCCTGACCGCCTATATTTACCAGGCCCGAAGGCGCTGCAGTTATTGCATAATCCCTGGGGATTATTCTTTGCGCATTAGAATACCGGGAGTTTAAACCGCCAAAAAAAGAAATCGTAGGATACATACCTGCTTTAGCGACTGCTACGTTTCTTTCACTGGCCAGCAGGTTCAGGTTGTTGATCTTTTGTTGGGGCAGATTTTCCAAAGCTGATTGATACACCAGTGCGGGATCCAGTTCGGCCAGCGTTTCTAATGGAATCGTCTCTACCGGAGGTACTTCAATCTCAAACGGAAAATCGGCATCGAGGTTGATTAATGCTTTCAGCTGTAGCAACGACAGGATATAGTTGGTACGGGCGGTGATCATATTGGAACTGTCCGTAGCATATTGTGCTTGCGCCTCAGCCTGGTTTAACTCGGGTAAGGCGCCGGCATCTACCTGCTTTTTTATGTTAGTGAACTGTTCGCGGCTTTGATCAACCTGTACCTGGCTGATGTTGATTTGCTCCTGATTTAATAAGGCCGACAGGTAAGCATTGGCAACATTCAGCGATACATCATTCTTTGCTTTTTCCAGCCGGGCAACGCTTGCCTGCGCCAGATAATCATTTGCTTTTAAACTATTCTTTTTAGCGAACCAGTTAAAAAGGTCCACTCCGATATCAAGGCCATGATTGGCAAATAAAATCTCGCTGGTGGTAAATTGGTTCGACGTAGGATCGATGGAGCGGCCAAACTGAAGCCCTCCGCTATGCTGGCTATTAATCCGGGGATATAAAGCCAGTACGCTTTGGTGATGTGTTAACTTGTCGAAACGGGCCTGTACGTCGGCTTGTTTTACTGAGATATTATTTTTGACAGCATAATCCACGCATCGTTTTAAGGACCATTTTTCCTGGCCCAGAGCTGACCCATAGATCGCAATAAGCAGTAAGACCAAAGATCGTCTTTTCATAAAATAAGCTAAATATTGGTAAAAGTAAGATAGAAAACAGATATTACCTACACTCAATACAGTCGGTTACGATTCAGTGCTGCCGGAATGAAACTTCCATAAGGAGGCGTAAACTCCGTTGGCCGGCAGCAGTTCTTCATGAACCCCCGATTCTGCAAGCGTGCCATTTTGCATAACCAGTATTTGGTCGCAATGACGGATGGTAGATAAACGATGAGCGATAATGACGACAGTTTTGCCCTGTTGTTGAAACCATTGTAATGCTTGCCGGGTTTGTATTTCGCTCGCGGGGTCTAAACTGCTGGTAGCTTCATCCAATATCAGCACCTCGGGATCTCGATACAATGCTCTCACAATAGCCAGGCGCTGGCGCTGGCCTCCCGATAGGTTCACGCCCTGTTCATTTAAAACGGTATGATAGTTCGCCGGCAGCTTTTCAATAAAATGATGGATACCCGTAAGTTTGGAAAGGAAAAGAATTTTTTGCATGTCGGGTTCGTACGCTCCGATAGCAATATTTTCAATAATGGTTCCTGCAAAAAGATCGATATGTTGAGGAACGACTCCAATCAGTTGCCGAAGACTCTTATTGGAAATATGATTCAGTTCAAAATCGCCGATGGTGATGCGGCCCCCTTTTACAGGATACAGATTTTGCAAAAGCGATATCAGTGTAGATTTGCCGCTTCCGCTTTCTCCAACAATTGCTGTGCTTTTTCCCTTTTCAATAGTTAGGTTCAGGTTGGTAAATACCTGGGTTCGGGTGCCATAGCGGAAAGAGACGTTTTCAAAAGTAATATTCCCTGTTAATCCCGATGTGATATTTACACGATTATGATGGTTCGTTTCGGTTTCCAGGTCTATGATTTCAAAGAGACGGTCGGCAGCGATTAAAGCGTCCTGGATATTCTTATTGGCGCCGATGAGGGAAGCTGCCGGGCCGGGCAGATACCCGATTAAAGCATAAAAAGAAAGTAGTTCACCAGGCGAGAGCGCTCCTTCTATGACGAAATAGCTGCCGGCCCACAGCAGAACGATCGTAAATAACCGCGTGAAGAATTCGATAGCATTCCCGGTATATAAACTGTATATCGCGGTTCGGTAGATAGTTTGAAGTAGCTTATAGAACCGGTTCTCCGTTTTTTCATTGGCATACAATTCCAGGCCAAATCTTTTGATGGTACCTGCTGCAGTAAGACTTTCGACCAGTTGCGTTTCCAGTTCAGCACTGTCTTCCATTAGTGTTCGCTGCCATTTTTTATTGATTTTATTACTGATAAAATAGAGCAGCGCGTATACCGGAATAATTAATAGCATAATAGCAGCCAGTTTCCAGTAGTATAAAAACATCAGGCTGATAGAGAAGCCGATAATAAGAACGTTTACAACCAAAGAGAGCGAAACGTCGTTGACAAACATTCTTATTTTGACAGCATCATTGACGCGGCTGATGATTTCGCCTACACGCATGGTATCGAAAAAGCGCTGCGGAAGTTGCAGCAGATGCTTGTAGTATCCCAGTATCAGTTTTGCATCAATCTGCTGGCCGGTTTGTAAAGCCAGCAAAGATTTGTAAAATCCTATGAGCAATTGAAAGACAAGTATTACGATCATGGTCACGCTTAACAGGTTCAATAACCTCAGGTTACCTTCTACCAGAACAAAGTCGATGATCTTCTGCAGGTATATAGATGTGGAAAGTCCCAGGATAGTATACATCATAGCGCCGGTAACAGCTTGCAACATAACAGCGCTGTGTGGCCGAATTAATTGCCAGAATCTTTTGATATTGGATACTTTTTCATTGCCTGCAGCAAAGCTTTCGTTGGGCACGATCAATAAGATCACACCGGTCCATACTTCCTTGAATGCCTCATGGCTATGCTTACAGAGTTTTCCGTCGGCGGGATCCATCACCAGGATGAACTTTGATGTAGCCTTATAAACAACTACATAGTGATGCAGTTGGTTTTTAAGTTCGAGGTGAGCAATGGCGGGCAGAGGGATCTTGAAAAGGCTTTCGAAAGGACCCTTGGCGCCCTTAGCCTGGAAGCCCAGTTTTTCTGCGGCTTCTATCAGGCCCAGTACATTGGTGCCGCGCTTATCGGTACCTGCAAACTGGCGGATACGGCTTACAGGTAACCGGAGTTTATAATGGGCCGCAATGGACGCCAGGCAGGCGGCGCCGCAATCGGTGATGTCCCTTTGTTTGATTTTGACTTCTTTTCTCATATATCTTTAACACCATTGGGTAGGCAGGCAGGGCGCTTCTGCTGGGAAGCTTTTGAGTTGGATAGCTGCTGTAATGACGTTACCCCGCTTTTGGCGGGGCGGCAGGGTTCAGCCAGTCATCCATTTTGTCGAACAGCAATTGCCACAGTGTTCGTTCGGCAACAATGAACCGTGCCTGTAACGACAATCCTTTTGTCAGCTTTCCGCTGAATCCGTTTTTTAAATGCAGTTGTGTGGTATCAAAGCTGCAGCGTATCTTAAATACCGGCTGGTTGTTTACCACTGAAAAATCATTATCGATGCTTACGATCCTACCGGTAAGCACGCCAAAATAATTGTAGTCAAAAGCATCCACCTGAAATTTTGCCGCCTGTCCCGTTTTGAGTAAACCTACGTCCCGCGTATTCACATAACATTCTGCAATAAGGTTGCTTTCGGGCGATAGGGTTGCTATGGTTTGACCGGCCTGCACCACGCTTCCTTCATACAGATTATTGATGCCTTGAATGACACCTCTTACGGGCGCTTTTATCTGGAAGTTCTTTTTGTCGGCCAGGATTTTGTTGCCGGTTGCATGGAGTTGTGATAGTTCGGCTTCATAGGTTGCCAGTTCCTGCTGCCATTGCGCTACCTGGTTGCGTATAAATGCTTCGTAAGCCGCCTGCAATTTTTCAGTTTCTACCTGCTTGTCGAATGCCTCTTTAGGAGCAATGACTTTGTCTTTTAAAAGGGTATTATTGATATCCAGTTCGCGCTGCACTTTTCTGAGGGACGCCTGTTGATCTGCCAGCTGGTATCTGAAACGGTTGAGTTGCTGCTTATACAGGGCGCTATTTAAGCTACTAAAAGAAACATGGCCATGAGCGCTGGTCAGCAGTTTAAGGTCGTGCACAAACTGCCGGCGTTGGTGAATATCGTAGTGGGTGCTTACAGCCTGTACCTTGGATGCGTCATCTTTAATAATGGCGATTAGCTCACCTGCTTGCACCAGTTCGCCTTCCTTACAGAAGATTTGTTCTATTATTCCTGAAACAACCGGCCGGATATCACTCCGTTCGGTTAACGGGCGGGTGATGCCACTGGCACGTGTGGAGATGGTGGTGGAGAGAAAAGGCAATGCTACTAAAGCCCCCGTTACCATCGCCAGCACGGCAAGATAGATGATGTAAGTTTTTGGGAAATTCATAGGTATAAGAAATGTTTACCAGCGCGCATTGAAGCCATCCAGAAAACCTTGTTTGGCATCTTTCAAATAGATGAGCAACACTTTATATTGTCTGTATTCTACGTTGAATTATTTGTAATCTCGCTTAATAGCTAATGGAAACCTAAGTTTAGCGTATCAGTCGCTAGCGGTTATTTACTCTCTTTACGTGTGGGTTAAGCATTAAAATAAGTATAAGAAATAATGCTGTTGTTATAAGCGACCCTTCAATGCCAAAGCTACCGCCGCTAATGATATCATTTTTATTCGCATTTAATTTTAGATATATTTTTGGAAAAGTAATCCCACTTACAAGGCCACCCATCACAATGCCGCTAATGAAATTCCAGAACGCATGAACTGTAGTTGTTAGAAGCAAATTTTCTTTGCTGAGAATGTATATGAGTGACATAGTAATTCCAAACAAAAAGATATTAATAAACGAGACTGCAGAGACATCTGGATTGAAACAATGAAAGGCAGCGAATAAAATGGACGATATAATAATAGAAGAGTTGCTATTTGATTTATAGTTAAGACGTTTCAAGAGATAATAACGAAATAATACTTCTTCTATCCACGCAAATATCCATATTGGTATAAAGAATAAAAGGGCATAATAATTTACCTTGTCCAACATTACCACTTTAAGATGTCCGGAAATATTTAACAAAGTCGTTATTAAAATTGGAGAAATCACTCCTATAAAACATCCTAGTAGTACAATATTTCTACTATTATCGGAACGTTTGAATATCGACTTTAAAAACACAGATAAAGAGTGACGGTAGTATAGCAAAATCGCGCATGCCAAAGCTTCTGCAATTCCTAATACAGCTAGAATTTTCCACTCTCTTTTATGGTTTGGAATTAATTCATGGTCTGGTGAATTAATCAAATAGAATGGAGTCATTATTACACTTGTAAGAGCAAGAAACAACAAACAATCTTTAAATGCAATTAAAGAATTTCTAATTATAACCCTCATGATTGGTTTTTGACGAAGAAAAGGCACAAAACTCTCAATATAAAAATCGTGAATACTTTCCATGTGACTTGAAATAGTATAACTCCAATATTTGTGTTTGCATTTGCTTTCACTGATAAGATATACTCAATGATGCTTAAAGCAAATATGCTAGAAGCAAAGTAGCTGATCTCCTTCTGCCAGTCAAGCTTTTTCACATTATTAATTGAACGATTATATATTGCAGCGAAACATGGGAGGCCGCTGCATAACGCAAGCAGCCTCCTTTTATTTTATTTATAAAATAAATGTTTACTTTTTGCAGCTCCCTGCGAGAATCCATAAAAGGCTTTACTCAGCATACCGAATACCCAAAATGCAGTCTCACTAAACTCGCTTCCACCATTAAAAAACTGTTTTTCTTCTTCCGATAGAGGTATCAACTCTTCGTTTAAATTAAGAATTTTCATGAATTTTAATTTTTAAGATAATGTAAATTATAAACTATTCCAGCCATCTTGAAAAGCTTTGATATGAGCTTTGGGGTTTAAAGCTGCTTGAAGCAAGACGTATGTACCAAATATACCTAGCCAGGCTAATCCGCCGCCGAGCTCCTTTTGGTCATTTTCACCGAGGCCAACAAGCCCCATTTTTTCCAGTTCGATTGTTTGTGTCATAAATTAGTTTTTTAGAGTGTTTTCAAATACTCGTCTTACGTGCTTAGCATACACGGGGCATACAGTATTGCTCCCTCATGGTGCGTCCACCAATCTTTTTGATTTGATAATAGTGGTGTTTGATACAGGGTGTTAGCTCCTGTATATCGGCCAGCTTTCATTTATGAAATTACTATGACGACCAATCGGGAACCAAACCATTTTTGATATATAAGTATCTGTTTTTTATATATTTTATAATCTGCATGTTTTAGTAATTGAAAAGCTTGCGTTTCACAATGCGGCAAGTGGCCGGATGCTGTTCGGCTATCTATAAAACGAAACTTAGATAAGCAATGGCATTCAAGATAGAATGGATATCGAGGTATACCAACGCAGTCGCTCCGGGTAAGTATATAATCGTAGTACCGGTAGAGATAAGCCGCAACTGCCACTTCAGCTGAATAGAGCTGCAGTAATGTGCAACACTCAACAGCAAAGCAAAACTATAATTTTGGAACATTTATTCTTCCAGCAGGGCTCTTTGCAAAAGCTTTTTTAAACGAGATACTGAAACCGGTTTCAATGATCTGTCTTGTCCGATCTGCCATTATCAATCATATCACGTTGCACTTCCTGGCTGTTAAAGGAAACATTAGATGGCCATTGTTGGAGGTTCGGCAGCAGCGGGAATACTAAGGTGCCGGGTGGCCGAATAAAATTGATAACACCAGGCTGGCGGCTTTACGTAGCAGTAAACGAATTGGCAGAACGGTATTAAGTCTTTCAACATTTTTTTGGCTACCGTTTTAGATCAGCGTGTAAACTCATAATAAATCGATCGGGTATTCAAATTTCATGGGCTGAATCATGCTTTGCAGTTGGTTGTAAAAATAAAGCAGCATTTTAGAGCTGCTTTATTCCGATTAATAGCCTTTGGTCTTTCTCGATAGGTTACACGAAAAAATACGGCTTTAAATAACGATTTCTTTTACGTAACTTGCAGTATTCAGAGGATTGATAATCTGCCAAACTACCGCTTTAAGTTACGCATGACAGTGTTTTTCAAATTCTATCGATTAGCAACGACAGCTGAGGTAAAAGTAGAAAGAGGAAGGAAGTTCAGCAACCCAAATTCCTTATATGTTTATCAGTTTTTTATATAATTTTGTTTGAATATGTGTTACCTATGATACATCATACTTTAAAACAACTAAGAAAGAGTAAGGGAATTACTCAAACGCAAATGGCCGAACTACTACACAAAAGCCAGAATGCTTACAGTTTGCTCGAATCGGGCCAGTCCAAAATAGACGCAGCAATCATTCCGGATATCTGCCGGGTATTTGACATTACACCCGACGAGTTTTTCGGTTTTGAATGCGGCAGTTCAAATGACCCCAGGCAGGTAGACCTCCTGGAAATTGTAAGGCTGCTGAAAGCTGAGCTGGATAAGAAAAATGAACTACTAAAACTTTCATTAACCGCACTAAATGAAGTAGAAAAAATAACAGAAAAGAATAAGAATCTGATCAGTTTTTTGAATATTACAAAAAACTACCTGGCGTCTCAGGATAGCTGTTAGCCGCAGGCAAATAAAAAAGTTCCGCAGAGCGGAACTTTCCAATATCGAAAATCTTGTTGTTACTGAACTCGTGGGCTTTACATTCTTTTTGCTCCCAGATAACGCGCTGCGTAATATTTTTCGTCCAGTCCACTTACCGTAACGCCGTTGCTGGAAGAAGCATGTGCAAATTTGTTATTACCTAAATATACGCCTACATGCGATATGCCGCCCCTGGTATTAAAGAACAATAAGTCGCCGGCTTGTAAATAGGCCATTGAGATAAACTGTCCTGCGGCTTTGAACTGGTCACGGGCGGTTCTGGGAAGATCGATGTCAAATGCATTTTTGTAAACTTCCCTTACAAAAGCGCTGCAATCGATACCGCTTTTAGAAGTGCCACCGAATCGGTATCTGGTTCCGTACCACTCATCAATGGCTTCCAGCAATTTTACACTGGGCAGCATACCTGGCAACATTTTCAGAATGGCACCATATTTGGATTGAATACCAGAAGGCATAAAAAACTTCTGGGCAGCTTCTAATAAACTTTCTTTTGTACTGTTAGATTTAGGCCTGATTCCGTTGATCTCGTCTTCAATAGACTGGGCAGATCTTACAACAGCTGGTTTAGTTGGGTCTAATTGGGCAAATGAATTGTTTACAAAAAACAAGCTAATCAACCCTAGCACACAAACTCTTAGCATAAACTTAAATCCTTTTTATTGTTTTCGTCCTGTTCCTACAAACCGGAATGAATTATCAATTTTCTGAATCCTACTAAAAACGCCAAAAGAGCAATATTATTGTTGAATGGGATTATTTTTTAAAATATTTTAATAAAATTTTTATTTTTTATTAAATATTTAAAATTAAAGCCCGTTTTCTGATTTATTTCCATAGATGGATGCTCTGTTTTTTGAGTTCAATGCGGCGCCCCGTGGAATATTCTCCCCGAAATATATGTCTTTTTTCTCATCCGGAATCCCGATGACGGTTTAAACATTCTTCCTTATAGCTTAAGATGGTGAGGTTTGACCTGGTAACTTTAACCGGCTCCCGGTTTTATCAATAGGCGTAGCCGGGCATTGTGCATAAAGAATTTGGGTAAGGAAGGAAAAAATTTGCACTTTGCAAGGCGAATCCGGAAAGTCAAAAATACATTGCCTCCCCGGTACTTTGATGCTTTACAAAGAATAGCCGCTACTGTGGCAATCAAAAATATACGGATGAAATTCTCACATTTACACGTTCATACACAATATTCACTACTTGACGGGGCTGCGCCTATCGGCAACTTATACAAAAAAGCAATAAAAGACGGAATGCCGGCATTGGCCATCAGCGACCATGGTAACATGTTCGGCGTTTTCCAGTTTGTGGCAGAAGCCTATAAAAACCTGGATGAAAACGGAAAGCCCAAAGTGAAGCCAGTGGTGGGCTGCGAATTTTACGTCGTGGAGAACCGGCTTGAAAAAACGTTTACCAAGGACAAAAGGGATAAGAGATATCACCAGATTTTGCTTGCAAAAAATGAGCAGGGGTATCGTAACCTGACCAAGCTTACTTCGCTCGGATTTATAGAAGGACTGTATGGGAAGTATCCCCGTATTGATAAAAGCCTGATCCTGCAATATCATGAAGGGCTTATTGCAACCACCTGTTGCCTGGGAGCATCGGTGCCGCAGGCCATACTTAGAAAGGGTGAGGCTGAAGCGGAGCAGGAGTTTAAATGGTGGCTCGACCTGTTTGGAGAGGATTTTTACGTGGAGCTTCAGCGGCATGAGATTCCCGACCAGGAAAAAGTGAATGAAGTATTGATCCGCTTCGCGGCGAAATATAAAGTGCCCATTATCGCCAGTAATGACTCGCATTATGTAGACCAGGAAGATGCTAATGCTCACGATATCCTGCTGTGCATCAATACCGGTGAAAAGCAGGCCACACCTAAGTTTAAAGGAGATTTCGGTGACGAAGATGCCAACAGCAAGGGTTCCCGCTTTGCATTTGCCAACGACCAGTTTTATTTCAAGACCACGGAAGAGATGACACAATTGTTTCATGATCTGCCGGAAGCCATAGATAATACCAACGCGATCGTTGACAAAATAGAGCTGCTCGACCTGAAGCGGAGCATTCTTCTGCCTAATTTCCCTATTCCGCAGGAATATAAAACACATACACAGGATCAGAAAACAGAGAAGGGCGATATAATGAGCGCCGATTCACTGAACCAGTGGGAGTTCTTAAAGCACCTTACTTATGAAGGTGCCAGGGAGCGTTATGGACTGGCCTTTGAAGGCGATGTGAAGGAAAGGATAGATTTTGAACTGTTTACCATTAAAACCATGGGTTTTGCCGGTTACTTTCTTATTGTAAGCGACTTCATTAAAGCCGGTAGGGATAGCGGGGTATTTATCGGTCCTGGTCGTGGTTCGGCTGCAGGCTCGGTGGTGGCTTATTGTATTGGCATTACCAATATCGATCCGATCAAATACAACTTGCTTTTTGCGCGTTTTTTAAATCCCGATCGTAAGTCCATGCCGGATATTGATACGGATTTTGATGATGAGGGGCGCCAGAAAGTAATCGACTATGTGGTACAGAAATACGGCAAAAGCCAGGTGGCACAGATCATTACTTACGGTACTATGGCCGCTAAAATGAGTATTAAAGACGTGGCCCGTGTTATGGATCTGCCCTTATCTGATTCAAATGCATTGGCCAAGCTGATCCCTGAGAAACCAGGCATTTCATTGAAGCGGGTATTGCATGCGCCTATGTCTGCAAAAGACGGAGAGAAATCTTTGTCGGAAAAAGAAGGGCTCGCTTCAGAAGATCTGGACAGTGTAAGAAGGATACGGGAAATATATAATGGTAATGATCTGCAGGCTAAAGTTCTGCATGAAGCCGAAATCCTGGAAGGTTCGGTGCGTAATACCGGTATACACGCTGCGGGGATCATTATCGCGCCTAAAGACCTTACCGAGTTATTACCGGTAAGTACGGCCAAGGACTCTGATTTGTGGGTGACCCAGATAGAAGGGAGTGTTATTGAAGAAGCCGGTGTAATCAAGATGGACTTCCTGGGTTTGAAAACCCTTACCATCATCAAAAATGCCTTGCAGCTCATTAAATTAAATTATGGTATTGAGATAGATATCGATAGCATACCGCTGGATGATGAAAAAACTTACCAGCTTTATCAGAAGGGCGAAACCAATGCCACGTTCCAGTTTGAAAGTCCGGGGATGCAGAAACACTTACGCGACCTGAAGCCGGATAAGTTTGCCGATCTGATCGCGATGAATGCCTTGTATCGCCCGGGACCTTTACAGTATATTCCTAACTTTATTAAACGTAAACACGGGGCTGAGGAAATTACTTATGACCTGCCGGAAATGGAGGAGTACCTGGCGGAGACCTATGGTATTACCGTATACCAGGAGCAGGTGATGCTGCTGAGCCAGAGCCTGGGTGGTTTTAGTAAGGGAGACGCAGATATCCTGCGTAAAGCCATGGGTAAAAAGCAAAAGGCGGTACTGGATAAAATGAAAAAACAGTTTATCGACGGTGCGGTACAAAAAGGCCACCCCGCCGATAAACTGGAAAAAATATGGACGGACTGGGAAGCGTTTGCCCAATACGCCTTCAATAAATCGCACTCTACCTGCTACGCCTTTGTGGCTTACCAGACAGCTTATTTGAAAGCGCATTATCCCAGTGAATATATGGCCGCTGTTTTAAATAACGCCGGTTCTTTGGAGAAGATCACTTTCTTTATGGAAGAATGTAAACGTATGACGTTGGAGGTACTGGGGCCCGATATCAACGAATCGTTGAAAGGTTTTGCGGTGAATAAAAAGGGTGAGATCCGTTTTGGTTTGGGCGGACTGAAAGGTGTGGGTGAAGCCGCAGTGGAGAGTATTATTGCTGAACGTGAAAATGGTGCTTACCCTAGCATTTTTGATATGGTAAAGCGTGTGAATCAGCGCACCGTAAATAAGAAAACGATGGAGAGCCTTGCTTACGCCGGTGCTTTCGATTGTTTTACCGACATCCACAGGGCGCAATACTTTTTTACACCGCCGAACGATAATATGAACGGCCTGGAAAAGATTATTAAGTACGGCCAGGTATGCCAAACACAGGCACAAACGAGCTCGAATACTTTATTTGGCGACCTCGCAGAGTCCATGGAGATACAAGTGCCTAAAATTGCTGAGTGCGAGCCCTGGCCACTGGTGGTTCAGTTAGACAATGAAAAAGAAGTAACGGGCATTTTTGTGAGTGGACACCCCCTGGATGATTACCGTTTCGAGATGGAGAATTATGGTATCTCGAAGATCGCTTATGTGAATGAATTTAAGGAGGATAAGGAAAAAGTAAATTCCAGCGCCACTTTTAAATTAATGGCGCTGGTAAGTGATGCGCAGCACCGGGTAGCCAAGAGCGGTAACAAGTTTGGTAGTTTTGTGCTGGAAGATTATAGCGGTAAACTGGAAGTAGTGCTGTTTTCCGAAGATTATCTCAAGCACTCGGCGATATTGCAACTGGGCGCTACGGTTTATCTCACCGGCTTTTTCAAACAACGTTTCAACGGCGATTTTGATTTTAAAATATCATCTATTTGCCTGGCCGAAAGCGTTAAGAAAAACATGACTAAAAAACTTACCTTGCAATTACCCGCTGCCGAGATTACCGAAAATATGATAGATTTCGTGCAGCAAAACCTGAAATCGAATAAGGGCCCCTCAGCTTTGAACTTAAAAATAGTAGACGAGGCTGAAAATATAGAAGTCGAACTCTTAACCAATGGCAAAGGCTTTGAAATGAATAACGAGCTGATCGGTTTTTTAAAGGATAAAGAAAACTGGAAAGTTAAAGTGGAATGTAATTAGTGAGCAGTGTATATTGAATGGTGAGTGAATGGCGACTTATGTTATAGCATTGGGTTTTTCGTATCTTTATTAACATGATAGAATTAAGCTTTTCTGTGGTCATTAATCCTGATCAGAATCTCACTGTGAAGTCATTGGGTGAGTTTACAATAGCATGTGGGGGAGGGCTGGAAAGAGATGAGATTTACTATAG
>JBQGCI010000359.1:0-9596 GCA_052038405.1 Acinetobacter pittii
CACGTCGTAAAATGCCTGTACCAAAACGCTCAACACCCCATATACCTTATTTCCCGATGGAGCTGCAACCCGTTGTGCTACCTCTTTTTGAAACATACCTACCATCGCCGGAACCTGCTCTTTCCACGCTAATATCTTAAAAAGAATTTGGGTTGAAATATTGTAGGGAAAGTTACCCACAACCGTAAATGCTCCTTCAAAGGGCGGTAGCGCATCCAGGAAGCTTTGATGAACAATTTTATCTTTAAGTTCAGGGAAAGTATCAGACAGGTACGCAACTTTCTCATCATCGATTTCTACTGCTTTAAAATCAATACCGGGAATATTTTTTAAGTACTTGGTAAGCGCCCCACCACCAGGCCCCACTTCCAATAGTTGAGAAAAGGACTCCTGCTGCAACGCCTCTACAATCTTGCGGCAAATATTTTCATCCTTCAAAAAATGCTGCCCCAGCGATTTTTTTAATGTATACATGAGGCAAAGTTACTTGGCTATCAATTATTTTCTGCTTATAAATTTATCCGGTTCATGTAAATGCTATTCAGGAGCAGCAACTGTTAACCCGCTCATTTAGGAAACGCAAACAGAACCATAAGCAAGCCTGAAAAATAATACTTATTTTTACGGCCTACTTTTTTGATATGAGTACAAATAAACCTGCAATTGGCATTTCGTGTGGAGATATAAATGGTATCGGTATTGAACTGATCGTTAAGGCATTTTCTGATACAAGAATTACAGAAATATGCACGCCCATCATTTTCGCAAATAATAAAACCATCAATTTTTACAGGAAGTTTGCCGGTGAAACCAACTTTAATTTCAATAATGTAAAGGATTTTACCAAGATCAACCCCAGACAGGCAAACATTTTTAACTGCTGGGATGAAGAAGTTGCGATAACGCCTGGTATATTGAACGAAACAGGTGGCAGGTATGCGGTTCTTTCTTTGCAGGCGGCTGTAAAGGCGTTGCAGGAAGGGGCCATTGAAGGCCTGGTAACGGCGCCCATTCATAAAAGCAATGTACAGGGTGAATCGTTCTCGCATACCGGGCATACGCCCTACCTCAAAGAGGCTTTTGAAGCTAAAGATGTGGTAATGATGATGTGTGCTCAAAACATGCGTGTTGCGCTGGTTACAGAGCATGTACCGGTTAAAGATATTGCCGGCCACATTACTACGGGAGCGATATTAAGCAAACTCCACCTGGTACAGGAGTCTTTAAAAAAGGATTTTGGTATCAGTAAACCCCGTATTGCCGTTCTGGGCCTGAATCCCCACGCCGGGGATGAAGGCTTGGTTGGAAAAGAAGAAGAAACCATTATCAAACCTGCTATCAAAGAAGCCAAAAATAAAAATATCCTCGCTTTTGGTCCCTATAGCGCCGACGCGTTCTTTGCACGGGGGCAATATGAAAAGTTTGACGCCGTATTAGCCATGTACCATGACCAGGGATTAATACCGTTTAAGTCGCTTTCGATCGGAGAAGGCATTAATTACACGGCAGGGTTGAACGTAGTGCGTACCTCACCCGACCATGGTGTTGCGTTTGACATTGCAGGAAAGGGTATTGCAGATCCGGCTTCGTTTCTGGAAGCGGTTTACCAATGTGTAGATATTATCCGGCATCGCTATGAGTACGAGGATCAGCGTTCCAACCCTATCAGAAAGGTAATGCCTGAAGTAACCGCCAAACTTGTTGACGAAAAAATTGATGAGTAGAACCTAAGGGCTTTTGCTTCAGCTACGCTTAATTCAGCATTGCCCCGGCTTTGGCGCCTTTGTATTTTGATGCTGCTTTAAGGTAATTGCATAAATCTGCGTTGCTGTAATTCTGCTCTTCACTTATTATATGAAGTACACTTAATACCGCTGGAATAACAGCGTTCATAAGAAAGTTAACTGTTTTGTTGCGCACCTGTGTTCTCTTAGCAATTTCATCAATGGTATCCACCAGCGTTACACCAAATATTTCAGAGTTGATCCCTCTCCCTTTTTCAATAATACGGAGATCATCGTTAAAAAGAGTGGAAAACTTCAGAATGGCGCATTCTTTACCGATCCTAAAGATCTCCTCTGTTTTTTTGTTTTGGGCACATTGAAAATTGAGCGCAGCAATAGCAATATCCGTAATGAGGCAAACAGCATTTTCTATAGCCGAAGGAGGTTCCTGAAAATAGTTGCTGACAGACAGGATCAGGTCCTTTTCATTATTTAATTGAGAGATGACGCGGTACGTGAAGTCCATAACCAATTTCGTAATTGAGAAGCCTTAAAAACGGGCACCAGGGTTTGACCCGGAAAAGGCCCCAAGACCACTTTAAACCCTCTAAAACCGAAGTAAAAGTACCACGTGACCGGTTATGCATATATTAATATTCGACGAATGGCTTGATTTGTAAGATGAGTTACCTTTTTTTTTAGATCGGGGGCTTTTCTACTTAAAGCTCGGGCAAAATAGCCCAGTAAAATACAACAACCCTTCGGCGTTCGTCATTATCTGTATAATCTGTAATATTCTTAAAGGGCAGCGCCTGTCCCCTGCCGTAACTTGAGTACCCGATCTTTAATTGATTGTAACTGGAGAACTTTGATGCGCTGGCTTTCATAATAATCTTCAGGTTTCGCAATAATTCGCTCGCCCTGAGGTCAGAAAGTGCCTCGTTCATTTGTTCACTTTGGGGCTCAGGTTGCTTTAAATAGCTCTTCAGCTCATTAAATAATTTCGTACCGGGAGTGATGGGAGTAGCATCGGCATAGCCCACAATTACAAGATGAGCCGTTCTTTTGATATCGGGATATCGGTTAGAAATTGCCGACATGGAATCTATTGCAGGCTGAAAAGATTGATTCACACTGTTAAAAGCCGCGGGTGCTATACGATAAATTCCCGGTTCGAAAAATGCCCCCATGCCATATTTCTGAAATGCCTCCATTTTCACTGCCTCGTCTAAAAGCTGATAGATACGGTCCCTGATGCTCTTTTGAAGCTGAAAGGAATCCAGCCGGGTAACATAGGACCTTACAGCCTCTTCGTAGTTATTGGGACGAAAGTTTTTTTTTGTTTCCAGGAAAAAATCTACAGCATTAACCGTCTGTTGAATTTTGCTGAGATCGTCCTGCAGGGTGGCCAAAAGAGATACGATCTTTATATTAAGCGAACTATCAACGCCCTGCTTGCCCAGTTTTTTTACCATTTCCGCCTGCAGTTGGCTTAATGTAGCAGAGTCTGTATGAAGAACCTCACGGGTGGTTTTACTTTTTTCTGTTGTAGCGGCCATTCTTTTTTGAATACCGCAGGATGTCATTAAAGCCCCGATCATTACGGAGGCATATAGCATTTTCTTAATCATGTAGGTTATTGAGGAAGGGGTTTTATGACGAACCCGTTATTAGGGGGTGTTGACGATATCCTTTTGATTTTATTTTTCAACATTTTGGAATACACCAGCTTTCTTTCAGGTGAAGTACTGGTTTCCAGCTTGACCTCCTCTTCCGAAGCGTTTACTGTCGCTCCTCTGTTAAGGGAGATATTGATAAGCCCCACACTTTCTCCCAATTGAAGATCCTGGGAAGAAAGCAATAATTCATCTGCAAATATACCTGTTGCTTTTAATAATGCTGTATTAGACTTCGGGGTATCTGTTTCAATGCGCCAGTTGTATAACATCACTATCAAGAGTATAGTGGCGCCGATCCAGAGCAACACCAAAGAAGCACTTGCTCTTTTCGTAAAAAATGTACTAGCTGTTGGCATTCTCTGTTAACGTTTTATTGATTAAATGATCAATTTCACTAATAAAGCTGTTGCAGTGATCCACTGCATCTGTATGCCCGTCAGACAGCAACCTTCCTTTATCTATAATAATCTTGTAAACCGAATGGTCGGGCCCAAGAGAAGAGAACGTTGATTTCATCCTGTGCAAAAGGCGGTTAACAGCGTCAGCATCCTGCCGGCTGACAGCCGCTTCAAGATCCGTTTTATCTTTTAACCACTGCGCCTTCATTTCCGTAAGTATTTCAGCCAGCACTTCCTGATCATCTCCTATAATAGAGATCAGATAATCGAGGGTATCATTGTTACCGGCAGCTACATTCGTTTCGGACTCGATCAATCCTGGAGCATCTTTCCCTGTTGGTTTAAGATAAAAAGCCATTTTCTGCACCAGTAACTCTTCATCTACCGGCTTGGCCATATAATCGGAAAAACCGGCTTCCAGGCATTTTTGAACTTCGCTTTCCGAAACATAAGCCGTCATGGCAATTACCGGCGTTTTTAAATAAAGGTCGCCGCGTAAAAGAGCAATAGCGGTATAGCCGTCCATGACCGGCATTTGAATATCCATTAATACCAGGTCAAATACTTCTTTCCTTAACAGATTCACAGCCTCCTGCCCATTGTCGATAACACGGGGTGCCAGGTTATGTTTACTGAAAATATGTTTCAGTAAAACCTGGTTGGCCTTATTATCTTCTACAACCAACACGCGGTAATTTTCAAACGAGTAGGTAGCTGAAACTTCGCTGCTTACAGCCTCTTCAATCCTTTCAGCTTTTTCGAGTATACATGTAAAATTAAACTCTGCCCCCTCATTTACATGGCTATATACCGATATAGACCCTCCCATGCGCTCCACCAGGTTTTTGACGATGGTGAGGCCTAAGCCTGTGCCGCCATGCTGACGTTGCGCACCTTGCTCCAGTTGCTCAAATCGTTCAAATATAGTTGCTATTTTATCTTTGGGGATGCCGATACCACTATCTTTTACGGTGAAAGACAGTTTATAAAATTTTTGTTCCTCATCTATCCAAATAATGCCGGCGCTCACCTCTATGCCGCCTTCGGAGGTAAATTTGATCGCATTACTGATGAGGTTTATAAATATCTGCTGTAGCCGGTCGGGGTCTCCCACTACATGCTTCGGAATTCTCTCGTCGATAAAATAACTGTAAACCAACCCTTTCTCCTGTATGGTGGCTGAAAACATTTTCTTGATCCGGGTGAAAAGATCGTACAGGTTAAAGGGGCGATGTGCAATGGTTAATTTTCCCGCTTCTATTTTTGAAAGATCTAAAACATCATTTACTATATACAGGAGGTTATACCCACTGGATCTGATAATCTCCACATACTCCTTTTGATTGGCATTCAAATCAGTACCGTCCAAAAGGTTACCAAATCCTATCAATGCGTTAAGCGGTGTTCGTAGTTCATGGCTCATATTAGCCAGGAACTCGTCTTTGGCGTTTTTACTTTTAAGAGCGGCCAGCTCTGCCTCCTTTAACTCTTCTATTAATTTTAACTGCAGCGACTGCCTGCGTATAATGATGGTAGCCAGCAGCAGAATAGCTATTATTGAAAACACAGCTAATACACGATTAAATAAAGACAATTTACTGGCCTGGTCTGTATTGGTATTAAGGGTCTGCTGCAGGTTGTCTCTCAACTCACGCTGCAATTGCATACAGTTTTTATAAACCTTGTTACCCAGGTCAAGCACCTTCAGCGAATCTATATTCAGCTTTAGCTGCTGCTTATTGGCATTTTTTGCTGCTGCCAGGATTTTTTCTGCAATATTTACCTGGGTATCTATAATACTGTTAATGGTGTCGGCCCTCGCCCGGATGGGTCCTTCAGCAAAGGAACTTAATACATAGGCATTATACCCCAGCGCGCTTACCGAATCCTGGATGGACTGTAACCGCATTTTATCCATCGACCAACCGGTTGCTCCCTTGAGCTTGCTTTCCAGCTCAAAAGATGTATTCACGATTTCCTGGATACGGTTATTAAGCCCGAAAGTGGATACGGCTTTCAGGTTCCCGGTAGTTAAAGCATTGGTCGCTTTGTTGGTAAAAAACTGGGCCACCACAATTAATGCCATTAACACAAGGGCTAAGGTTACCACAGAAAAGAATGCTACATTTTTTTTATTCATGGTTGTGCAAAAACCGTTACAGCAATTGCAGGCTCTTCAAAAGCGCATCTTTGTACGATTCTGAAATGGGTATGGCCTGGCCATGCACATAAACAATTCTATCTTCAATATAATCAATCTTATCGAGCGCTATGGTATAGCTTCGATGAATACGCATAAATTTTTGAGAAGGCAATTTATCTTCAATAACCTTTAAACTGCCGTGAACCACGTAACTTTTTTGAGGAACATGCAACTTGATATAATCACCCTTCGCTTCGATCCACAAAATATCATTCATATTCAGCTTCCTGATAACTTTGTTATCTTTTACAAAAACAAAATCGCTGGACTCGTCTTTCCCGATTTTCACGTTTTCGTTGCTCAATAGTTCTTTAGCCCTCTCAACAGCGTGTAATACCCTTGCCAGCGAAAACGGTTTAACGATATAGTCCACCACATTCAGCTCAAACGCTTCTACCGCATAGCCCTGTTTGGCGGTGGTAAAGATGGTCAACGGCCTTTTTTGCAACATGCGCAGCAACTCGATCCCGGTTAATCCCGGCATTTCGATATCTAAAAAAAGCAGATCGATAGGATTATTCTCAATGTAGGTCTTCGCTTTCAAAGGATCGTCAAACTCTGCAATGATATTAATACCATCAATCTTGATCAGGATTTGCTGAAGCAAAATCCGGGCTACTTTGTTGTCGTCTACTATCAGGCAATTTATTGGGCGGTCCATAATCAGTTTAAAGCTAATATACGTATTCCAGAATTTATTAAAATTTAAACAATAAGCCCTGTTCCGTAGAACAAGGCTTATTTATTTTTGAATGGCCCTCTCAGGCTATTCCCTATTTACAAACTTTAACCCTTAAGTAGCCGCCGGGCAACACGCTTAAGCCTTTTTATATTGCGGTATGATGCTGTTTGCCAACGTTACCATCTGTTTAAGGCCTTCTTCAGGCAAGTTCCCTTTTTTAAACTCTGCCATTACTTCAGGGAATTTATTTTCCATTTCCATCAGGAAGTGTTCTTCAAATTCTCTAACCCTGTTTACAGGTACTTCTTTAATTAAGCCATTAGTACCCAGGTAAATAATAGCCACCTGTTTCTCTACAGTAAACGGAGAATACTGAGGTTGTTTTAATATTTCAACGTTACGGGCACCTTTGTCAATTACATTCTTAGTAGCCGCATCCAAATCGCCACCAAATTTAGAGAACGCTTCCAGCTCGCGATAAAGCGCCTGATCCAGTTTCAGGGTACCGGCAACTTTTTTCATCGATTTGATCTGAGCGTTACCACCCACACGGCTCACAGAGATACCCACGTTGATCGCCGGGCGAATACCGGAGAGGAACAAGCTCGACTCCAGGAATATCTGTCCGTCCGTAATCGAAATTACGTTGGTAGGTATATATGCAGATACGTCACCCGCCTGTGTTTCAATAATGGGGAGCGCTGTTAATGATCCGCCACCTTTTACCAGGTGTTTAATTGACTCGGGAAGATCGTTCATATTTTTAACGATCTCATCGTTATTGATCACTTTAGCAGCCCTTTCCAGTAAACGGCTATGCAGGTAGAATACGTCTCCCGGATACGCTTCGCGACCTGGCGGGCGACGTAATAACAAGGAAACCTCACGATAAGCTACCGCCTGTTTGGAAAGATCGTCATAAATGATTAATGCCGGGCGACCTGTATCACGGAAGAACTCCCCGATAGCAGCACCGGCGAAAGGAGCATAGAATTGTAAAGGAGCCGGATCAGAAGCAGAAGCCGCTACGATGGTAGTGTACTCCATAGCCCCGTTGTCCTGCAATGTTTTCATTACACCGGCAATGGTAGATGCTTTCTGGCCAATTGCCACATAAATACAGTATACAGGCTTGCCGGCAGCAAAAAATTCTTTTTGGTTGATGATGGTATCCACCGCGATGGCTGTTTTACCAGTCTGGCGGTCGCCAATGATCAACTCCCTTTGACCACGACCTACCGGGATCATCGCATCAATTGCTTTGATACCGGTTTGCAGTGGCTCTTTTACCGGCTCACGGAAAATTACCCCCGGAGCTTTACGCTCTAAAGGCATTTCATATAATTCGCCGGAAATAGGACCTTTACCATCAATGGGCTGACCTAATGTATTTACAACGCGGCCCACCATGCCTTCACCCACTTTAATAGAGGCAATTTGCTTGGTACGACGCACTTTAGAACCTTCTTTAATTCCTTTACCTTCACCCATCAATACCACACCCACATTATCTTCTTCCAGGTTTAATGCAATGGCGCGAACACCATCTTCAAACTCAACAAGCTCACCATAGCGTACATTTCCTAGCCCGTAAACACGGGCAATACCATCCCCCACCTGCAACACAGTACCTACTTCTTCTAAATCTGCGTGGGCATTAAAATTGCTTAATTGTTCCCGCAGTATGGCGCTTATTTCGTCGGGTTTAATTTCTGGCATATACTTTATTTAAATATTGGTTTTGTGACGGCTATTTTACCAGCCTTTATTTTTCAGGCTGCAAAAGTAGGACATCGGTAAATTATAACAAAATAAATACAAGCCACTCTCCCATTGTTAAATATATTACTTGAGGATTACGCGACTTTTGAATCACCTTCCTAGTAATCTTTTAATTATTGTTTTACTACAGTCGATGACGGATCATTTTCTATCCAACAGTTTAAATACCATGTATCAGCGCTACCACTGCCTCCTGTTGTTACAATAATCGGATCCCCCCACATCTGCGTTGCCGAGTGTTCATTTACAAAGTGTACTTGCAATGAACCATCTACATCACACATATGAAACTTATTCGGATCTATATTACACATTTCAATGGCCATACCATCATTAATATACCGACTTGGGTAAATGTGATATACATCACCTTGATATCCAGAATTCAAAAAAGATGTTGACTTAGATTCTTTTAAAATCTCTTTATTTGAATCTCCATTTAAAGTCAAATTCATGACGTATTTGCCCTCGAATTTAATTATATTTATTGTAATGCCATTATCAGTATCAATCTGCTGATTGTATTCCGTTATACCATTGCTTTTTATACTTTTTAAAAACGGCTTTCCGTCCACCATGGCTATTGATATTTGATCATTGATAAGTTTTGGCGACCTCACCAATTTTTTGCAATAATTCTGCTTTTTAAATTCAACATTTTTTAGTGTTTCCTTACTGAAACTCCGCCAAATAACAGGATCGGTAAAATGAATAGACTTTTCATAAATTTTTAATTTTTATAAAAATAATGTATTCAAATTATACACATACATCTAGTTACCTCAAACGCCAAAAGTTTTTCTGTTTAGAGTCATAATGCCGCAGCTCTGCTACGAGGTAATTTTATTAAGAACACCGTCTAAAACAACCCATTTGGTCATAATATCATTGAAACAAAAAGGTGTGATTTTTAAATTTTACAAAAAGCTTTAGTTTATCCTTCAGTTTCAATTTCCATCATCCTTTGATTGTGTACCTCCCGGATGTAATATATTAATTTAGCATTTTATAATACCAAAACGCCCTTAGGATCGAATCGTATTTCTTTAGCAGGCTGCTTGATAGCATCTATTTCAGCCTGAGATTTCTTAGCATCTTTTGCATAATGCTGTAATTCAGCTACAGATA
>JBQGCI010000360.1:0-4179 GCA_052038405.1 Acinetobacter pittii
AACAATTTATGGCTGAGTTGGTAGATCTTGTAGTGAATAGATACGATGGCGCTTTGAAAGCAGAACATGGTACCGGTAGAAATATGGCTCCTTTTGTGGAAACCGAATGGGGCGGGGCCATCTATAAGATCATGAAGACGGTAAAAGAGTCCGTTGATCCTTTTAATATGTTGAACCCCGGGGTGATCATTAACGCTGATCCACAGGCCCATATTACCCACCTCAAAGAACTGCCTTCTGTAGAAAGCGAAGTAGACAAATGCATTGAGTGCGGATTTTGTGAACATAAATGTCCCAGCCGCGATCTGACCCTGACGCCCAGGCGGAGGATCGTAGTACGACGTGAATTGGTTAAGTTAAAGCAGGACACACATAAAGATTACAAAAAGCTGTTAGACCAGTATCAGTACCAGGGACTGGATACCTGCGCTGTAGATGGCTTATGTGCAACCGTATGCCCGGTAGACATCAATACCGGGGACCTGGTAAAGCGGCTTAGAAAGGAGAATCATTCTGACTGGAGCAATAAATGGGCGTTGATAACCAGTAAAAATTTTGGTTTGGTTTTAAAATCGGTAAAAGCAGCTGTTCGGGTCGGAACAACGGTGAACGATGTGTTTGGGTCTCGTACCATGACAAAAGCAACCAGGTTGCTGCGGAAGGTGGTACCCTCATTTCCACTGTGGTCTCCCCAGCTTACCGGCAGCCCTTCGCCAAGGCTGAATGATATTGCTGATATGAATGGCAGCACTAAAGTGGTGTATTTCGCCAGTTGTATTTCGCGGGTTATGGGCGACAAGGCGAATCCTGAAAAAGGTATCAGGGAGCGTTTTATCAGCATTTCGCATAAAGCAGGGGTAGGTGTGATACTGGCCGGCGAAAATGAGAAATACTGTTGCGGACAAATTTACGGTTCCAAAGGTTTTACAGCGGCATATGCACATATGGTAAATGCCACTGTTAGTGAGCTCTGGACCTATACGAACGGCGGTACATACCCTGTTGTTCTGGATATCACCTCCTGTACATATACGCTGCTGACTTGCAGGCCTGCTTTGTCGGAAGAGAACCAGGCCAGATTCGACAAAATGCAGATCATGGATAGTATTGACTATCTGCATGACTATATTTTACCCCGTGCAGTAGTGGTGAAGCGAAAGAATCATATTGCCCTGCATCCGGTATGTTCTGCTTATAAAATAGCAGGTCTCGACGATAAGTTTAAAAAAGTGGCGGAATTCTTTTCTCACAAGGTGACGGTTCCCACATTTGCCGGCTGCTGTGGTATGGCGGGAGACAGGGGATTTCTATTTCCCGAATTAACGCGGTCGGCAACCGCTATGGAGGCATTAGACGTGATAGATAAAAAAGTGGACGGCTGTTACTCCTCATCGAAAACCTGCGAGATAGCGATGTCGGACAATACGGATAAAAATTATCAGTCGATACTCAACCTGGCAGATGAGTGCCTGTAGGCTATGGGAAATTAGTGGTGGTAACCTACAATTATTTAATAAATTAAATGGGATGGTATATTTAGGTAACATTTTTAAATGTCTAATTATTAACATTCTATCTATTTTTTACTTGATTTTTAATTAAGATAAAAGTTTTCTGTATTCTTAATAAATAAATTTTATCGGCATACTTATGGTTGAAGGCGAGATCTTGTAGCAGCATGCTTTGGAATCGCTAACGTACAACCTTTGTTATATGCGTTCTTTCTTCCCGTATTTTTCCTGTTTTATAGTTTTATTTCGTAACCTGGAGCAATGGCTGTTTCATTGGAGGTGGCCATATGGCGGGCTGGTCATATAACCAGAAAGATCATAGATGAATAGTGGGCATCCGATCCGTCGTTCACAATTCAGTGGTTACTAAAATCAACTATAATTTCAAATGAAAAAATCTATTGTTTGCTTGTTTGCATTGGCGCAGCTTCTCTGCCTGAAACCTGATGCTTTTTCACAAAGTGCAACGAAAGCCGGTGTTAATAGCCTGGCCGGTGTACCTGAAGTTGGACAGATACCACCGCATCCGCCCAGGTTACCTGAGGACGCTATCCCGGCATTTCCCGGAGCATGGGGTGGCGGGATGTTCACCACCGGCGGGCGGGGCGGTAAAGTGATCGCCGTTACCAATTTAAATGATAGCGGACCCGGAAGTTTAAGGGCAGCGCTGGAGGCACAAGGGCCCCGTATTGTAGTGTTCAGGGTGGCGGGGACTTTACAAGTAAACGGCGATCTTAATATTAATCATCCGGATATAACCATCGCAGGTCAATCAGCTCCGGGCGATGGTATTTGTATTGCCGGAACGCTTAATATTAACACGCATAATGTTATTATACGACACCTTCGGGTGCGTCGTGGGGTGCCTACCGGCGGGCAGGGCGACGACAATATCGGCGGCAACCCGCACCACCATATTATCATAGACCATTGTTCAACCAGCTGGGGCATGGACGAAAATATTTCCCTTTACCGGCACATGAGACCCTCACTTGACGGTAAAACACAAATCAAAGATCCTGCTGAAAATATAACCATTCAGTGGACGATCTCCAGTGAAGCCCTGGACGCAAAGGGACACGCTTTTGGTGGTACCTGGGGTGGCAATCCTTCTACCTTTCATCACAACCTGTTTGCCAGCAACACCGCGAGAAACCCATCTATAGGCATGTCTGGCATGTTTGATTTCCGGTATAATGTGGTTTTTAACTGGCGTCACCGCTCAATCGATGGCGGCGATGAAACCTCAACGGTTAACCTGATCAACAACTATTTTAAACCGGGTCCGGCAACCAATGAAGGCATGCGTGCTGTTTTTGCACGTATTGAAGAGCGCAGTATGTATTCTCCCGGCAGTGCCTGGGCAGCAGGTGGCTGGTATCCTAAAGCCGCGAATCGTCCGGGTAAATGGTATGTGGCCGGCAATATTATGCATGATAACAGGGAGGTGACAGACAATAACTGGAAGGGCATGCGCTCAAAAGATCCCGTTAAAGCAGGCGACAATAACCAGCAGAACCTGGCCAGGGTGCATACGCCTTTTGAAGGATGGCCTGTAGCACCGCACCAACCGGCTGGCGATGTGTTCGGCTCGGTGTTGGAAAAGGCCGGTGCAACATTACCTAAAAGAGATGCGGTGGATACCCGCGTTACAGAAATGGTGCGTACGGGTAAACCCATGACGGCAACAGGTATTATCAAAGATGTTGCTGAAGTAGGCGGATATCCAACTCTTAGTTTTGATCCGGCCAAAGTTCCTGCTGATACTGATGGAGATGGCATGCCTGACGAATGGGAAACCAAAAATGGCCTCGATCCTAAAAATGGTAAAGATGGTGCATCGGATGCAGACGGAGACGGATACACGAATGTAGAAGAATACCTGAACGGAACCAATCCGCAGCAAAATATCAATTACCGTAACCTGGGTAATAATATTGATACTGTCAGCTAGGTTTAGCGGTCTTCTGGCATTAAATCAAAACGTCTTACTCCCTCCTGCCTTATTTACAGCGGCAGGAGGAGTTTTTTTTATGACTGATACAGCCCTTTGGTGAAATGCTAAACACTATGTCGGAAAACTTACTTGATTCACTGATAAAAAATGGCAATACATAAAGGGCAATTCTTTCTTAACAGAATGGCATGCAACTGAATTGATTGAACCAATATCTTTGAAAAAAATAGTAATGAAAACGCTTTTTATATCAATCGGGTTATTAGTGGTTACAGGTACAATGGTCTCCTGCAGTAGTCAGAAAAAAGGAACCACCTCTACGCAGATAACAGAACAGAAAGAAATGGAAGTAACCGGGGAAATTGTAAAGATCGAAAACGGCAAGGACGGATATATGGCCACTGTCAAAGATCAGAATAGCAAAAGCTATATTGTTACCATCAGTATGGTGAACCTGCAAAAATCGGGTGGCAGGTTCAAGCGCTTCGAAGTAGGTCAGCAGATCACAGCAAACGGAACCTTTTGGCAGGACGATTCCGGTGCTATTTACATCACCGCCAAAAAAGTTGCAGCGGTGCAATAGTATACCGGTGCTGTACAATGTTTTTACCATGAATACGATAAAAGTCTGTTTGGCTGCCGAACTTTTTAGAAGTGGTGTAAGCCGATGGATTTATTTATTGTCATGCTTTAAAAATTTTCTATACAACC
>JBQGCI010000361.1:0-8080 GCA_052038405.1 Acinetobacter pittii
CCGGTAAGCCTTTCATGTTTTATATGATGGCGGGTATTGCGATAGCCACCATGTTACAGTTTATGCTGATCGCCGCCGGCACATTGGGGCTCCTGCCGCTGACGGGTATTTCGGTGCCCTTTCTCAGTAAAGGAAATGCCGGCATTATTGTTACGTTGATTGCCTTTCTCTTTGTACTGATCATGTCTAATGAAAAAGGCGACGCTATTGAAATGGAGTATGTTAAGAAACATTTCGATAATGTGAACACTTATGCTATTCTTACCTTTTTTACCGTGGTATTGATTTTCACAGGCGCCCTGGTATGGTACCAGGCTAAATCCAACGAATATATTGTAAAGCCTGCCCTGGTGCTGAACCGGCAGGGGGCCTGGCAATACAACTATAACCCCCGCATCGGCTTCATGCTCCGCGAGATCAAAGCCGGCAACATATACGATAAGAATGGTGTATTACTGGCCACTTCCAGCAAAGCTGTTTTTCAAAAGAACAAAGCCAGATTGCTGGGCCTGGGCGCCAATAGCGCCTTGTATAACGAGCAGCTAACCAGGGAACAGGACCGCTATTATCCTTTTGGCTCCGACCTGTTATTCTGGTTAGGGGATTACAATAAGGAAATAGCACGTGAAGAAAGTGCCGGCTATGCAGCCGAATTCAGGCATTTCACGGCTCTAAGGGGCTTTGAAGTGAGCTATACCACTACTTCGCGCACCACGGATCGTTACCGGGAAAATAAATTTTTGCCTGAAACCACAGCTGATAATGAACTGGCTTTGTATGATTACAGCGCTTTGGCTCCTTTTATCAAAGCAGGTAAAGAGAGCGATTTAATTAGTGAGCAAAATAAGAAGCAAAAAGATATCTGGCTCTCGCTGGATGTGCTGATGAACGAAAAGATCAATGCGATTATTCAAAGCCAGGCGCCGTACAAAAACTACAGAACTTCAGTGGTAGCGATTAATTCGAAAACAGGTGATGTGCTGTCTTCTGCTTCCAACCCTTCGCCATCCTATAAAGACCAGAAGCTGATCAGCAATATAGAGCCTGATGATTATCGGAATATTTACAGGCAGATCTTTAACGACCGCACGGTAGTGCCGCAGGACCTGGGTATTACCTATACCTCCAGGCCCGGATCTACCGTGAAGATCATTGATGCCTATGCTGCTTTTAACCAGTATGGTTTAGGTGCTGCCGGTTTCAATTTCTTTGTATATCCTGCGGAGGTGATCCGGGCTGATGAGCCCTCCAACGAAAATGTGGACATGCGTAAAGCTATCGTTCGTTCCAGCAATGTGTATTTTATCAAGCTGGCGAACGAAAAGCAACTGCAGTCTTCGCTTTTTGATATGTACGATAGGTTGGGTATGAATATCTTGAACCGCGGTGGATTCAATTTTAAAAAGCCGCTGGACTATGACCGGGAGGCAAATTTTAAAGCCTGGGATGCTTTCCTGGACCAGGGACGTGGCATCTACCATACTAAAAGCCCGCGGTTGATGAACACGCGTAAACGTTTCCAGTCTAATTATTCCAATATAGCCTGGGGACAGGGAGAGCTGATGGCCACGCCTTTACACCTGGCTAAAATGAGTGGTGGCATCGCCAATAAAGATTCTTTACAACCATCCCGTTTCCTCTTTAAAGCCTGGAATCAACCGGTGCAAAAGGAGCCGGCCGTAGCCTTAGCTAAAAATGCTGGTACAGCCGGTATTATGGCCGGGTACCTGAAAGAGCAGTCAGCTAAAGTAGCTGCGGCTACCGGCCTGGAAGTATATGGTAAAACCGGTAGCCCCGAGCGGGATAAACTCATCAGAGTGAAAGGGCAAACCATCCGTAAAAGAATAACAGATGCCTGGTATACTTTTTATGTACCTGCGCCAAAGTTAGGTGCACCTGTGGCATTTGCTATACGGATCGAAGAAATAGGAAATTCTGAACATGCCAAACAACTGGCGATAGATATATTGAAACAATTGAAGGCTTCCGGGTATTTTTAGATCGGGTAAGCGGTTGATAGGGTCATATGTCTGATATTATACGATCTCCTTTCAACTTGTTAACCCGGTCGGCAGACAGGCAGGTTTTCAACTTATAAACTTAACACCATGAGTAATTGGTTTAAAAAAAAGCTACAGCAATTATCTGATCATTTAAATGCAGATGAAGCGCACGCGTTTGAACAGGAGCAGGGAGATGAGAAATCGGAGCAAGCAGGGAACGCCGGGGCTTCGCAGCCTTCCAACAAAGCGCTGGATAATATAGAGGAGTTGAAAGAAGTGGCGATCGGCGCTATTACCCGTGGCATTAAAATGATGGGTTATGGCAGCAACACCGTATCTGGCTTTGTGTTTCACTCGAGGTTTGCCGGTAATGCCATCGAAAATGTAGCTGTGAATGCTCTTGCTAAAGATGCTGATTTTATCAGGCAGATCAAGCGTACGCTCAGGTCGAGAAACATATCGTACAGGGAAGATCTGGCCATCGAAACGGTTAGCCAGTCTGCCTTAACGGATCAGGTAACACCCATTATGGATGGTGTAGGGGTAGAAGTGCTTATTCCCGGCCAATCGTTGCGCAGGATCAGGGCCAGGGTAGTAGCTACCGAAGGCATTACCTGGGAGCCGGAGTACATCCTGGAGCCTACGGGTAAAACTTATTTTATCGGAAGGTGTAAAGATCCTAAGATTGATAACGGCCCGAAAATTCATAACGATATCGCATTTGTGGGCAGGGAAGAAAAGGATGAAGAGCAGTATCAGATCAACAATTATATCAGCCGCGCCCATGCGCAAATTGTTTTTGATAAAGACCTGGGGGCTTTTACCATCTACCGTTCTAAGTTTCTCAATAATCCTTCGCATAAAATTAAAATATACAATGCCGGTAGAAATGATTTTTCAGGGGTCAGCCTCAACCAGTCTACCGTACCCCATGTGCTGAAAGATGGCGACTCTATTTGTTTCAATGATAAAATAGTGCTGGAGTTTTTTATTACCGCTTAATCAGGAAGGAGGAAATAATGACAGAATTAGCAACATCGTACGATATCTTAAAAGTGTTAGGGCATGGTGGATTTTCTGCGGTGTTTAAAGCGCGCAGGAAGGCTGATGGAGGTATTGTGGCTCTGAAGCAACTGGATTTGACCATTGAAAATGAAACAGAGAAGGCGTACCGCGACTTTAAAGAAGAAGTGGATATTTTAAAGAAGCTGGATCATCCCAATATTGTAAAAGTATACGAAGAGCATATTTTAGATCACAAGCCTTCGCTGGAGATGGAGTTTGTAGATGGGGAAACCCTGGAGACGATCCTCAAAAAGGAGAAATACTTCCTGATTGATGATGTGCTCGACCTGATTGAGCAGATCGCAGGCGCCTTAAATTATTGTCACCACTATTATTTGCCCGGTCATGCGGCATCCCACACTGATTCGGCGCTATTGAAAAGAAATGCGGTTATTCATAACGATATCAACCCCAAGAATATCATCCGTACGCGCAATGAAGATGGTACCTGCCGTTATGTGCTGATCGATTTCGGGCTGTCTTTTACCGACCCTAATGCTGTGAGGCATAGCAAGAAAGAAGAAGGCATGGCAGAGTATAAGTCCCCCGAAAAGTGGAGCGGCGCCATGGTAGATGCGCCTTCGGATATTTACAGTTTGGGTATCGTGATTTACGAGGCGTTGACCGGAACGGTGCCGTTTCCCGTAAAGGATTATAAAGTAGCGGGGGAGATGATGCAACTGGAAGAAAATCACCGCAGCGCTGCCATACCGGATATGTGCGCCAGCCGCATGGCACTCCGCGGTATATTGGATGACGATGCGGAATGCGATATACCCGAATGGCTGGAGATGCTGGTTAAAAAATGCCTGGAGAAATTGCCACAGAACCGCTTTCAGACGGGCCGCGAATTAAGCCAGTTTTATTACGACGGGATAGAGGGTAAGATAGAAATTCCGGCAGTCAAAGAGCCCGAGCCTGAAGTTATTCATCTTGATCCGCTGGCTGCTGAACATACCCCCGGTGATACACCTAATGATACACCATACCTGCAGGTAGTGTCTAACTTTGTTACCGAACCACAACGCTATGCTTTAACCAAAGACATCACGGTAGTAGGGCGATGGAGTGAGGGAGGTTTCGCACAGGTAGCTGATTTTGCCATACGAACCGGTGATAAGTTTATCTCAAAGAACCATTGCCAGCTGATTAAAAAACAGCTGGACGACGGCCGTGTCATTTACCAGTTGGCCGACGCAGCTCCCAGCAAAAACGGTACTTTTTATAATTCAGAGCGTAATACACAAAGGCTGGCAGCACATATCAAAGTGAATTTGAAAGAAGGAGACTATTTCTGGATCGGCAATACGCAGGTCGTGTTTCATGGTTGATTGAAATGAACAATCGGGCAAAAATTAAACAGGCATACACTAGGGATTCGCCAATGCTTCGGCAAAATCAAAACAGTGGCAACCAGCCAACTTAGCGCAGGCTTGTGGTCAGAAGCACGTAGAACTTTATTAATAGCTATTGATGGTTAATTGTTTTCTATATTTGGTCGCTTTGAAGCTATTATGTTTGCTATCCCCACGAACAATGAGACTTCTTAAAATAATCATACTTTTTTCTTTACTGTCCCAGCCTGTTTTAGGGCAGACCCCGCAAAGCACAGGATACAGAAAGGATTTGATTGTTCTTAAAGAAACGCTTGAAAAAAAATATCCCTCGCTTTACCGGTTTAAAAGTCGCGCTGCTATCAACAAACTATTTGAGGGGTGCATCCAGGGAATCAACCGCAACACATCACAAAGGGATTTTTACAAAGTACTTAAACGCATATTAAGCGCTGTAGAAGATGGCCATTTAAGCTGCTCAGCTCCGGAAAGTTTCCGGCAACAAGTTGAGGAAAAGGACAAACATTTTCCATTGACGCTTTATTTTACAGGCGATAAGGCTTATGTGAACTGCTCCAATGTAGAAGGCTTTCCGCCCGGGTTGGAAATAACTGCCATTAATGAGATCAGTATTCCTGAGATCCGAAAGAAGCTATTTAAATATATTGTCTCAGACGGCCGGATCGAAACTAAAAAGTATTGGATTTTAAACCACTCGTTTTGGTTCTATTTCAGTTTGGTGTACGGGCCACATCATCAATATAAAATTACCTATAAAAACAACAACGGGCAGTTAGAGAGAACAGCCGTCTCTGCAATGTACAAAAGGGATATGCAATGCAAGAGCCTGGCAGAGGAAAATAGTGGCCAACCGCTTAATTTAAAATTTTTAGATCAGCACCTGGCCTTATTAACCATCAAAACATTCGCACAAGATGAATTACAAACTGCGAAGATAGCATTTGAACCATTTTTGGATACTGTCTTTACTCAACTCAGGGCAAAGCAAACAACATCGTTAATTATTGACCTAAGAGGCAATGGTGGCGGACGGGATACGTACGGGGCATTACTATATGCTTATTTATCCGGCAAAACTTTCCGCTATTACAAAAAACTAAAAACGGCTTCAAATATCTTAGACGAAGCAGCACATCCCAATTTGGCGATTCAATATCCGGAAAATAATGCTTTTAATGGAAAGGTTTATATACTGATTAACGGGTTGAGCTTCTCCGTGACCAGTGAATTTTGTACGATTGTAAAAAACAACAACCGTGCGGTTTTCGTAGGCGAAGAAACAGGCGGCACTTATTGCGGGAATACTTCCGGGAACTTTATGAAGTGCGAACTTCCATATTCAAAATTTATCGTATCCATCCCAACCACTCAATATACCATGATGACAACAGACAACACAAATAGAAACAGGGGCATCCTGCCTGATTATATTATTAAACCCACCATTGCCAGTTTAATCAATAAGGAAGATGTGCAACTCAATTTTGTTGTGGACCTGGCTAAAAAGAATAATAGCCGCTAATAAGGGTTTTCGGCTCAATGGCGTGATGCCAGTTTTGAGCTGAGATTTTTAATTAGCGCCTCCTGGCAAATCCGGAATCTTAAACTTAATATTAAATCGTAAGAGAACAATAAAGACCCATGAGAACGATATTTTTATGCCTGTTGTATGGTTGTATGTCACTGGCAATAAGCGCACAATCCAACACCATTTACTCAAGCGCATATGGACATAAGGAAAATCCAGCAATTATTTTTATTCATGGAGGGCCCAGGGGAAATGCCACACTATTTGAAGGAACCACAGCCGAAAAGCTGGCGGGGAAGGGATTTTATGTAATCGTTTATGACAGGCGGGGAGAAGGCCGTTCCATCGACACCACTGCCAGCTTCACTTTCAGGGAAGCAATAGCGGATCTAAGCGGTCTCTACCAAAAGTACCATATCAGGAAGGCCCATATCATGGCCCATAGTTTCGGCGGATTGGTTGGAACACTTTTTACGGAGCAATATCCCGAAAAAGTAGCATCATTAATACTGGTAGGCGCTTTATTCTCCCAGCAGGAAACCTATGACCATATTTTAGAAACGGCAAAAAAAATCTATAGGCAACGTAAAGACAGTGCGATGCTTTCTAAAATTGCAGCGATAGAACAACTTCCGAAAAATAGTGCTGCGTATAGAAAACAATGTTATGAAGTGGCGGGTCAGAATAATTTTTTCAAAATGCCATTTCCTACAAAAGAAGCCAACCAGCTTCGGGACAATTATGAAACGAGCAGTTTCGGAAAACATAATATCCGCAATGACAATGCGCCCATCCTGTTTTACAAAAATGAAAGCCGGAATAATATCGACACCAAACCGGTTTTGAGAAACCTGGTAAAACAAACCCAATTGTTTGCGATCTACGGGAAACAAGATGGAATTTTTTCTGAAAAGCAATTCAATGATATGAGGAAGATAGTCGGGAAACAGCGTTTTAAAATGATAGATAATTGTTCCCATTATCCATTTGTTGACCAGCAGACAGCATTTATAAACACCATTGAGAAATGGATCAATTAGATACTGCTGGCAATAGAATTGGCTACCGGTCCCTGCAATACCTTAGGTTGGCCGGCCGGCGGTGAAGTTCCTTATGTATTTAAAATGGTGTGAAGACATATTTCATAGGTATGGGCTGCTAATGCAGTTGCTCTTCCTGTTTCCGCTTCTTATTCACCAGCGGCAATGCTATCAGGCTCAATCCTCCCAGCACTAATACCACCGCTACCTGCAGTAGCCATAGCAGCCAGCCCAAAGCCAGGCCCAGGCCAGTACTCAGTTGGTAGATCGTCATGGTTTTTTGTACCAGGAAGGCGTAGGCGCCGATACCACCGGGCGTGGCAGCCATAGCAAGCGTGCCGGCACATAATACCGTTAAAGCTTCTTTAAGGCCATAGTGCAAGGTGGCTTCCAGCATCAGAAAACCAATATAAACGCTGGCAGTATACAGCATCCAGATAGCAATGCTTAAGCATACAAAAGCGGCACGCTTTTTCAAGGCACGAATGGAAATAAAGCCCTGCCAGATATGAAGACTTATTTTTCTAACCGGGGCGGCCAGGTCGGATAGCTTTTTTCGGGCGATCAGCATCCATAAGAATATAAGCACCATCAGCGCCCCAAAGGCAAGGCCTATATAAAATAAAAGCCCCGGGCTATCACTTTCCGGTTGGGCAGGGAAAAAAGTAGTAAGAATGTTTTGGCAGAGATCAGGCTGTAAAGCTAAAGCCAGCAGGAAAACCGCAAAAAGGCAGAGGGTGTCTACCAGCCGCTCCAGTATTACGGTGCCTACCAGTTTGTCCAGGGGTATTTTTTCATAACGGGTTAATGTGCTGCAGCGCAATACTTCGCCCAGGCGGGGGACAGCCTGGTTAGCCAGGTAGCCCGTCATCACCGCAAAAAAAGTATTGATCTTTGAAGGGTTATAACCAAGAGGTTGGATAATCAGCCGCCAACGTAAGGCGCGCAACCAGTGGCTGAATATGTTAACCGCGATACCGGGGGCAATCAGCCAGTATCGTCCTTTTTCCAGGGCATGGGTAATCTGTAGCCGGTCGTCTGCAGTTAAGCCTTTTAAAGACCACCCAATCAGGAACATACCGAGCCCCA
>JBQGCI010000362.1:0-17113 GCA_052038405.1 Acinetobacter pittii
GACCGGGTTATCATCTGACGCGAAGTTCAGGCTGGTGTCTCCGTCTTTAATTTCCTGCACATGGCAAAAATCGCAGGTTACGCCCAGCCCCTTATTATACGTCATCATCAGGCTATCCAGTTTTTCATTACTGATATCGCCGGGTAATACCTTCAGGTTCCGTTCTTTGGGTTCACGAATGCTTACAAATCCCACCATCAGCAAACAGCCGATTACCAGCATCACATAAAATAGTTTTTTCCTTAGCATACAGCAATTTACACAAAAACAGTCACGCAATTGTCAAGCCTGCCTACAATCCCCTGTTTAATCGTACCTTTGCACTCGATTTTAAAAAAAGATGTCAGAAGTTTTAGCGCCCACATTAACAGCAAAAGATTTCGCTACCGACCAGGAAGTAAGGTGGTGCCCCGGTTGCGGCGATTACTCTATATTAGCACAGGTTCAGCGTATTATGCCGGGCCTGGGTATTCCAAAAGAAAATATCGTATTTATATCGGGTATCGGTTGCAGCAGCCGCTTTCCCTATTATATGAATACATACGGCATGCACTCCATCCACGGCCGTGCCACGGCTATCGCCAGTGGCTTAAAGGCCTCGAGGCCCGAACTAAGCGTATGGATCGTAAGCGGCGACGGAGACAGTTTAAGTATTGGCGGTAACCATACCATCCATCTTTTAAGGCGCAATTTCGACGTCAACCTGTTGGTTTTCAACAACCAGATCTATGGTTTAACCAAGGGTCAATATTCTCCCACTTCCGAAGAAAATAAAATAACCAAGTCGACCCCTTTTGGCAGTATCGACCATCCTTTTAACCCGGCTGCCCTGGCATTAGGGGCCGACGCTACTTTTGTGGCCAGAACCATGGATCGCGATCCCAAACACATGCAGGCCATGCTGTTAAGGGCTAACGGACATAAAGGGGCGTCTTTCCTCGAGATCTACCAGAACTGTAATATCTTTAACGACGGCGCTTTCGAAATTTTTACAGAAAAGAGTACCAAGCCGGTGGAGACCTTATTCCTGGAACAGGGCAAACCGCTGATATTTGGAGCCGAAGGCAATAAAGGTTTACGACTGGACGGATTTAAACCCCAGGTTGTAACTATTGGCGAAGGGTATAGTGCAGATGACCTTTGGATACACGACGAGCAGGACATTTACAAAGCACAGATACTGACCCGCATTTTTGATGATCCCTCCATTGAAGGCCATTTACCAAGACCATTCGGGGTATTTTACGAAACAGACCGCCCCTGTTACGAAGAAATGATGAGCCTGCAGCTGGAAGATGCCATCGCACGAAAAGCTCCCGATCTGAATGCTTTATTGAGAGGCAAAGAAACCTGGACGGTGGCCTAAGCAAGTTAATAAGTTTAAGGTTTATAGCCTGCCTGGCGGCAGACAGGGTTAACAGGGAGTATTTAGATAAGAAACCACACTTATCAACTTTTAAACCTGTAAACTTTTTAACTTTGATACATGTTACTCCGTATCCACCCCAAAGACCCGCAGGAACGCCTGATTAAACAGGTAGCAGCCACCCTGCGCAATGGCGGTATTATTGTGTACCCTACCGACACTATTTATGGTTTGGGCTGCGATATCTATCAAACCAGGGCTATTGAGCAGATCTGCCGCATTAAACAGATAGATCCTAAAAAAGCACAGCTGTCTTTTGTATGTTGCGACCTGAGCCACCTGAGCGACTTTGCCAGGCAAATATCCAATACCACTTACAGGGTCTTAAAAGAACATCTCCCCGGGCCCTACACTTTTATCTTACCCGCCAGCAAACAGGTACCTAAAATACTGCAGAGTAAAAAAGATACTATCGGGCTGAGAGTACCCGACAATAAAATCGTACATGAGCTGGTTAAAGAACTGGGACATCCTATTTTAAGTACCACGCTCCCGGGTGAATTTGTAGAAGACTATACAGATCCCGAGATTATTTATGAAAAATATAAAAACCTGGTAGACATCGTGGTAGACGGGGGTATTGGCGGCAGCGAACCCTCCACCATTATTAATTGTGTTGATGATGCTTATGAAGTTATCAGGATGGGAGCCGGAGAATGGGAAGAGTAGCCGATCGACATGATTTAATTATCGCCGGAGGATGGAACCAGAGCGGGCTTAAATGCTTTCCTTCCCCCTTTATCCATTTAAACTTTTATATGAAAAATTACAACCTCCGCTTACTACCGGTATTGAGTGTTTTTATTTTAGCAGCCTGCACCAACCCACGTTATATCAACTCGCCGTCGGTATATAATGCAGCTTTTCTCAGGCAACAGGGAGATTTTAAGATATCTGCAGCGGGAGCTGCCAACCCGGCCAAAATATTCTCAGGTATCGACAATGATGACAACGATGAGTCATTGGGTCATTCGGCAGGATTGGACGGGCAGGTTGCAGTGGCGGTAACCAATCATTTCATGCTGACAGCCAGTGGTAACTACCGTAATGAAAAAGATCGTTTTAAAAATGATGATCTGTCTAATATGGACCGTAGAACCGACGTAAGATACAAACGGCATATGTTCGATATTGGCGCAGGTTTTTTTACTGCAATGGGCAGAAGTGAAAAGGTTTATTTTAATGGTGTGGTGGGCGTGGGTTTTGGTAAAATGTCTTCCACTGATTTAGTGAATCCCGCTGATACCAGCCGGTTCAGGCGCTATGATGCCCAAACCTTCAAGTATTTCTTTCATCCTTCTTTTAATTTCTTCTTTAATGATTATATACGCCTGTCGGTTGCGCCGAGGTTTTCTTTGCTGAAGCTGAATAATATCAGTACCAGTTACACCAGTGAGGAGGAATTACTATTAGGGTATAAGGATGCCCGAACCCGGACGTTTGGCTTGTTTGAGCCCTCCATACTCCTGCAAAGCGGTTTTAAAAATAATGATTGGCTGAAGCTTGATTTTGGATTCAATTTTGCCAGCGACCCTTTTACGGGCAAAAAATCGGGCAATGACGACTATCCCGACCTGAAGACTTATAATGTACAGTCAAGAAACTTCCTGATGTCTGTGGGCGTTTCCGTTTACCCGGGTCGAAAAAAGTAATTATTTAATCAGTAACATATTGAAGGCTATAATATCGCCATTAAATACATTAAAGTCCACTTTGGCATCAATGCCGTTCACATTCCCCTTATCATTGTGCTGCCAGAAGGTCCAGGGGCGGCTGATGCGGGGGCTTTTGCGTTCGTAATAATGGGCTACCCATAAGGGATATTCATTAAACTCAGGGCCCATATATTTTTCGTAAAAAGCGGCGTTGGTATAAATAATGGGCTTCACTTTATAATGCGCCTCCACTATATCAAGCCAGGCCCGTATACGCGCCCGAAATACATTTACCGGCAATATACCCGCTACTTCTGCATCCAGCACCGGGGGCAGGTCGCCTGTTTCCAGCTTTACGCGCGAAATAAAATACTCAGCCTGCTTCACAGGGTCCTGGCTGGGAACGAAAAAATGATAAGCGCCCCTGGGCACTTCATGTTTTTTTGATTGCCGCCAGTTATACTTAAACTGCTTGTCGGTTAAGGTTACCCCTTCTGTAGCTTTTATAAAAGCAAAATTGAGCTGGATATTAGCTACATTCATCTCTTTTACACCCCGCCAGGCAATTTTTTTCTGGTATCTCGATACATCAATGCCGTGAATGGAGAATGCAACCGTCATATCGATGCCGAATGCTTCGTAGTGTACAAATTTCACTTTTTGAGAGTTGATCCATTGAAGCAGCCCCACCACTAATGCAACTATGAAAAATACGGAAACAACCAGTTTAATATTATTGTAGTTATATTTCTTTTTACGCGGCATGGTACGGGTACAAATATATTACATGCCCCGGAGCAGTTACCCGGCTATCAACAATTTTAACAAGGCATAACTGCCTATTGCTGGTTGTAGTTGGTGCGAAAACCATTCTTCCGGCTTTCAATTTCGTAAAGCTCGCTCTCTACCGTAGCCGGTTTGGTGATCTTTACCAACCCCGGCATACCAGTATAATCGCGGGATGAACTATAAATATAATCAGATGAATATTGCACAACCCTTTCTTTCACGGGTAGGCTATGTATAAACTCCAGCTGCTCCGCCATATTCTGAGGCTGTTTCATATCTATCTGGGCCGTTGTATTGATATCGCCCCAGCAGGATTGCTGCGCCGGGTTTCCATCGTCAGCCCGGGTTGTATGAAAGTGACTTAAGAGCCAGGTATTACGCTCACTGGGATCGCTTTGAATAGCTTCCACTATTTTGCGGGAAGTAAACACAACAAAATCATCTCTCAGTTCCTTTAGAGAAATATTTTCCAGCGACTGGCCGATAAAGTATAATTTGTTCGACATGAGGCACCATCCATACACTATCAGACCCTTGCTATCAATGAAGTGATTCAGGCTATGTACGATGATCTGCTTATACATCGTTTTTGTGAAAATGTCCACTGTATCGATAGTCTCAAAGGTGAAGCAATAGCATCCATTGTCGCGAATAGGCATCATCTTGCTGTTGCGTTTTACCATACCATGCAAATCCTATTCCAGTTTTTAAACAGGAGCCCTGCTGCGTGTCAGTTACCGGCCTTTGAATACTGCCGTCCTTTTCCCGAGAAACGCATTGACACCTTCTTTGCAATCTGCTGTCTGCAGCAGATCACCAAATAATCCGGCCTCGGTCATATACCCGGCTTTATTATCGTCGTAAGCCTGCTGAGCAGCTTTAATAGAAGCAGCTACTGCAAGCGGCGCTTTTGCATTAACAACAGCCAGTATTGATTTCGCTTTGATAATCAGCTCACTCCTGTCAACCACATGGTTTACCAGGCCATAGTTAAAGGCGGTTAACGCATCAATCATATTGCCTGTGGCCAATAATTCGATAGCCCTTCCTTTGCCTATTAACCGGGTAAGTCGCTGCGTACCTCCGTAACCTGGCAGCAGCCCGAGGTTTACTTCCGGCTGGCCGAATTTAGCATGGTCGCCGGCTATGCGGAAATGGCAGGCCATCGCCAGTTCGCAGCCACCACCCAAAGCGTAGCCGTTTACCGCCGCTACTATGATCTTGGGACTGTTTTCAATTTTATCAAATACCAGCTGGCCCCGGCGGGCAAGCGCCGATCCGCTGTCAGCATCAAGGCCGCTGAACTCGCTGATATCAGCGCCCGCAACAAAAGCCTTATCCCCCGCCCCGGTTATAATGGCCGATCTGATGTCGGGTCGCTGAATAACGGTATCAACTAACCTGTCTAATTCGTCAAACACCGATCTGTTTAATGCATTCAATTTATCGGGCCTGTTGATGGTAAGTACGGCTATGTGCTCCTGAACATCAAAAAGTATTACATCCGATGACATAAGTATTTGTTTTTATAAAGTAAATTTAGATAAAGCCGCTTAAAGATCAGCAGCCCGTCTCCGGCAGCTTGGGGTAAAAACAGGTAAGAGATGATGTATTGTAGCAGCGACTACTCTAATTTTGCGGCGTGGCTTACTTAACTGTCATCACTTATTTGGGTATTTTTATGTTTGCGCTTGCCGGGGCCTTTAAAGCCCGTGGCGCCAAACTCGATATTTTTGGCGGATTGGTAGTAGCCTTTGTATCCGCTTACGGGGGAGGTACATTGCGGGATCTGTTATTAGGGGTAAGGCCCCTTACCTGGATCAACGATAACCTTGCTTTCGGGCTGGTATTCGCCGGCACCGCTGTCACTTTTTTAGTAAAAGATAAAGTCAATAATTTCAGAAGAACGATCTTTTTCACAGATGCTGCGGGTATTGGTCTCTTTACAGCTGCAGGCATAGAAGTGGCCATCCAAACCGGTACCAATAACCTCTATTCCCTGATTATGGGCATCATAACGGCTACCTTCGGCGGATTGATTGCTGACATATTTTGCGGATATCCCCCGCTGCTGCTGCGTAAGGGCGAATTATACGCCACTGCCTGCGCTGCAGGGGGACTGGCATTTATTCTCCTCAATAAATACTTCGACTTCAACAGAAGTGTAGACCTGAGTATTTGCGTAATAGTGGTGGTGGCAATCAGAATTTATTCGAAGCGTAAAAGGCTGATGCTGCCGGAAATATGACTACAAAATACGCATATCCGTGCTGCAGGAGTTATTTATAACGGGTAATATCCAACACTTCTTCGCAAAAGCCGTACTCTGCGATATCGTTGCTGCTTACCACCACCAGCTTTCCCGAACAATAGGTTTTAATAAGCTGGTTGTATAATGCTATACCCGCGGCGTCGAGATTAGTACAGGGCTCGTCTAATAAAACCAGCGGCGTGTCTGATAACAGGCACTGGGCCAGCTTCACCCGTTGCTTCATCCCACTGCTGTATTCGTTTATTTTTTTATGCCGGGCATGAGCCAGTTGAACCGCTTCTGCTACCGCGCCAACTGACATGCCGTTGACAAATGGCTTAAAAGATTGGTGGAAACTTAAAAACTCAGCGAGGGTAAACTCTTCCACCAGCTCGAGATAGGGGGCACAAAGTGAAGTATAGTTAAATATTTTTTCTGCCGGAACGGGAACGTCTTTAAATGTGTGAATGCAGGAGCCTTCGTTAATGGAAACAGCACCACTTAAAATTTGCAACAGGGTACTTTTACCGCTTCCGTTGGGACCCGTTATCGCGTAATGCTTCCCCAACTGAAAAGTATAGTCGAGGCTTCGGAAGATCCAGTCCCTGTTATAACGTTTACCGGCATTATGCAATTGAATCGTCATCGCCATTGGCTTTGCTGTAGCGCTTGATGATGCCACGGGTACTTTCCTGGATAAAAGTGAGTATTTCGTCTCTTTCTTCTGTTACCGGAAATTCTTCTTCCAATATCTGAACAGCCTGCGTAACATTGAGTCCTTTATTATACAAAACCCGGTAAATATCCAGGATGTGATTGATTTGCTCAATGCTGTAACCTCTTCGTTTTAAACCCACCGAGTTTACGCCGGCATAACTTAAAGGCTGCCTGGCAGCTTTAATGAACGGCGGCACATCTTTACTTACCAGTGAACCACCGCTGATAAATGAATGCGACCCGATTTTTACAAACTGATGTACCGCAACCACACCGCCGAAACCCACATAATCTCCTAATACCACATGGCCAGCAATTTGGGTACTGTTACTCAACGTACAATAATTGCCAATGGCACAATCGTGCCCTATATGGCTGTAGGCTAATATCCAGCAGCCCTTTCCCACCACCGTTTTCCATTTATCGCTGGTACCACGGTGGATGGTAACAAATTCGCGTATAACACAGTCATCGCCAATTTCTACGGTTGTTTTTTCTCCTGCATACTTTTTATCCTGCGGTTCGGAACCAATAACAGTACCCGGGAATATCTTACAGTTTTTACCGATGGTGGTTCCTTCCTGTATCGTAACATTGGAGCCAATCCAGGTGCCCTCCCCTATTTCTACATTAGGATGAATAACTGTAAAAGGATCTATTTTAACATTAGTCGCAACTTTAGCGTCGGGATGTATGTATGAGTTGAAATGTATCATTAAAAACTGTAAAATTTTCTTTTGGCCGTTCGGGCGCCCTTATTAGCCCTTACCGTTCCAGCGGCGTGCAAAATTAAAGATTTGATAATATCCTGCTATTATTTTTAGTCCGATAAAGCTTCCAAATTTATAACTAATAGCCGTTAGTTGAATATTTTAACAAACAATATTATTTTTGCACTACTTAATGAGCAAGCAAGAAGAAATAACAGCAGCCACAGGTTCATGGACGCAAGCATTCAACGGGATGCAACCTTTGGTTTGTAAAGAGCAGCATATACCCGGGTCTGTGCATTACTCGATCAGGCGTTTTATGCGCGATGAAACTCATAGTGCAGAAGATATCGGGATTGTTAATTATGATTATAAAGGTAAAAGCAGCGATGAAAACGGCGTTACATTAAGATTTTGTGTTGCCGGAAATATGTACTGCAGTACGAATGCCTGTCAAAAATGCACTTCGGGTAACACAAAAGCCTGTGCGCAAAGCATTCCTTCTTACGATGTGGTGGCGGTTGATTATTCGGCACCCCAGCTTTCCCAGTTCGTAAACAATAAATCCAATGCCACCGCTACCGATTTATTATTACGTTTTAATAAAAAAGATTCTTTTCAGAAAAATATACCGCTTTGCTGCAAAACCCGCAATGTTATTGAGGCATTGGTGAACCATAAATATACCGGTAGCCTGGAGAATATTTATGTAAATGCCCAATTACAAATGCTCCTGTTATACAGTATGGACTGGATCTCTGATAAAGAAGAGGTTTTATCCTGCCGCTTCCTGAATAGCGATGTGGACAGGGAGAAAATAACACTGGCGCGTGATATTTTAATCCAGAGCATTGGCCAGCCTATCACCATCAAAGACCTGAGCCGTAAAGTAGCCATGAACGAGTGCTATCTTAAAAAAGGATTCAAGGAGATGTATGGTACCACTATTTTCGATTTTTACCAGAACCAACGCATGGAACATGCCAAATACCTTTTATATGAAAAGGGATTGAATGTTACGGATGTATCTATGATACTGGGCTATTCCTCTATTTCCCACTTCAGCACCGCCTTTAAAAAACAAACAGGGCTGAAACCCTGTGAGCTGTTACTGCGATAATATTTCTTCGCTTACGATTTCCCGTTGAGGCCTACTTTGTGACCTGCAACAGCGAAGTATAAGATATATAGGTAACAGGGCAATACCGTTATAAAGTATGCCAGCTGAAAATCGAGCCCCGCTGTATCTTTTAACCAGGCATATATCAATGGCCATATGGCACCGCCGGCTATACCCATGATCATAATAGCGGAACCCAGTTTGATAAATTTTCCTAAATGATTAATTCCCAGGGGGAAGATAGCCGGCCACATTAATGAGTTAGCCAGCCCCAGCAAAGCAATAAATACGACGGAGGTATAACCGCTGCTTAGGTAAGCAATAACAGAAAATACAATTCCTAAAAGAGCACAAATCCTGAGTGCTTTTTGTTGCGAAAGGTATTGGGGGATCGTTATAATACCGATCACATAACCAATCAACATACCCGTTAGCGTAAGAGAGGTAAAGTATTTGGAGATATCCGGGCTTATACCTAATTCTTTCCCATATACACCAATAATATCTCCCGCCATCACCTCAGCTGCAACATATACAAATATGCAAAGTGCACCTAAAAACAAATGCGGGAACTGAAAAATACTTTTATGGTGAATGACCTGGCCGCTGGCTTCATCAGCCACATCTTCTTCCGGCTGTATTTCAGGGAGGTTCACAAACTTAATGAAAAAGGCAAATAAAATAAAAATAACCGCCAGAACGATGTAAGGCGTATGTACCCTGGATAATACATCGTTCAATAATTGCAGTTTTGCATCCCCTGTTGCAGCTAGTATCTTCGCCTCTACCTCGCCTGCATTTTTAAGGAACAAAGCGCCCATTATAAACGGCACAATCATCCCTGCAAACTTGTTGCAAATGCCGGCCATACTAATACGTTTAGCAGCACTCTCTATAGGACCGATGATAGATAAATAAGGGTTTACCGCCGTTTGCAGCAAAGCCAGGGAAGCTCCCTGCACAAATATGCCGGTTAAAAACAAGCCAAAGGAATGTGAATTAGCGGCCGGAATAAATATCAGCCCGCCAAGAGCAAGCACAACAAGCCCCAACACAATTCCATTCTTAAAACCTGTTTGCTTCAGTATCCATGAAGAAGGAATAGCCAGGAAAAAATAGGCCATATAAGACGCCGTAGCAACTAAAAAAGCGGCTCCATCGCTAAGACTAAAAGACATCTTAAAAAAGGGGATCAACGTTCCATTCGCCCAGGTAATAAACCCGAAAATGAAAAACAGGGCGCAGATCGTGATCAGCGGAACCATATAATTTCTTTTTAAACCAGGCTGTGGAACTACACTCATAAACAACTATTTTAAATAATGATGAAGTAATAAAAATAAGGGGAGTTATGGTAGAATGTATCAAAAAAGCAAACGGTTGCGCATAATGCACAACCGTTTGCTCTAAAGATGTGCGCTGTTACTATGCTTTATCAGCCAGTTCGCTTATCAGTTCCGCCACCAGGGCGCTCCAGCCCGTTTGATGATTGGCGCCCAGGCCGCGGCCAGTATCCCCGTGAAAATATTCATAAAACAGGATCAGCTCTTCGTTTTCAGGCTGCCGGTAAAACCAGTTATAGGGACCGTAAATAGGCCGGTTGCCCTCTTTATCTTTCTCAAACATACTGATCACCCTCTTTGCCAGCTCTGTTGAAGTGCTGAAAAGATTCATCTGGTTTCCCGATCCCGTTGGGTATTCGACCATTAAAGAATCGTGGTAAAATTTTCCTAAACGCCTGATGGATTGAATGATGATGAAATTGATGGGTATCCACACAGGTCCCCGCCAGTTGGAGTTACCGCCAAACATATCAGAGGTGGAGTCTCCCGGATCATATTGAATGGTATGTACCTCTCCATTGATGGTCACAGAGTAAGGATGCGCTTCATGGTACTTCGATAAAGCCCTGATACCCCCGTCGGATAAAAACTCCTGCTGATCAAACAGACGCTTCAGCATCGATTTCAGCCGGTCTGTTTGCACCATTGACAACAGGAGCTCGTTTCCATCGCTGTGCTCCTCTTTAGGCCAGAACCGGTTATTTTTAAGACGATATTTTTTGTACCAGTCAAACCGCTTGGCAAAGTCGGGTAACTTTTCAAATACCTCTTTCCGGATAGTGGTTACCGCATACAAAGAAGTTAAGCCTACTATCGATTGTATTCTTAATGGCTGTGGCGGTGCATCGCGCATGCACAGCACATCGTAGAAAAACTGGTCTTCCTCATTCCATAAGAAATGTTCATTCAGCGCCTCCGCAATCAAAATAAAATGCTCGAAAAATTTGGTGGCGGCATCTTCAAAGCTGCTGTCTACCAAAGCGATCTCCAAAGCCATATCCATCATACTGAGGGCGTAAACGCCCATCCAGCTCGTTCCATCGGCCTGCTCCAGCTGAATATCGCCCTGGTCGTGGTAACTGCGGTTAAACACGCCAATATTATCCAGCCCTAAAAAGCCCCCTTCAAAAATGTTATCCCCCTTGCGATCCTTACGGTTGATCCACCAGGTGAAATTGATCAGCAGCTTATGGAATACTTTTTTGAGGAAGTCGATATCGCCTTTGCCGGTTTTCTTTCTTTCTATTTCAAAAATCTCCATAGCAGCCCAGGCCTGTACCGGCGGGTTCACATCGCTGAAATTCCACTCGTAAGACGGTAGCTGCCCATCGGGTTTCATATACCACTCCCGCATTAACAGCAGCAACTGGTTCTTTGCAAAAACCGGGTCTACCACGGCCATCGAAATACACTGAAAGCTTTGATCCCATGCGGCATACCAGGGGTACTCCCATTTATCCGGCATCGAAATCACATCCTGGTTCTTCAGGTGTTTCCAATCGTTATTCCGGCCGGTTTTACGGCGGTCGTTATGCTGGGCAATACCATCAGAATGAGACAACCATTTTTCAATATCGTAATGATAGTATTGCTTACTCCATAGCAAGCCTGCCAGCGCCTGCCGCTGCACTTTAGCCAGGTCACTTTTTACGCCTTTAGGAAATATTTCTGCGTAGAAATCATCCGCTTCCTTCTTTCTTTTCTCAAATAGTTTTTCAAAATCACTATCAAAAGGATCTTTTTGCTGCTTTTCAGAAAGGCGGCAATAAATATCAATCGTTTCCCCTGCCTTAACCGTATAGTTGTATACCGGAGAAAACTTGGTGCCCGACTTCCGCTGGCGTAGTTCATTCACATGCGTCTTATGAATCACAGCCTGGTGAAAAGCGTCTTTTGTAAAGATACTTTCATTAGGCTGCCCGGTTACGATCTGGGTATTGGTTTCATTGTCGGTGTACAGGGCATCATCCGGCTCCTGGTAATAAAAATAATAATTACCCAATCTGGAATGTTCTGCAAAAACGGTATTCTTTCCCGCAGGAGAAAAATTCGGTTTTGTTTTTAAACTGCCATGCTTGGTCCAGCGGTTATAAAACCAAAGTGTAGGCAATACAGTAATAGCAGCGGCTTTTTGATACCGGTTGGTGATGCTTATTTTAACCCCGATATCCGTACTATCGGTTTTGGCATAGGTAATTTTTACGTCAAAATAGCGGCTATCCTTAAATACATCGGTGTCCAGTATCTCATACTCGGGCTCCTCTTTAGAGCGATTTTTGCTCTCTGTTCTCAATTGATCGTATGGAAAAGCCTGCTGCGGATATTTATACAGGTACTCCATATAGTAATGGCTGGGTATATTATCCAGGTAGTAGTACAGTTCCTTTACGTCTTCTCCATGATTACCTTCATAGTTGCCCACACCAAACAAACGCTCTTTTAAAATGGGGTCTTTCCCGTTCCATAATGCCACTGCAAAGCAGAGGTTCTGGAAGTAATCTGAAATACCGGCCAGGCCATCCTCACCCCAGAAGTAAGACCGGCAATAGGCATGATCGAAAGGGAAGTATCCCCAACTATCTCCGTACTCACTATAATCTTCCCTCACGGTACCCCACTGGCGTTCACTCACATAAGGCCCCCACTTCTCCAGGGGTACTGATTTTTTTGCATTCTCCTGTAGCCTCTTATGTTCTGCTGTCATTTTTAAAATCTCTTTTTAATAAACCCGCGGCTAACCCGAAGGTGTTTTACCAATACGTGCACTAATCATCGTAAGCTGTGCCTCCGCGCAATATAGCAATTAAAGTAATATGTGCAACATACACATTGTATGTTGCGCAATGATGTTCAGCAGGGATATTTGCCCTGCATCATTGCTGTCAAAGAAGAAGGATGCTGTTGAGGATAGATAGGACCTGTTACTAATTAAAATTTACGGTACAGGCTATACAGCACTTTTTTATCATAATCGTTAAGGGTACCCGAAATATCGTTTTGAATATAGTGCAGCTTAAAGGCTTTGATGGCAGAAGCCTGGTTACTGATATCATAGCCAATTACCCGTAGCGCCAATAAAGCATTGAAATCGGCAGGAGGCGTTGGCATATTATAGGTATCGTACCAATAGCCAAAACCTGCATCGGCAAGGCGTTTCCACGGAAAATATTTGCTGGGGTCACTTTTACGGCTGGGAGCAATATCGGAATGGGCGATAAAGTTCGATTGAGGAATGCCGTATTGATCTTTCAGATAACTGAGCAACTTGATGAGGGCTGTAACCTGTGCGTCGGAAAAAGGTTCTTCACCATTGTTATCGATCTCGATACCCAGGCTGCAGGAGTTCATATCTGTAATGCTGCCCCATTTGCTGTTACCCGCGTGCCAGGCGCGTACATAATCGTTGAGCATCTGGTATACCACGCCGTCACGGCCTACTACATAGTGAGCGCTGGTTTGGGTTCGGGTAATAGAAAAAGTAAATAAAGTTTGTTCTGCTGAATTTTGTGCGGTATGATGTAATACTACGAAATTAGGCTTCCTGATATTGAAGTTAACCGAAGCATACCATTGAGCGTTTACGGCCGGATTTTTTTTCTGAGCAGGATTTTTCGCTATCTGGTTAATGATCTCATCCACCGTTTTTTCGTAAGAAGGTTTGGCATAAAACTGTATACTATCGGTAATGCGTTTATAATATTGGGGAGAGCGATACGTATACGCGGCGGCATCATTGCTGGGAGGCGGGGGCGCGTAAGTTTCCTTTTCCCGCTCAGGCCGGTTGGTAACCTCCGGCGTATTATTTTGCTGATTATTTCTGGTAACCTGTTCCGGCTTTGTAAAAACGGTTTGGTTGGGCGGATTGCCGGGCGAAGGCTTTGTACCGGTATTTTTAGGAGGATTTCTATTGAGAACATTGGTTTTTTGGGGCGGCTTATTGCCACAGGCGCACAAAGCCAACAATGCCAAAGCCGGTAATGCTTTTTTGATAAACATCGTGTACAGATCTTTTCTTTAACTAAAAATGGTTCTTAATAAATATATCCGTTCGTAATGTGAAAGTAACGAAATTCATCGTAAAACGCCAACAAGGCTTTAAAATTGTGTGAACAATCAATAATATTTTAAGATTTCATTAATGCAATCCTATCTTTAAAAAAATTTCTTTATGGACGCACGTTTTGGAATGATCGGCCTGGGTACGATGGGCCGCAATCTTGTTTTAAATATTGCAGATCATGGGTTTAAAGTATGTGGTTACGACCGTAGTGAAGAGCAAACGCGGCGCATGCAGGAGGAAGCCGGTGACCGGCCGGTGATGACAGTTTCCTCGGCGGCAGATCTGATCAAAAGCCTTCGTACCCCACGTATTATCATGTTCCTGGTTCCTGCAGGTAAAATTGTAGACGCTGTAATTGATGAATTGCTGCCCAACCTGGAAAAGGGCGATATATTAATAGACGGGGGCAACTCCCATTTTATTGATACGGACAGAAGATACGCTGCTTTACAAAATTCAGGTATCCATTTTATAGGAATGGGTGTATCGGGCGGCGAGGACGGAGCGAGGTTTGGCCCCAGCATGATGCCCGGTGGTAACGAGGAAAGTTACCGGCTGGTGCAGGATATTTTGGAGGCTATCGCCGCAAAAGCAGACGGAGAGCCCTGTGTGGCTTTCATGGGTAACAGCGCTGCAGGGCATTATGTAAAAATGGTACATAACGGAATTGAGTATGCCGTTATGCAGATGATCAGCGAAGTGTACGGGTTATTAAGCAATGAAGGGGTATCGAATGCAGAACTGCATCAATTGTTTGATACCTGGAACAAGGGCGAGCTGCAATCTTTCCTGATTGAAATAACGGCGGATATATTTAAACAAAAAGATCCTGAAACCGGTAACGACCTGGTAGATATGATCCTGGATAAAGCCAAACAAAAAGGCACCGGGTTATGGACTTCCCAAAGCGCGCTGGAATTAAATGTGCCGCTTCCCACTATTGATACTTCGGTATCCATGCGTTACCTGTCTGCCCTCAAAGAAGAGCGCACAGAGTTTGCCCGGTTATACCATCATCAGAATAAAAAAACCGGGGTAGATGTGGAAGCTTTAAAGAAAGACTGTCGCGATGCATTGCATTTTGGTTTTATGATGGCGTATGCGCAGGGCCTCGAACTGCTTTCGGTAGCTTCTTCTATTTATAAGTACGACATTCCTATTCCCACGGCCATTAAAGTGTGGCGCGCCGGATGTATTATCCGCTCGCTCATGTTGAATGATCTTTATAAAGCTTTTGCTGAAGATGCTGCATTGAAGAATGTTATTGCTTCACCGGTATTTGTGCCGCTGTTAAAAGAAAAAAGACCCGGCCTGGTCAACTTCCTCAAAACGGCAATGGATGCGGGCGTTCCTGCACTGGCTTTTTCTGCCGTATTGAGTTATTTTGACGCATACGTCCAGGAAAGACTGCCGGCCAACCTGGTACAGGCCCAACGTGATTATTTCGGAGCCCACACTTACGAGCGTATCGATAAGGAAGGCGCCTTTCATACAGATTGGACACCCGCTTCTTAGACAGACCATGGTTCATGGATCATAGCGGATACCAGCCTTCTTAGCCCGTATTTATTATTAAGAAAAACAGCACACTCATCACTATGCGAAAAAAAAACATACCAGCTAATATTGTCATCTTCGGTGGCTTTGGAGATCTGGCCTGGCGCAAGCTGATCCCCGCATTTTATAATTTATATATCAGTGGTTACTTACCTGACAATTTTGCTATTTACGGCGTTCATTACCAGGGACTGCCCGAGGGCGCTTATGAAAAGCATATGCTGGAAGGGGTGAATCGTTTTTCAAGAAGAGGAAAAGCCAAAGCGGCCGAGTGGAAAAAGTTCACCGATAAGCTCTATTTCTTCCAGGGAGATTTTACGATTGATGAAACCTATTCCCGGCTGAAGGCCACCTTAGATGAGAATGATAAAAAATGGAAAACACGGGCTACCCGGCTTTTATATTATTCGGTGGCGCCCGGCTTTATAGAAGTTATTTCCAACAGCGTGGCCCGGCATAATATTGCCTCGCAAAGAGATAAAGACCGCATCGTGGTAGAAAAGCCGTTTGGAACCGACCTCGCATCGGCCAAAGGTTTGAACAACCTGCTTAACAAGCTCTTTTACGAAAACCAGATCTACCGCATCGATCATTACCTGGGGAAGGAAGTAGTACAGAACATTGCCGCCTTCCGTTTTGCCAATTATATTTTCGAACCGCTATGGAATAGCAAGTTTATTGACCAGGTGCAGATCAGCGTTACCGAAAGTGTAAGCGTTGGTACCCGTGGCAGCTACTATGATAAAAGCGGGGCGTTGAGAGATATGGTGCAGAACCACCTGCTGCAACTGCTCTCGCTGGTGACTATGGAATGCCCGGGTAACTACGATGCTGAAGACATCAGGAAGCAGAAAGTGAAGGTTCTGAAAAAAGTACGTCCTTTTACCACTGCAACAGCGGTACAGGATGTAATACGCGCACAATATACCAGGGGCGAGGTGCAGGGCAAAGAGCAGCCGGGTTATAAGGAAGAAACCAACGTAGCCCGCAACTCTTCTACAGAAACCTATGTAGCCATGAAAGTATGGATTGATAATCCGCGCTGGAAAGGCGTTCCCTTTTACCTGCGTACGGGTAAAAGCCTGGAGAAGCAATCTTCGGTAATTGTAGTGCAGTTTAAAGACAGCCCGCATAAAATATTTAAAGATGATGTGGTACCCAACCGCCTCATCATCAGCATTCAGCCCGAGCAAAAAATAAGCCTGCTTTTTGAAGGAAAAGTACCCGGACTGGAGATGAAATTAAAGCCGCTGGAAATGGACTTTAGCTATCACGATTCTTTTATTGAAGAAGCGCCCGAAGCTTACGAAACTTTACTGCTGGATGCACTGGAAGGAGATGCTACGCAGTTTATGCGTGCCGACCAGGTGGAAGCCGCCTGGAGTATCGTGATGCCGGTATTAAATGCCTGGAGCAAAGAGAAGGGCGATATGAAAAAATACAAAGCCGGTAGCTGGGGACCTAAGGAAGCAGACGATCTTATAA
>JBQGCI010000363.1:0-5824 GCA_052038405.1 Acinetobacter pittii
AAGGTAAACAAGGGTTTCAGGTATTTCAGCGATCCTTCATTTTGGGATGACTACCGCAATAAACTGATATTGCTGGGCATGATTTCTCCGGATGTGGCAGCTGATGTTATTAAATCCATTACCGACCGGGGAGCCATCAAAGGCTTTATGCCCACTTTTTTTCATGGAGATCATGCTTCTGCTTTCGTAGCGGGGAGCTATCTGCGCGGCATCAAAAATTTTGATGTAAAAAAGTCCTACCAACTGTTACTGAATAATGCATTTGTGGATGGTAAGGGTGGGCGTCCACACCTGAAAGAGTATATGGAAAGAGGTTGGATTTCGGAGATGGATGTGAAGGAGCCAAGGTTAGAAACGGTTGCCAAGGCGGCAGTTACCAAAACCCAGGAATATGCTTACGATGATTACGCAACGGCTTTATTAGCTAAAGCATTAGGCGATACCAAAACTTACCAGGCTTTAATGAAACGTACAGATAGTTACAAACATCTTTTTGATCCGGCTACACAGCTGATGAGGGGGCGTTTGGCAAATGGTGAATGGATTACACCCTTTAACCCTGAGCAGCCCTATTTTGAATATATGTACCGGGAGGCCAATGGCTGGCAATCAACCTTCTTCGCGCCGCACAACCCGGAAGCATTGGTTGCATTGTATCCCAGCAAGGCGGCCTTCGAAAGAAAGCTCGATTCCCTATTCAGTATTCCCTGGAAAGGATATGAAGCGCATAACCTGACCACATTTATAGGGCAGTATTGTCATGGTAACCAGCCCGGGCATAGTTCTCCCTACCTGTATTATTTTGTTGGCAAACAGGAGAAAGCTCAAAAAATATTGAACCTCATCATGAGTAAATATTATCGCATGGGGCCGGAGCGGCTGGCCTATGCCGGAATGGATGACGCGGGCGAGATGTCTGCCTGGTATGTGATGAATGCATTGGGGCTGTATACCTATTCACCGGCAGATGCCGAGTACCTGGTAACGGTGCCCTTGTTCGATAAAGTACGGTTTAACCTGCATGGTACAAAGTTTACCATTACTAAACGAGGCAGCGGAGCGGGAATAAAGAAAATTGCTTATGGCGGACAAAAGATAGAAGGATACTTTATAAAACATAAACTGTTACAGCAGGGCAAAGAATTGATTATCGAAACGAATTAATATCAACTAACTGGTAAATAAAATATGTATGAAAATTTGGGGCATTGACTTGGGCGGTACGAAGATCGAATGTGCCGTATTGGATGCGGAAAGCTTATTGGTAATTGAACGCCAACGGATACCTACCGAAGCTGAAAACGGATATGATCATATTCTTTCACAGATAAAAAAGCTGATGGAGCAGGTGGCCCAAAATGTAGGGGAATGGCCTGCCAGGATCGGGTTGGCTACGCCTGGTGTGCTGGAGCCCGAGTCGCAAACCATGAAAAACTGCAATACCACCTGTATGAACGGACGGCGGATGCAGGAGGATTTAGAGCAATTACTACAAATGCCCGTAAGGCTTGCCAATGATGCCAATTGTTTTGCCCTGGCAGAGGCTTTAATGGGTGCTGGTAAAGATTATCCCCATGCAGAAGTGGTTTGGGGCATTATTATGGGCACGGGCGTTGGTGGCGGTTTGGTGGTAAACCAAAAGATAATCAATGGACATCATGGCATCGGCGGCGAATGGGGCCACAATATATTGGAAGAGAATGGCGAATTATGCTACTGTAATAAAAAGGGCTGTGTGGAAATGGTGATCTCCGGTCCGGCATTGGAGCGTGCCTATGCAAAGCTGAGCGGCACGCCTTTGAAGTTGCATCTTATTGTAGAAAGGCACCTGTCTGATCAGGATGTGCATGCAAGCGCTGTCGTAGAGCGGCTATTAGAAAACTACGGAAAAGCTATATCCTCGGTAATTAATATTGTTGATCCGGGGCTGATAATAATCGGGGGTGGCGTGGGTAACATCGATTTGCTCTATACCGAAGGGTATGAACGCATAAAAAAGTATATTTTTAATAACGGGCAGCTCACTACACCGATACGTAAACCTGTTTTAGGTGATAGCGCAGGTGTATTTGGGGCAGCCTTACTCTGGAATTGATACTACAATAATAACCGATAAAAAGATCGATATGAATCGTAAAACCTTTCTTCAAAATACGAGTGTGCTGGGCGCGGGCCTGGCACTGAACAAGTTTTCTTTTGCACAAACCACACAAAGCTTCCCAGAAGTCCGGTGGTCTGTGTCGAAAAGACATTTTAAAAGTGATGTGATTGAAAATGCCATCAAAGCTTTTCAATCGAAAGTAAAGAACAAGGAATTGGGATGGCTGTTTAATAACTGTTTCCCCAATACTTTGGATACCACCGTTTTTTATAGCGAAAAAAACGGGAAGCCCGATACTTATGTCATTACCGGGGATATTGATGCCATGTGGCTAAGAGATAGTTCGGCGCAGGTGTTTCCTTATCTTCAATTTACAAAGCAGGATAAAAACCTTCAAAAACTGATCGCCGGCGTTATTAATAAGCAGGTTGAGTTTATTCTCAAAGATCCTTATGCGAATGCATTTTATAACGAGGAAAGCAAAGTGAGCAAATGGAAGGAATCGGATATTACCGATATGAAACCTGGTGTACATGAGCGGAAGTGGGAAATAGATTCGTTGTGTTACCCCGTTAGGTTAGCGTATCATTATTGGAAGGCTACAGGAGACGCAACACCTTTCGGCAATGATTGGAAGGAATCGGTACAGCTCACCCTGAGAACGTTTAAGGAGCAGCAACGTAAAAACGATTTAGGACCCTACAAGTTCCAAAGAAAAACAGAGTTTGCAACCGACGGCGTGCCTATGAATGGCTACGGCTATCCTGCCAGGCCCAACGGTTTGATTTGCTCCATGTTCAGGCCCAGCGACGATGCAACCGTGTATTCTTATCTTATACCATCTAATTTTTTTGCTGTAACAAGCCTGAAACAGGCATCTGAGATGGTGCATACAATTTCAAAGGACAATAAGTTAGCGGCAGAGTTGACGGCTCTGGCTAATGAGGTGGATGCTGCATTGAAAAAATATGCTATTACCACACATCCCGCTTTTGGAAAAATTTATGCATTTGAGGTAAATGGATTTGGTAGTTACAATTTAATGGATGACGCCAATGTGCCGAGCTTACTCGCTATGCCTTACCTGGGTGGCCTTGCTGCGTCAGATCCTGTTTACAAAAATACCCGTAACTACGTATGGTCTGCAGACAATCCCTTTTTCTTTAAGGGTACACAGGCGGAAGGTATTGGCGGACCGCATGTGGGACTGGATATGGTATGGCCCATGAGTATCATTATCAAAGCGCTTACTTCTAAAGACGAAAAAGAAATTAAATGGAGTATTGATACATTAAGGAAAACACATGGAGGCACGGGCTTTATGCACGAGTCCTTTCATAAAGATGATCCTAAAAAATTTACCCGCGAATGGTTTGCTTGGGCAAACACCTTATTTGGAGAATTGCTTTGGAAGACCTTCAGGGAAAAACCACATTTATTGGCATAATGATATTGCCGAATATTAATAGTGAACATAAAAAAAACAGACCGATGAAACTGTCCGTAAAATTAATAGCTGCAGTCCTCCTTTTTTCCACCTATATGCTTAAAGCGCAGGATCCTGTCCATTACGTAAACCCCTTAATGGGAACACTGTCTAAATTCGAACTTTCCAATGGCAACACCTATCCCGCTATCGGTATGCCCTGGGGTATGAACCTGTGGACGCCGCAGACCGGTCGTATGGGAGACGGATGGGCTTATAAATACCAGGATGATAAAATAACCGGTTTTAAACAAACGCACCAACCATCCCCGTGGATGAATGATTATGGCTACTTTGCTATTATGCCGGTTACCGGTAAAATGCGCTTTAAAGAGCAGGACCGGGCCAGTTGGTTCTCTCATAAGGCAGAAATAGCGCAGCCGCATTATTACAAAGTGTACCTGGCCGATGCCGATGTTACCACAGAGATCGCTCCCACGGAACGGGCTGCACGTTTTCGTTTCACTTTTCCGCAAACTGATAACGCCTATATAATTGTAGATGCGATTGACCGAGGTTCTTATGTGAAGATCATTCCATCTGAAAATAAGATTATCGGCTATAGCACCCGCAATAGCGGTAGTGTAGGGGAGAACTTTAAAAACTATTTTGTTATCCAGTTCGATAAGAAATTTGATTATAAAGCAACCTGGGATGAGGACAGTTTTTCAGAGAGGGAAGAAATGAAAAGTAAGCACGCCGGGGCTGTTATAGGTTTTAAAGGATTGAAACGTGGTGATGTGGTGAATGCTAAAATGGCATCATCTTTTATCAGCTTCGAACAGGCGGAGTTAAATCTGAAATCAGAAATAGGCAGCAAGGATTTCGAGACGGTTAAAGCAAACGGGGCAAGAGAGTGGAATAGAATACTGGGGCGCGTGAAAGTGTCTGGCGGCACTGAAGAGCAAATGCGCACCTTTTACTCATGTCTTTACCGGATGGTGTTTTTTCCTTTAAAAATGTACGAAAAAGATGCAACCGGCAAGATCGTGCATTATAGTCCCTATACGGGTAAAACAGAACCCGGCTATAAATTCGCGGGAACCGGTTTCTGGGATACCTTCAGGGCATTATACCCATTCCTTCACTTTGTCTATCCTTCCATTGCGAAAGAAATGCAGCAGGGACTAATCAGCGATTTTAAAGAAGGCGGTTGGTTGCCCGAGTGGTCATCGCCGGGATACCGGGCGGTAATGGTGGGTAACAATTCCGCATCTGTCGTATCTGAGGCGTACTTAAAAGGATTGCGTGGATACGATGCTGAAACCCTTTGGCAGGCGCTGGTGCATGGCGCTAATAACGAAGGCCCCGAGGCTACGGGGCGACGGGGTGTGGAATATTATAACCGCCTGGGTTATGTGCCCAATAATGTTAAGATAAGCGAGAATGTGGCCCGTTCGTTGGAGTATGCTTATGACGACTATGCTATTTATGCTTTTGGTAAGGCCCTGGGTAAGCCGGCAATAGAAACAGATGTTTATAAAAAGCGCGCCATGAATTATAAAAAATTGTTTGATCCGCAAACCCTGCTCATGCGCCCTAAAAATGAGGATGGCAGTTTTCATACGCCTTTCAATCCGTACTCCTGGGGCGGTGCCTTTACCGAGGGGAATAGCTGGCACTACTCCTGGAGTGTGTTCCAGGACATAGAAGGCCTGAAGCAATTGATGGGCGGCGACAAAATGTTTGTACGGATGCTGGATTCGGTATTTGTAATGCCGCCGGATTTCGGCGATTACTCTTACTACGGTTCAGTGATACATGAAATGAGAGAAATGCAGATCACGAACATGGGGCAATATGCACATGGAAACCAACCCATCCAGCACATGACTTATTTATATAATTACGCAGGGCAACCCTGGAAGTCTCAATATTGGATACGGGAAGTGATGGATAAATTATACAACCCTTCTGCTGATGGTTATTGCGGAGATGAGGATAATGGACAAACTTCGGCCTGGTATGTATTTTCAGCCCTGGGCTTTTATCCTGTAACGCCGGCCAGCACCCAATATGTTTTGGGTACCCCTTTATTTAAGAAGGCTGAAGTGACTTTTGAAAACGGTAAGAAACTTATTATTAATGCTGCACAAAACAGTGCCCGCAACCGCTATGTACAGTCTGTATCTGTCAATGGAAAGGCCAGTTCTAAAAACTACCTCGAACATTTCGACCTGTTGAAGGGCGGTATCATTAATATAGGTATGGGTCCGCAACCCAATACAGACAGAGGT
>JBQGCI010000364.1:0-17498 GCA_052038405.1 Acinetobacter pittii
TTCTGCCCTGGCTTCCTCTTTAGAAAGCGTTAGTAACCATTGAGGGTATTGGCTGGCCCAAACGCCGGCATGATAGCGGAATACCATATTACGGGCTACTGCATACTGGTAAGCCCTGTCGGCACCATCCCATTTATATGCTCCCCGAACCGGTTCTATAGTGCCCCATTTGCAGGCATTTTCAGCCGTAACACCGTTCCAATAGTTGTCATACCCTTGCTCATCACTCCTTTGATAAATATTCGCCAGGTATTTACCCCTGCCGGCACTTAAGCCCGCAGGCACCACTTTATCATTACCCACGGCTACCACTACCCCAACCGAAGTAAAAGATACACCGCTGCTGTTAGTGGCTTTTGCTTTAATCGTGTAATTGCCCGCCGGCAATTTGGACCATAGGAAAGTATAGGTATGATCTTTATGCTGATCGGCCTTACCTAAAAGCTGATCACCGTTATAAAACTCTACAAACTGCACGGTTCCGTTATGAGCCGTTTTACCAAAATCCGTCGCATACACTTTTATCAACACATCGGTACCTGCCTGAAAATAGGCATTACTGTAGGGCATTGTTACCACACAGGACGGTGGATAGTTTTGGGCCATTACCGGATGTGTAACCATAAGCATAGCAGCTACACATAGTTTCGCCAGCCGCGCACAACAGGCGGTTAAGAACCTAGACAAATTTTGACTCATTATTATTCTTTTTGACACGATTTATTGATCATTCACTATGACAACCAACGTACGCAGAAAATAAAAGTATCTTTGACTTTTATTTATTATGGCAATATTTCACTTTTTCCCGCCCCGCTTAAATTGTACATCAGGCTATAAAAATATTCAGCAGCAGCACACCGGCCAGGCCAAACAAGGAAATCAATGTCTCCATTACAGTCCAGGAAAAAAAGGTTTGCTTTAAAGTAAGGCCAAAGAATTCCTTGAACATCCAGAATCCCGAATCGTTGATATGAGAGCCAAATACGCTGCCGCTTCCAACAGCCAGCACCATCAGCTCCGGCGATGTCATTCCCGGCCCTACCAATGGTGCAACAATACCTGCAGCAGTGATGGCAGCGACTGTTGCAGAGCCAATGGTAACCCGCAATAAAGCAGTCACCAGCCATCCGAATATTAACGGAGGCATCTGCCATTTGCTGCTAAAAGAGGCTATGAAAGCCCCGGTTCCACTGTCTTGCAGTACCTGCTTGAACACACCGCCGGCAGTAATGATCAGCATGATCATAGCTATACCGGTAATACCCTCCTGAAGCCATTTCATAATGGAAGGCATGGCATGATTTTTACGGATCCCCAGAAAATACATGGCCGTTAAAACGGAGATAAACAGTGCTATGGTGGAGTCGCCCACAAAAAGCAATGCCTGTTTTAACGTGTTGTTCGGTAAAAAAGTTTGTGCGATCACGGATATCGTGATCAGTAAAACCGGTAACAGTGCTATAAAAAAGCTGCTGAAAGTACCCGGCAATACGCTCTGCGTTGTGGTCACTACCGTTTCCTGCGCTTTAACCTGAGCAGGGCTCACACGCCGAACAGCTTTTCCAAGCAATGGGCCTGCAACAATAACAGCCGGAATGGCTAAGACAACGCCGTAAACCAATACCTGCCCGATGTTGGCATTAAAAGCATTCACCAATACCACCGGACCGGGATGGGGCGGCAGGAAACAATGAGTGGTGCTGAGCGAGGCTGCCATAGGTATGGCGATGTACAAAAGGGGCCATCCTGTTTTTTTGGCCAGCATGAAAATCAGCGGAACCAAAATTACAAACCCGGCATTATAGTAAAGCGGTATTCCGATCAAAAAACCCGTTAATAATACTGCCCATTGAATTTTCTTTTCTCCGAAGCGTTGGATTAATGTAACCGCAATCTTTTCAGCGGCGCCGCTAGATTCCAGTATTTTGCCCAATATTGCTCCCAGGCAAAGAATAAGCGCTAAGCCACCCAGTGTACTTCCTACGCCGGTCTCTATAGACTTCAGCACCTGTGGCGCCGGCATACCTAATAAAAAACCCGCAACTATGGCAACTGCTAGAAGCGAAATAAAAGGGCTGACTTTTTTCACAGTTAAAAAAACCTGCAGCGCAATGGCAAAAATGATGACCAGTATTTCCATATGCAAAAATCGTTAGTGGAGTAATTGTAATTATCGCTCCGGTATTTTTAAAACAGCGTCAAGGGCTGGCTTTGCCTGCTTATCGCTATTCCATAATAAGGGATAGTTGGTGCGACCCGGAATGGGGTAATCATTTTTCCAGCTCATGGCATCATGTATACCCCAAAGTGTGACGCGCGCAATCTTATCCCTTTTTCTGTAAAAGATTTCAAATACCTCTTTATACCGGGCCGTGAGTAATTGCTGAACGCTGTCGGGCAGGCCGGCCGGGTAAGGATCGAGGAAAGTCTTAAATTCCTCCAACTGAAATTGTTTATCGGCCATTCCCTGGCCAATGACCTGTCCCTCTTTGGTAAGAGGAAGCACATCGATATCCAGCTCGGTTATCATCACTTTTACACCCGTCGCAGCATAGGCATCGATAGCTGCTTCAATATATTGGTTCTTCGGATAATTTAAACCCCAATGGGACTGCATCCCTATTCCATCAATACGTATGCCTTCCTGCTGCAGCATTTTCACCATCCGTATAATACCGTCTCTCTTGGCAGGACGCCAGGCATTGAAGTCGTTATAATACAACTCGGTACCAGGTGCAAACTCGCTGGCATATTTGAAGGCGTATTTTACCAAGGTGTCGCCGTTACCTACGGCGTTTACCCAATTAGTGGTGCGATAGTTTCCATCTTCTCCGATTACCTCGTTCACCACATCCCATGCGTGCACTTTACCGGCATAGCGGCCAGCCACTGCTTTTATATGATCCCGCAGGCGTTGTAGTTGTTCGGTTTTTGTATTAGGTTTTCCAGCTGCGTTTGCAAAAAACCAATCGGGACATTGGTTATGCCATACCAGGGTATGGCCTACAATAAACATCTGATGCTTTTTACCAAAATCAACGAAAGCATCCGCTGCTTTAAAATTAAAAACACCCGGCGCCGGGTTGACCAAAGCAGCTTTCATCGAATTTTCTAGGGTGATACTGTTAAAATGCCGTACAGCTATATCCTGCAGCGCCTTATCAGCGCCTGCAGCAATACCGTCATTGACCGCTACACCCACCAGGAAGGCATTTTTATACTCATCCTTCAGCACTGTGCTCTTAATGGCCCTTTGTTGCCCGCTGACAGAAGTACTGTTGCAGGCGATGAAGGCTGTAACAGCCAGTAACATTAAATAGGTAGATCTGTTTCGGCTCATATTATTTAATTTATCATCGTCCCGATACCCAATTGGTTAATGTACCTATTTCCCCGATGGATATCCTGATTTCATCATCCTCCTGCAAAGTAAAGCTGTTGGGCGGTACTATACCCGTTCCTGTCATAATAAGACAACCAGCAGGGAAAGAACACTCCCTGTAAACAAAAGACACCAATTCATCTGCCTTACGTTTCATTTGGTCGATGGCAATGGTTTCGTCAAAAACAACGGCATTATCCCGTATAATACTCAGCCGGATCGTAAGATCAGCCGGCAGCGCCTGATCGGTAAGGTATATACAGGGTCCTAAGGCCGCGCAACCGTCGTACGTTTTTGCCTGTGGCAGGTACAACGGGTTTTCACCTTCAATGCTCCGGCTACTCATGTCATTACCGATGGTATAACCTATAATTTTTCCTGAAGGAGCAACAACTAAAGTCAGTTCGGGTTCAGGTACGTCCCATTCAGAATCTTTGCGGATCCGTACTTTTCCCTGATATCCGGCAATACGGTGATAAGTGGCTTTGAAAAAAACTTCCGGACGTTCTGCTTCATAAACCTTTGCATAAAAATCACTGCCGCCGCTGTCTTTGCTCTCCTCCTGCCTGCCCACCTTGCTGCGCAGATAGGTTACGCCGCAGGCCCACAGCTCCTGCTCGGGCGCTATTGGCGCCAGTACACCGGTAAGTAATGTTGAATCGGAGCGTGGTACTGAACCCATGAGTGTGTTGACTTTTTCGATAACCGCATCGTCTTTCACAAGCGATAGCCAATCTGCTTCCAACAAATAGAAAGCATTGTCTTTTTCGACCACCGGTCCTTTGCTGGTTCTGTATAACTTCATTTTGCTAATAAATTATTTTAGTTAACTGTCTTGTATATCAATGAGAATCCCTGGTCACCTCGCTACCAGAGCTCCCCTGTAAAAAATCGAGGTCGGCTCCTTTATCAGCTCCCATTACATGATTAACGTACAGGCTTACATAACCTCTGGTTGCTGCCGGCACCGGTTTTACCCAGGCTTCTTTGCGTTTCGCCAGTTCTTCATCGCTAACATGCAGGTGCAGCTTTCTTTCGGCTACGTTTAGCTCTATCTGGTCGCCGTCCTGTACCAATGCCAGCGTACCGCCAATGGCGCTTTCGGGAGACACATGTAAAACTGCTGTACCATACGCAGTACCGCTCATGCGGCCATCGCTGATCCGTATCATGTCCCTTATTCCCTTCTCGAGTACCTTTTTAGGTAAAGCCATATTGCCTACTTCCGGCATACCGGGGTAGCCCACAGGTCCTACGTATTTCAATACCATTACACAGGTTTCATCAATATCGAGATCGGGGTCGTCTATACGGGCATGATAATCTTCTATGCTCTCAAACACCACAGCGCGGCCGGTATGTTGCATCAGAGCGGGTGTAGCTGCGGAGGGTTTTATAACCGCACCATGCGCTGCCAGGTTTCCTTTTACGATTACGCATCCGGCTTCATGTATCAGCGGCTGCCGGTAGCTGGCTATTACATCAGTATTGTAATTTTCTGTGGCTCCCTGAATATTTTCATGATGATTTTTACCGGTAACGGTCACTACATTCTGATGAAGCAGATCTCTTAATTCATTTAAGATAACAGGCAGCCCGCCGGCATAATAAAAATCTTCCATCAGGTAGGTACCGGAGGGCATCAAATTTAATAACAGCGGAATTTTACTGCCTAACGTGTCAAAATCATCCAGGTTCAGGGGCACTCCTATACGGCCCGCTATGGCAACCAGATGTATCAGGAAATTGGAAGAGCCTCCAACGGCAGCATTGACCTTAATAGCATTTTCAAAGGCTTCCCGGGTTAAGATCTTATCAATGGTCAGATCATCCCTAACCATCTCTACAATTCTTCTCCCGCTTAGCTGGGCCATTATTTTCTTCCTGCTGTCGGCCGCCGGTATGGCAGCGGCACCGCTTAATGTTAATCCGAGCGCTTCTACCATCACTGCCATAGTTGATGCAGTACCCATGGTCATGCAGTGCCCTATGCTCCTGCTCATACAGCTCTCGGCATACTCACAGTCCTCCTGCGTCATCCTACCGGTCTTCATGTCTTCATCAAACTTCCATACATGGGTACCGCTGCCAATGGTTTGCCCCTTATACCGGCCATTCAGCATCGGGCCACCCGGCACCACAATCGTGGGCAGTCCAACGCTGGCAGCGCCCATAACCGTTGACGGTGTTGTTTTATCGCAACCCGTGAGCAACACTACCCCATCGATAGGATTGCCACGGATGCTTTCTTCCGCGTCCATACTGGCCAGGTTGCGAAACAGCATGGCCGTGGGTTTGAGCAGGGTTTCACCCAAACTCATAATAGGAAATTCTACCGGGAAACCACCCGCCTCCAGCACTCCTTTTTTAACAGCTTCTGCATGATCGCGGAAATGAGCGTTGCAGGGTGTGAGTTCGCTAAACGTATTACAAATACCAATCACAGGCCGGCCGTCGAACATATCGGTAGGCATGCCCTGGTTTTTCATCCAGCTGCGATAGATAATACCATCTTTGTCTTTTCGTCCAAACCAGTCGTGACTGCGTAATTTCTTTTTCATATCTAAACCGTTATATACAAATAAGTCCTGTTCAGGTAACCTCTGTCCAATAAAGATAATCAGATTCTTATTTTTTTACCTGACCGCATGGCTTCATAAATAGCCTGCAGGTAAATAATATCCCTGCGTCCCATTTCACCCGGCACAATTGAAGCCTGCCTGTTTTTTACTGAGCGGGCGAACGCATCCATCTGCAGGGCCTGCTGGTTTACCTGTGGGAAGCTCATATTGCCTGCCGGAGTATTTCCTCTTTGTCCGTTGTAGTTGTAGGCGGAAGTTAATTCGAAAACGCCTTTGCCGGCCTCCGCGCGGATATAATTGAAATGATCATCATAACTACTTTCTCCTTTACCGGTGAACCCGCCCGGAAATTCAAATTGCCAGGTCAATGATTGCTCCACCTCTTTAAACCGTTCGTTATCTGTTTTTACGCCTTCCTGCGCTGTGACCGCTACAGGGAGCCTGCCAGCGGTGTAACAGAGGGCCTGTACCACATAAATTCCGAGGTCCATTAATGGTCCTCCGCCCGCATATTTTTGAGTAAGACGCCATTGCCCGGGATCTGCCTTAAACCCAAAGCCGCCGGACAGCTGCTGAATAGCGCCGTATACCTTTTCCCTCCCGAATCGCATCATTTCTTTATTATAGGGTTCAAAATGCAGGCGATACCCGATACTTAATGAAACATTCGCTTTTTTACAGGCTTCAATCATCCTGTCGCAATCGGCCACTGTGATGGCCATGGGCTTCTCACAAATAACATGTTTACCTGCCTGAGCCGCCCGGATGGTAAATTCGGCATGCATGTTATTCGGCAAAACAACATATACGATATCTATATCCTTGTTATCTTTAATACGGTCAAAGTCCGAATAGTCGTATATATTTTCATCGGGAATATGGTACTGTTCCTGCCATACCGGAATTTTAGCGGGCGTACCGGTGACAATGGCAGCCAGATAGCAATGATTAGTATGCAGTAACGCAGGCGCTAACTGGCCTGTTGCATATTCACCCAAACCAACTAAAGCGACGCCCAGTTTACCATTATTTCTTTGCATATTATTTTGAATGGAAAATGTAGTTAAGTCAGTTGCCGATAAAAGCGGAAGGCTTAAACCGGCAGCACCCGTTACCCGGATAAATTGACGCCTGGTTAAGATCGGGTCGTTTGGCATATCAAAAATGATTGGGCAAGAGCCTGGTTAACTTTATTTAAATGCACGTCTTTTTATTTCCTGAAAATGACATACCGGCCACCTGCTTTGGTAGCTAAATCATATTCATACACTTTTTTGAGCCCAGCTCCTTTAAAAGAGGCCTGATCGGAAACCAAAGGATCTGCAATTGCCGGCTTGGTAAAAAAAGTATTAGGATTAGCGTCATTAGCCGGTTTCAGGCCAGCGGCCTTCAGCTCATTATAAGCGCGCAGGCGCAGGTTGCCGCCCAGCCGGGATAGCACGGCCACTTCAGTCACCTCCCCGTTTTTCCAACTGATTGCTAACTCGTATCCGCCGCGGGCCACAATGCCAGATACCGATCCGTCTTTCCATATGTCGGGTATAGCCGGCAAAAGATGTACCGCTCCATCATGACTTTGCAGGATCATTTCCGCAACACCAGCTGTTAGTCCAAAGTTGCCATCAATCTGGAAAGGCGGGTGGGCCGTAAACATATTCGGGTAGGTTCTTCCATCCCGGTTATTATCACCTGCCAGTGTAAGCATGTTATTAACGATCGTGTAAGCATGGTTACCGTCCAATAAACGCGCCCAGAGATTCTCCTTCCAGCCAATAGACCAGCCGGTAGCTTTGTCGCCACGATATACCAGCGAGTTGCGTGCAGCTTCAAACAATTTAGGATGCGTATAAGGAGACACCTGGTCGCCCGGGTATAATCCGTACAAATGAGATACATGGCGGTGCTCGTTTCTCGGGTCATCTTTATCCTCCAGCCACTCCTGCAATTGCGTATGTTTACCAATTTGCATCGGTGCCAGTTTTTCCACCATAGCCAGGAGCTTGGCACGGTAAGCAGCATCGCCACCCAAAATTTTATTAGCTTCTGCTGTTCTTGTTAAAATATCAAATACCAGTTGATTGTCCATCGTAGTTCCTGCCGAAAGCGGCCCCTGCTCGGGCGATACAGAGGGTGATACCACCATCCATCCGTTAACCGGATGTTTAATTAATGAGCTAAGGAAAAAGTCTGCTGAGCCCTTCATAGCAGGATATACATCGGCCAGGTACTTTTTATCACCGGTATACAAATAATGTTCCCATAAATGCTGGCTTACCCAGGCGCCGCCGGTTGGCCACATACCTGCCGCCGCAAATTCGATAGGACCTGTCACCCGCCAGATATCGGTGTTATGGTGCGCTGTCCAGCCATCCGCCCCATACATCACTTTAGCGGTTTCACGGCCAGCCCGGCTGAGCTCTTTAACCATTTGTATAAAGGGCTTATGATTCTCCGATAAATTTGTAACCTCAGCAGGCCAATAATTCATTTCCGCATTAATATTGATCGTGTATTTGCTATCCCATGGAGGATACATAGCATTACACCAGATGCCCTGTAAGTTGGCTGCCTGCCCGCCGGGCTGCGAAGACGATATCAGCAGGTAACGGCCAAACTGGGTTAGCAATGTAACCAAAGACGGGTCCTGAGTGGAGTGATAATTATTAATCCGCTGTGTAGTAGGTAATTTTGAGGCCTCCGCATTTTTACCCAGATCCAGTTTGAACCGGTTAAACTGTTTCGCATAAAATGCAGCATGGTTTTTAATGGCCGAAGTATAATCTTTAGTCATCGCTGCTGAAAGATATGTTGCTGCTTTCTTCTCATAATCGGCTCCCACTGTTTTATAATCGATAAAATTGGTGCCTATAGAAATATAGATGGTTGCTACCGTGGCGCCCGACACCGAAAGACTGCTATCGGTAAAGGACACTTTACCATCATTGGTTTTTATGGCCGAATGCGTTTGATATACTACTTTGGCGTCAATCCCCTCGTGGCTGGCGCCCTTAGCTTCCATTACCAACACCTTGTTTTTAGCAGATACCTTAAACGGCGCCGGTTTGGTATAGCTCAGGTCAAAATTTACCGATCCTTTTTTGCTGGCAGTAATACGCATGATGATTACATTGTCAACAAAAGAAGCGAAGGTTTCACGGGTATAGGTTACACCGCCTACCGTATACCTCGTTAATTGCACCGCCCGATCGATGTCTAACTCACGATAATAGGCACTGTTCTTTTCATGCCCCGGAAATTTAAGTATTACACTTCCCGCTGTTTGAAAAGGCATGCCGTGAATTTTGGTAAAGAATGTTTCATTTACCAGTTTGTCGGCCTCACGGGTTTTGCCTTCAAATACCAGTTTCTGCGCCTCAGGAAGTGCCGATAAAGCCTTCGGGTTATCGTTGCGATGAGGTCCGCCGCCCCAAATCGTTTCTTCATTTAATTGCAACTCCTCCCGTTGGGGGATGCCATATACCATTGCTCCCAAACGTGAATTACCTAAAGGCAGCGCCTCCACCCATGCCTTGGCTGGTTCATTATACCAAAGCTTCATATCCTGTCCTTTAGCGTTATTAATCACAAAGAAACAAGTCAATAGCAGCGCCACACCAAAGCGACTTCTTTTATAGTTGATACACTTTTCAAATAATGAAATAATTGTAGCCTGAATCATAATAATCTGTTTAAGTAGTTAAAGGGCTTTCTTTAATGTTGCTTGATCACAAAGCCTCCGCCAGACTGCATCTCAACTTCCAATTCGCCATTTTTCTTTATGGTTACTTCTTTTAAGAAAGTCACTTTTTCTTTATCATCATTATACATGCTTACTTTTTTACCCGCAAACATGGGTAATTGAATTTTGACCTTTACGGGTTCCTTTTGTCCATTTACACCGGCTACGTACCACTGGCTATTGTGTCTTCTTGCAATAACCGCATATTTACCCGGATAGCCATCTATATACAGGGTCTCATCCCAGGTAGTGGGAACTGTTTTCATGAAATCCATTTCGAAGGCAGGCACATCAGTGAGGTTGTTCGGGGTTAACCCAAACATCTGAACCGGATTCTGGAACAGTACTGCTGTTGCCAGCTGAAAAGCATCGGTAGTGAGCCGCTTATTACGCCCTTCATTGCTCTTCACCAGGTATTTGTTCAGCAAGCTACCGCCAAACTCCATGCTGGCAACCGTGTTGCGTATAAAAGGATGCAGGGAGGCATTGTAAGCTTCCGCTTCGCGAACGCCCTGCGAGAAGATTAACATTTCAGAAGCTACTACTGCTTCAGCTCCCACAAAATTGGGATACATTCTTTCCCAGCCACGAGGCAAGGTGGAGCCATGGAAAATAATCATCAGCCCGTAATCGTTGGCGTCTGATAATATATCTTCGTAAAGGCGCATGGTTTCCTGTTTGTCTCCACCCAGAAAGTCCACTTTCAAACCTTTTACTCCTGCTTCCTTCAGCCATTTCATTTCATGTTTGCGGGCTACTGAAGTATTCATTTTGTTTTTAGGCCCCTGGGGCGCATCATTGAAAGAACCATTTGAATTATACCACAAGAAAACATCAACTTTTTTTGAGTTGGCATATTTAATCAGTTCCTTCATGCGTTCTTTTCCTATATTGCTATCCCAGAATGCATCCATCAGGATATATTCATAACCCAGAGCAGCAGCGAGGTCTATATATTTTACCTGGTCGTTATAGTTCATGCTGGCATCCTGCCAAACAATCCAGCTCCAGGTTGATTTGCCCATTTTATATTTTTGAGAAGCCTCATATAGCGGTTCAACCACATCGTACGGTATCGTGGTTTCCACGATAGGCTTCAGATTGCTACCGACTGTAATCGTTCTCCAGGGTGTTACGCCCGGTAAACTGATTGCAGCACCCGTGCTGCCAAAACCATTATTTTGTTTTATATTAGGATACAGAATGGTATATAAACCCTCTTTAGTACCGTCGCTTAAATGAGAAGCGCAATACAGACCGCTTACACCGGTTTCCGACAGCAGCACCCAGCCATCGGTTCCAATTCGAAACAAACCCGGAAACACATACCCATCGTTATTGCGTGTAGGCTTTCCTAAAGGTCCGTCTGCCTCATATCCGCTCTCATAGCTAGGTGCGGTGCGAGCGAACCCCGTCATAGAGCCCATCATAGCCGAAAGAAACGTGGTCGTTTGCGCGGGAAATTTATAGCCTGTGGCTTCCGATTCTATTACACAGCTCTGGCGGTCTTTCCAAACCGGCAGCTCGTACCTGAAAGCGATATCATTATTACTTACCTGGAAAACAATGTTTACTTTTTGCTGCCTCGCATTTTCAACTGAATAAGTGAGTTTGTTGGACTGATACTGTATTTCCGACTTTTTAATACGATCCTGGGTATACTTCTTATTCACCACACCCTCTTCTTTACTTAGGTATTTAATGCCTGTTGAAAAATCGCCTTCGTTGGTTTTAAATCCCAGCGGCGAGTTCTCCAGCATCACTTTCCCTTTATAGCTCACTGCATACTCAGCCTGGCCATTATTTACGGATACCTTTACGCTTAACTGCTTATCAGGACTTACTATCGTTGCATCCTGTGCTACAGCATTTGTGGTCAATAGCACACAAAAAGCGGCTGGTAAAATAGAAAATTTCATTCGTAGATATTTATTGTTTTTTGGGCGAACGCCTGCCTGACCGGCAGGAAACTTATCATGAATAATCAGCTTTACTATTTTTTTGCATGAATGTTTCATTCGCGATTATTTATTTTAATAATGATTGCCGGGTTTTCGTGAATCCTAGTTCTCACTTACTGTAAAGCGAAAGTCATCCACATCGACATAACCTCCCAGCGATTTAGTGGCGTAATTGAAAATGGCAAACTTGCTGCCCATAAAAAGTCTACGGTAATCGAATATCATCTTATACTGTTTACCAATGGGTGTCCAGCTTTTATTATCCAGGCTATAATAAAAAGTAGCCCAGTCCTTATTAAGCCTAAAGTCTCCATCCAGCCGCAGGTAAACTGTATTTTGATTGAGCGGAACACGCTCCAACTCTTCAACAGCCACACCTCTTACGGCTTTTTCCCTATCCGTTAAATCAACCACGTTAGTAGACATGGTCAAATATCTTTTATCGCCTTCCTGCACCACTGCCAAAATACCCGAATGCCCGTTAAAGGCGCTCAAACCCGCCACATCACCGTCTTTCATTTTTGAAACATCTAATGTTACCATACCGGTACAGGCAGGTCCCATCATGCGTTGCGTAATGGTATTGGGTGCCAGATACAAGTTAGAAACTATGCGGTTAGTTCTCAATCTTAAAAAGCCATGCCGTTCGGTAAGCGACCAGGCGCTGTTAACGGGGTTGTGATTCCATTGCCAGTTTATTTTCAATTTTTTACCAGAAAAATCGTCACTTTCTACAATGCGTTTGCCGGTATCATGAGTTTTGAATGGAACCGAAGCGTGAAGCGGTACTTTTCCATTCTCATCGCCTAACATAGGCCAGCCATCAACCCAACGAACGGGCATCAACAAAGGAACCCGTCCAACGCCATTCCTGTCCTGAAATATAAGTCCGTACCAGTTGCCTTTGGCATCATCTATAATAGCGCCCTGACCCGCATAAGGAAAGCCGGCAAAATTATCTTCCAGTATCACTTTCTTCTCATAAGGACCCGTTACCTTGTCGGCTCTGTAAACCACCTGCCGCCTGGGTTTGCCCCTTGGCCACGAGATCATCAACAGATAGTATCTACCATCTTTCTTAATTACCTGGCTACCCTCCAGCAAACCGGTCTCCTCTGCATCTTTTTCAAAGATCTTCCTATTTACGCCGTCGGGCTGTACATCGGTGAGATCGGCCTTCAATTCCCTCAGCGATCCGGTACCTGAAAAAACATACACACGTCCGTCATCATCAAAGAAAAGAGACGCATCATGAAAATGCTGGGTTCGGGTGTGCAACTTCCATTTATCTTTAGCCGGGTCGTTGCTGGTATAGATATAGGCCCGATGCGGCTCATCATTGGGGGAAAAAAGCACATAGTACTTACCGTTATGATAGCGGATAGATGATGCCCACTGCCCGCGACCATAAACAGATCCGTTAATCAGATTGTATTTGGAGTTGTCGTGCAGGCTGTCGAATACATAACTTACAATTTCCCAATGCACGAGATCTTTTGATTTCATTACCGGTGCTCCCGGCATGAGGTGCATCGTAGTACTGATCAGGTAATAATCGTCGCCTTTCCTGGTAACAGACATATCAGGCACATCGGCCCACATTACCGGATTGCTGTAAGATGTGGTACCTCCTGCTTCCCTCTTTGCCTTTGGGCTGGTTTGAGCCAACATGCTGCTCCCGGTAAGAAAGATGGTTCCCATTAAAAGGGCAACTATTTTATACATAATAAAAGTCAATATACAATTTGTTAAATGTATTGGTTGAACAACTACAGATCCCGGATGCCCGTGCTTACCTGCAAACTATGGTAAAATATCATTACCCGATGTAGCATATAAACCTATTAAAGCTCCGGTAAAACCGCCTGCCACGTTGGTAGAAAGTATATCGCCTGATACTGCACCACCTACACTCCGGAAGTTTGATCCATCTGTAGCGTAGCTAAAAGTATATTCATCCTGCCGGGAAGCGGATACTTTTAACTGAATAGGTTTCTTTACATCAATTTTAGTACTGCCGATGATAGTTGACGGTACCGCACTACCCTGACGGGGAGGGCCAGCCTGCCTTTCCCTTGCATTTTTTGCCAGCACCAAATAGTAGTCGTTATCTTTTTTAGTAACTCCGAATACATAGTTAAATGCCTCACCCTGGTAGCAAACGATACCCGCTAAATCTTTGTCAGATTTAGGTATATAGTTCATGGTCACTGCCGTTTCAAAGCTGGCATGTTGCTGCCTGTGGAATAAGGCAGCAACCGGGGCTACGGCTTTAATGTTTGCCTCGAAGGGTTTGATACTTACGCCGCCCTTAGGAGCATTAGTAATGAACGCTTCACGGGGGCCTCTCATCGCGATCCACCTGTAATCGAGGTTGGATGCTGTGAAGTTATCCGTAAATGTAAAATTACCCGAAGGGAAAAAGCCCTTGGTACCGGTTTGGTTGGTTACCCCCTGAGGCAATTTTAATTTGGGCTTCAACGGAACCAATCCGTTTTCATAAACGGGAAAAGTGCCCGACCAGTCAACGGGAATAATAAAGGTTTCCCTACCCGTGTTTACCCGGTTTTTGGCATTCGGACGAATACCTAAGAATACCGCATAGTACTTGCCATCTTTCCCTTCCACCAGATCAGCATGGCCGGCCCAGTCGATTTTATCCTTACGGTCAACCGGGAAATACCTTTGTGTAAGAATGGGATTATTGAGCGCCGGCTTGAACGGTCCCTTTGGACTATCACTGATGAAAATGACCTCACTGTGGTTATCTCCCGTACCACCCTCTGCACACATCAGATAGTACTTGCCATTCTTTTTGTACATGTGCGGAGCTTCTATCCAAATAGGCTTTTGCGATATATCCACACCGCCATCTACCAATACCACATCGGTACCAGGAATGACCTCATCCTTCTCCAGATCATATTCCCATTGACGGATAATTCTGTGCCCGTTGTATAAGATCTTTGAGCGGTCTGCATGTTCATCGTTATGAACCACGTAAGCTTTGCCATTGTCGTCAAAAAACATAGATGGATCGATTCCCGGGAAGTTCAGCTTCTTGACCTCCCCCCACCCCTTAAACGGATCTTTGGTTTTCACCACCATATTACCGATGCCTCCTGCAATTTGCGTCGTTATCATGTAAAAGGTTTCGTTGTTCTTATTATACTTTATAGACGGCGCATAAATACCAGCGGAAATACCCGATTTTTCTACTTTTAACTGAGAGGGACGGTCCAGTACATGACCGATCTGCTTCCAGTTCACCAAGTCAGTGGAATGAAAAATAGGTACACCGGGAAACATGGAAAACGAAGAACTTACCAGGAAGTAATCATCGCCCTTTCTCACCATGCTGGGATCGGGATAGCACCCTTGCAGAATCGGATTATAGAATTCATCTTCCTTCAAAGGATTGTTGGCATACACTGCATCATTCCCGGTGTAAGAGAACCGGGTAAAAACAGGCACATTCGTACCGGCTGCTGCAGTGGATGCCTTTTTCTTCTTTTGTGCCGTTGCGTCAAAAGAAGCTATCAGCAACACAGCCATTGCCGCCGACAGTAATTGAGAAAAACCAAACTTTATCATGATACGCTATTTAATACTTTATAAAATTTACCGGATATTATGTTGCATGAATGATCTGGTATTTGCCGCTTAAGTGCATCAGGCAAAACAAATACAGCAAACCGTCGTAATAGGCGTCATAGTAGCCATCTTCGAAAGGCTCGAGCTTTGCATTCCACAATTTATGAACGAAATCGAGACTGCTTTTGTGCGGATTCATCAGTGATGCAGATGCCGCGGTGGCTATCAGCCCTATGGAGTGCCTTAATTTCTTCACCGGGCCCGCCTGCAAAATGAATTCGGGGCGGCTACCGTCTAACTCAAACTGGTCGTCGAAGCTATTGATACCCTTTGATCTCAGAAAATCCTGAAAGCGCTGTGCGTAGCCACGCTGCCATACCCTGTCTTTGCCATACCAGATATAATCCATGGCAATATTCATAGGTACCCGCCAGGAATCATATCTGAATGCCGCAGGCATCCACCGCGTAGAATGAGGCGCCCCGCTAAACTCGGCATAGTCTGGGTTGAGCGCCGTTACCGGATGCGTGGTCCGTTTAAAAAAGGCTCTTGATGTATCGGCACAGGCCCGGTAAAAATCTTCGTGCCCATCTTTTGCGTACTGCGCCCATACTTCATAAAAAGCCGGAAGATGATAGGAAGGGTCAGTCCAATTGTAGTTACTCCCCTCCGGAACAAAACTAATCTGTTTATGTTCTGTATTGATCAGGTTATAGATATTCCCGGTGCCATCTTTCTTCCACATCTCATCTAAAACAAAGCGGGCTTCTTTATAATAGTCGATGCCTGTATTATTACCCCACTTATTAGATGCAAATAATAAGGCGGTAATAAAGTAAAATTCACCATCTGAAGCAGAGCCGGGGGAATTAGACTTGTTCGTTTTCGGATTAATGCTCCAGGCAAAATAACCTTTACGCGGACCCTCCTGGTGCTGCGAATACTTTTTAGACCATCGCCAGATCTTATCAAAAACTTCTTTTTTGTTTAATTGAACAGCGACCATCATTCCGTAGGACAACCCCTCAGTTCTGGCGTCCCGGTTCTTAACGTCGGAAACATACGCTAAAGAGTCTTCCACTTCAAAATAGATACCGTTGGGGCTTTCAAAAAGATCGCTATAGGCTTTCGCTACTTTGGCATCAATATCTTTTTGCTGATAACCTGCCTCTTTAAAAAGATTGCGGTATTTCCCGGTTACAATAGCGGCATCTTTTGCCGGCTTGTTACCGGTTTGTGACCACAGCATTGCCGGTGCTCCGAGGGCGGTCCATAGTAAAAGATTCAAAACTTTTTTCATATACAAGAACGATTCGCCGGTTTATTTATTTAGTAAACAAATTCAGATCAATTGTCTCCCCCATTTTTTTATACCCGGCCTGGTTGGGATGTAACATATCTCCATCGTGCCAATCGGCGTTTATTTTTTTGATATCATCCGGATTGCGCATGATCTTATCAAAATCAATCACGGCATCGAATTTGTCTGTGGTACGGATCCATTCATTAACAGTATCCCTAGCCTGCTGGCGGAAGGGGGTGTCGTAAAAAGACTGCTCAAACGGCAGCATAGTGCAGCCATACACTTTTATTCCCCTCGCATGAGCTGTGTCTGCCATAAGGCTGTAAGCCTCTATGAGCTGCTGTGCCACTTCAGGAGCGCTCTCCGCATTTCTAATACCGCCAATGTCATTGATACCTTCTAATATCAGTAACCATTTAACGTTACTTTGCGATAGAATGTCCCTGTCGAACCGGCTGAGTGCCGTAGGCCCTAATCCCCCACGCAAGACGCAGTTACCGCCGATACCCAGGTTGAGCACCCCGATATTTTTTGTATCTTTATAGGATAATAGCCGCTGCGATAAAATATCCGTCCACCGGTTTTGTTTGTTCGTTCCCGAACCCCGCCCATCTGTTATCGAATTTCCCAAAGCTGCTATTGCAAATGCCCCGGCGTCGGCCATTACTTCTATACTATTGATTACGTACCAGTGGTCAGTGGTAACTGCGCCCGCAAAATCAGCGGACCTAATTTGGTTACCGGCAAGTATAAAAGAGGTCGTTCTTGAACCAGGATGGCCTGTGATGGTAGGCGATGTATCGCCAAAATAAATGGTAATGGCCAGCGTTGATCCTGGTGTAAGCTTAAAAGCGAAAGCATCTGAATACACTTCACCCGATGGTAGCATCGTTACCGATTCAGTTCCATCAAATTTAAGGGTCTGCTGTGTAGA
>JBQGCI010000365.1:0-6598 GCA_052038405.1 Acinetobacter pittii
CTATGCTTCTTTCGACGGGGGTAAAGGGAAGGCATTTGAGCAGGGCGAATTAACACTGGAAGACCTTCGTGCCTATGCGATTGAAGCCGGCGAGCCTGCAGTTACCAGCGGCAAACAGGAATACCTGGAAAATATTATCAACAGGTTTATATAGATTATAGGTCATAGTTCATAGTCGATGGTTCATGGCCTGCAGGCTATGGACCATTCACATAAAATCAGAATCATGTTACTATTAGGCATCGATGTAGGTACTTCATCCATTAAGGTATCGGTGGTAGACGGCGCTACACAACAAACCATTGCGGCCGCTCAGTACCCCGATACAGAGCGTGATATTATTTCTCTTCAATCCGGCTGGGCAGAGCAGTCGCCGGAGCAATGGTGGAGCGACGTAAAGGAAGCGATCAAAAAAGTTAATCAATCCGGGAAATATTATACAAAAGATATTGGAGCCATTGGTATTTCCTACCAGATGCACGGGTTGGTACTATTAGATAAGGACGGTAATGTGCTACGTAACAGTATCATCTGGTGCGACAGCCGGGCCGTCCCTTATGGTGAAAAAGCACTGCAGGAGATGGGAGAGGAGTACTGCCTGGGCAGACTTTTAAATTCCCCCGGTAATTTTACAGCTGCTAAACTGGCCTGGGTCAGGGAACAGGAGCCTGAAATATTTGAAAAGATCGACAAGATCATGCTGCCGGGTGACTTTATTGCCCAACGGTTTACCGGGCAAACAACGACCACCCCGTCGGCACTATCAGAAGGTATTTTTTGGGATTTCTCTGAAAACCAGGTATCACAAAAATTGATGCAGCAATTCGGTTTTAATAATGATATCATTCCCGGTCTGCAACCGGTATTTTCCGATCACGGTCATCTGACAAAAGAAATTGCCGATCAGCTTTCATTAAAAGAAGGGATACCGGTGACCTATAAAGCGGGTGATCAGCCCAATAATGCGCTTTCCCTGAACGTGTTCGAACCGGGAGATGTTGCTGCTACGGCAGGCACATCGGGTGTGATATATGGCGTAAGTGACGAGCTTACCTATGATGCGCAAAGCCGGGTTAATGGTTTTGCCCATGTTAATCATCAATCTGATTTAACCCGTGTCGGAATTTTGCTCTGCATTAATGGTACCGGCATTTTGAACCGGTGGATCCGGAACCTTTCGGGAAATATTTCCTACGCGCAGCTCAATGAAATGGCGGCCACCGTAAGGCCAGGTAGTGCCGGACTGGTAATGCTGCCTTTTGGTAACGGCGCCGAGCGCATGCTTAATAATAAAATAGTAGACGCCCATCTGCAAAATATCGACCTCAACAAACATACAACAGCCCACCTGGTGCGGGCCGCACAGGAAGGTATCGCTTTTGCCTTCCGTTACGGGCTCGATATTATGCGCAGCAATGGCATGCAGCCCGCTGTGATAAAAGCGGGAAAAGCCAATATGTTTTTGAGCCCGGTGTTTACGGAGGCCTTTGTAAATGCCACCCATGTACCGGTTGAGTTGTACGACTGCGATGGCAGTGTGGGAGCCGCTTTAGGAGCAGGTATAGGCTCCGGGTATTACCGGCAGCCGGCAGAAGCATTCCAAAAACGTCAGCCGCTAAGCGTAGTTCAACCTACACAAGCTGCTCTATATGATGAATTGTATGGAGCCTGGAAAAATGAGCTGGAGCAGAAATTAAACGCAGCCCATTTCATGTTACAGGAAGCTTAACGATACGTAACACACGCGGCAGGGTTGGTGCATCCGGCCTCCATCAATTGCGGGAGCAAGCTGTATAACCCGGAATCGGCAAGCTGTTTTGCAAAGACTTTTATTTGAGAACCAAAAGATTTTGATACAGTTTGTTTAACGGCATCTCTTTTTACCTACTTTTACGCACCTAATTTTATTTCCGCATGAAGAAGGGAAAAGAAGTAACGATATATGATATTGCCAATGAGCTGAAAATATCTGTAGCTACCGTTAGCCGTGCGTTAAAAGACGACCCGGTAGTGAGCAAGAAAACCAAGAAGAAGATCTTCGAGCTGGCCGAAAAAATGGGGTATCGTACCAATCATTTTGCTCGCAGTCTTCGCACACAGGAAACCAATACGATCGGGTTTATGATACATGAGCTCAACAGTAATTTTGCCAATTCGGTATTATTAGGGGTGGAGAAAGTGACAACTGAAGCCGGTTACGACCTGATCATTGCCCACTCTTCGGAGAGCTATGACAAAGAAGTGGCTAACGCCCGCAACCTGTTTAATAAACGCGTGGATGGCCTGATCGCTGCTTTGTCATTCGACACCAAACAATACGATCATTTCAAACAATTTAAGGATAAAGGCGTTCCGGTTATATTTTTCGACCGCGTTGAAAAGGGCAACGATAATACGGTGGTGGTAATCGATAACTATAAAGCGGGGTATGATGCTACTCAACATTTAATAGAGCAGGGGTGCAGGAGAGTGGCGCATATTACGTCCAACCTCAACCGTAATGTATATGCTGATCGCTACCGCGGTTATAAAGATGCCTTGGCCGATAATGGTCTGAACCTGGACGAAAATCTGGTTTTAGTAGATAATTTAAGTGAAAAAGCCGGTATCGATTCGGCGCATAAACTACTGAAGCAAAAACGCCGTTTCGATGGTGCTTTTATTACCAACGATTTTGTAGCGGCTGCGTTTATTAAAACCCTGAAGGAAAATGACATCAAAGTACCAGAGGACGTAGCGGTAGTGGGTTTTAATAATGATGCTATTGCCCATTTAATTGAGCCATCTTTGACCACTATTAATTATCCCGGCATCGAAATGGGAGAGATTGCCGCCCGTACGTTGATCAATCATATCAAAGGCGTCAGCAACTTGCAACAACTCAATACGCTGATCATTAACTCAGACCTGATCGTTCGTGAATCATCGCAAAAGAAGAAGAAGAGCAGGGTGTAAAATATTAAAAAACCATTAAGGAGTTAAGAATAGTTAGGGTTCATACATCAGCTCTTAATGTCGCTTAATGCCTGAATGTTTTAAAAATAGAAACCGTCGCTAACGCTTAATGTCCCTCAATACCTTAATGTTTTAAGTAAGCCCTGAGGTTTCTGTAATAATTTCATATAAGTTAATAGTTGCGCCTCGTATACCGGATGTAATTGTTCCACCGCTTTTAATTCTACAACAACCGTATCATTCACCAGCAGGTCCAACCGAAGCCCGGTATCCAGGATCATATTGCCATAAGCAACGGGTACTATTACCTGATGTATCACATCAAAGCCCTGCTTCCGGAGCTCGTAGCGCAGGCATTGGTGGTAAACGCTTTCCAATAATCCCGGGCCTCATTCCTTATGCACCCGGATGGCACAGCCGGTGATAGCATAGGATAGTTGGGTAACTTCATGTTTTGTCATGGTGTTAGCTTAATCGTAAATTTTCTTAACCAGGAATCATGGCGTTTGTTGGGGTTGATTCTTTTCCCAGAACCAGTAAATAGCCATCAGGTAAAATGCATGTAACAATTGTGATTCAATAGCGCTCCAGTTTTCAATAGAGCAGCTACCCAAAATAAGCAGGCTCATTAATGCGATAGATGCATATAGGGTCTGCCTGATCTTAAAACCCACCAGCAATGCCAGTCCCAGCAAGGCTTCAGCAACAGGCAGCAAATAACTGAAAGGCACAATAAGGGCAGCAGGTATCACCGATTTTTCCATCGTCGTCACCATCCAGTTGCTAAAGCCTGCCAGTTTAGGCAACCGCACCAAACCATGACCTAATAAGGAGATTGCTACCGGTAAACGCAGAAAGAAAAAAGCAGTTTTAAAATGATTCATATTGGTATTGAATTTAAAGAGCCAATTAAATAGCTGTTGGATCAGGGGAGTGGTCCTTTACTCACTTCTTTCCCATCTTTATACACCGCAAAAATGTCCCTGGTATTTTTGATGTCCTTTGCCGGATCTCCGTTTAGTATCATAAAGTCCGCCACTTTGTCCGGCTCCAACGTGCCGTATTGCTGCTGCACTTTTAGTGCAGTCGCCGCATTTTTGGTAGCCACTGTAATGGCTTCTAATGGCGACAAACCCGCTTCCGTCATCAGTTGCAGCTCCAGGTGTTCCGAAAATCCCTGCGCCCGAACAGGTGTAGCGCCGCTGTCCGTGCCCATGGCTATTAACACGCCTGCCTTAAACAAGCGCAACAGGTTTTGTTTGGCCGTTTCAAAAGCTTTCATATTTAAGGCGTAGTTGGGCGCATTCTTCAAATCAGACTGGTATTTTTCAGCAGTGATCATTTCGTAAACGCCCGGCTCCAGCGATTTTTTGAAGAACTCATTGTTGATCCATTCCGGTTGCTGGGCGTAGATATAAGCATATTCGTCCAGGGACAGGGTTGGAATATAAATGACCTGTTGTGCTTTCATTTGGGCGATGGTGGTATCATCAATCAGATCGCTGCGTACACTATGGGCAATAATATCCACACCTGCGGCCACCAGTTGTTGCAGGTCGCTCAAATAATATACATGGGCAGCCACGCGCAGGTTGTGTTGATGAGCTGCCTTTATAATCGCTTTATAAATTTCAGGCTGCATTTTGGCCGGGTATTTCCCGTTAAAATCGTCCACCCAAATTTTTACCATATCTGGTTTCAGTTGCGCCAGGCTGTCCATTTGCAAAGTCACCTGGGCGACTGTTGCCGGGCGAAAAACCTGATCCATCGCGAAACCCAGTGGTGGCGCGCCATTGGGCGCACCAAAGCCATAACCGGCAGAGTGGACCCGGGCTCCGGGAATTTCACCTTTTAGTGAGCGATCGCGCAAGCCGGTTTCAAATAGCAAGGGTCGATCGGTACCCATGGCCATAATCTGTAGCACGCCGTAGCTTTCATATCTTTTTAATTGAGCCCGTATATTGTCTTCGGTGTAGTTCTCTGGTTTGGTGCTGGTTCCTTTTAAGGTGCCTATATGCGAATGGGCGGATATCAGTGCCGGCATTACCGTTTTACCATTTAGGTTGATCACTGTGGCGTTTTCATCCGTAATATCCGCACCAATCGCTGCTATTTTACCGTCTTTAATCAGCAGCCGGGTATCTTCAACCGGAGCGCCACCATTGCCATCAATCAGCCTCACGTGCTCCAGTAAAACTGATTGCTCAGTTGCACCCGATTTATCGCGGTGAGCACCACAGGAGCATAATGCGGCAGTCAACAGGAGTAATGACAGATGGGTGAAATAATGTTTCGTCATTTGAATCATGGAGCATTGAGTTGCATGAATTAAATTATCGATAAGGCCCAACTTTAATAAGACAAGCTGGCTATGAAATTGTTTACAGATCAGCGGGATCTTTTACATAAAAATTACCTTATAATAGATCGATGCCGTCATCTGAACTTTGTGGAAAACATCGCTATTGTAAACTTGCAACACCAGGTGTTACTATTGTAATCTCTACAACTTACAACTATGTGTTTAATAATTTATCCAAAATAAAAATGAGGCAACGAAATGCTGCCTCATTTTATGATTACATCAACGGGCGCATGCACCCCAAATATAAATGCCGCTTCGGCACTAGGCACTGCGTCTGCCAAAAATTAAAGACAGTACAAAGAGCACCAGGAACACAAAGAATAAAACTTTAGCGATACCGGCAGCAGTAGAAGCGATGCCTCCAAAACCAAACACCGCAGCAACAATTGCCACAATCAAAAAGATAATAGACCATCTAAGCATAATCGTAGGATTTAAGGGTTTACAAAAAGGTTTAATAGGTATATACAAGAACTATTCCAATTTGACTGGGCATGGAGGATGTCTAAAATACGTATTTAACATAATATAAATTATAGGAAAAAATGATTAATTTTATTGTTGCATATATGCTGAACACATGATTCAAACCCGATTATTATGATAAACGCGATTGCCCGGTTTATAATGATAGCAGCCTTACTGTTTGTATTGATGTATCCGCTGCAAAGCCTGGTGCTGTTGATTGTAGTATTTACGACAACATCTCCGTCAAAAAGAAACTGACCGGGAATCTTTAGGTTGACAGTCAGTTTAAAATCTTGGGCAGTTAAAGAATCCGGATTTCAATAAAAGACCGGCGCCCGTTAAACCGGCAATTAGTTTTTTACTAATATAAATTTTGTAATCAACCGGGTTGTAATCAAACCAACTCATTATAATACGCTTGATTGCCGTTTCGGGATGCGCATGTTAAACAGCTGGTATGGTCGACTGGTTTAATCAAGCTCAGGAAGCTGAATTGCCTGCAAATATGAATTGCCCATTATGGGCCACGAATACACGAATGATTGACAGCACGATACAGCTGACAAACCGCGTTTTTCTTAAATAACGCTCTCTTGGTGTCTTTGAGTCTTGGTGGCCCCTTAAATAAAAAATTAACCCACCGGCAAGCGGCAGGTTAATTACAGATCCTGGCGTTTTTCATAGGTTGCCACGGCTGGTAAACGCATCAGGTATGCAAAAGGATTACGGAATAAATAGATCTATTTAACATAATATATAGGCTATGCCATTTTGATGGGCTCGTCAACCTGCAATCAATGACCAGCCAAA
>JBQGCI010000366.1:0-1801 GCA_052038405.1 Acinetobacter pittii
ACCATGAGGCAGCTGGGATCGTTGATAACAAACCCTTCAATAGCTACTTTCTTATTCCGTGTAATCACTACCCCTTTGATGATGTTGAACTTGCCCGGTGGCAGGTTAGTCAGACTCAATAAAAGTTTTCCCGACGACCTGCTTTTCGAATAGAGGTTAACGTCACCGTATTGCTTATCATTGATGTAGATCCGCATAATGCCGCCATCCGGGCCTGTTTCGCCAAAACACTGAAAAGTAGATCCTTTAGCGTAAAACTCCCATTCTTCATTATCTTCATAAGCAACCGCCTGGCTCGATGGAATATGTAATGTGGCAGGGGTTATTTTAAATCCTGCTGTATACTGTACAAATGAATGGTTGGCGCCATCGATTCTCACAGCCGCTGTAACCCTGCCTTTGCTCACTATCCGGTCAATTTCTACCTGGCCTTTCTTAGCGATGATCACGATCCTGTGTTCGCCACGCTTTAATGCGCTGCTGCTGAACAGCACACCATCGGAACCTACTTTACTGCAATCTACTTCCGCTACCCGTTTGTTATCGATATACACTTCTGCCGTGGCGCCATTTTTAACAGGCTGTGCATACCATGTAATGCCTTCACAATCTGTAAAATTGTAAATAGCAGTAGCGCCATCCTGTTTAGCAGTAGCACGGGTATTACAGAAATAGCCGCTGCTCCGCGCCAACAGGCGATCAAACTCCCAATTGCCTGAATAAGTCAGTTCTGTATCGTTGATGACTCTTTCGTTCTCGTTGGTGACCAACAAGCCGGAGGGGGCATTGCCTTCGTTGGTTTTTACCTCTTTAACCCCTGAATACTCCATGCCTTTTCCTTCCGGGCGGGTAGTATCACCCGCCTGAACGTTTTGAGCCTTACTTGTTGGTGTGCCCGATACAATAATAAGCAGTGAAATAAAAAATATCCTTGCTTTTCTTTCAATCATGTTCAATGCAATTTAATATGAGGAATGAATAGTATTTGTGACCCTAAGAACTGATGACCTCGCATTTACTATAATAATACTGTTACTATACAGGATTTTTACTGTACCGGTATGACTATTAAATATTACAACCGCTTTGCTATTTCTAACAATACCTGAAATGGATACTGACTGGCCTATCGTTTTTATGAAGCAACCTTTTTAATAACTTAATACTGGTGCGCTTACATAACAAACTTAAAGAGGAGTCAGCAAATCCCTGTCCTGACTTGCCCCGGAGCATATCACTTTAAATTATCACCGTGGGCATAGCGTCCTTGCAGATTCCAACCCGGAACGATTTACTGTAGTAATCTCTATGTTGCCGGTATCATTTGCGGCAATGGTTATTTCCACCCGCAAAGGAGCTACTATCATAGGAAATGCATCATCCCCATTGGTATCAAAGTCCTGGTACATGCCCGCTGAGGGAAAACGATTTATCAGGTTGCCGTCTTTATAGATGTTGAAATGACTGATGCCCGATTCTATATCTGCATCAGCTTTCCAGCTCAGTTCAACGGTCATGTTATGTCTACGGGCTAATTTTAGCGCATAAGGTGCCGGCGGAGCTGTACGATCCAGCAATGTTCCGGTTATTATATACTCCCTCCATTTCACCGCTGTTAAAGAATCGGGCAGCCAGGAAGCGCTTAGCCTTTCACCGGGATATTTTCTTTCGGGATAGATATTCAAGGATGCTGTGTCTCCCAACCAGGCTTTCGATCGGTCTATTGGACGCATCTCCGTATAACCGGCGCCAGTTTTTTCAGGCAGTCTTTGCTGCATCACAGCTTCAAAAAATGGAATGG
>JBQGCI010000367.1:0-2948 GCA_052038405.1 Acinetobacter pittii
AACAATTGCCACCCCGCAGGCGAATCGTGACTGACTGTAATTGAACTAACATAGGTTGCCGGTAATAAATTTAGATAATAAGGAATAACCAGCCGGAACAGGTTGAGCAGGTAGCCCAGCCCTCCTATCAGCAGGCTTCTAACTACTATTTGCTTTGTTGTTTTAGAACTCCCTAAAACGATAAATATGCCCATCAGAAACATAAAAAGCTGCGCTCCGGGTCCTTCGGCCAGGGAGCCCAATACAATGCCAAGCCCGCCCATTTTTACCTCTTCAGAACTGTAAAGCATGACGCTATGTACTGCAGGCATAACAAAAACAATAAATCCCCTGGCAAGAGAAAACCCCCTGCTTTGTGTTGTTGTAAGCATGTTACCTCTTTTGAATATGAATGTGTTAACCGATCACTGTTTTTTAAGGAACTCAGTTTTTTCTAGAATGTACAGGTTGGCAGTTTTATAAGAGAGTGTGATCGGTTTTATAAACCGGAAGCCAATTCTTTTCACCAATTCGTTTGCATTTACATTTCCGGCATCGGGCTCTCCAATAATCCTTTTGGCTCCCGACTCAAACAGATACGAAATACCACATCGCATTACATTAGTCGTAAGCCCCTTGACAGGATTGGTTGGTGGTCCCATTAAAAGATGTACGCCGATATCATCCTCCCCCACTTCGTACCTGCTTCCTACCTCATCCAACCTCGGATTATAAAAATCCATTTGGGCAACAGGCTTAGGATTTCCCTGGTAAAAGAACATCAGAGAATCTCCAAGACCGCTCGCTAAAAATTGTTCGTAATGGTTGTAAAGCTTTTTGTAAGATCCTGCCATCTGCCAGAATGTTTTGGCATACTCCATATTTACCCATTTGTGTAAAACCGGAATATCCCTTGTTAAACTAAGCGGTCTTACCTCCAGCGTATAAGCCGAAAACTGCTGCACGTGTAAAACAATGGTTCTTTTCAGCTCGTCGAATGGTACAATTGAGCGCATGATGAAATTATTTAAGTTTTACTATAATTTTGTTTCGCAATCAGGTTACCCGGAGCAACATGGAGCAACCTGACCCTGACAACTAAAAACACCGAACCAAACAGGTCCATTTTTATGAGTGACATGTTTAAAATAATAACCAGTATCAACGAGGCCGTTGAAATCATTCCCATCTCCAATGATCCCTTAACCCAACCATCCTTTATCGAAGAATTTGGCAACCGGGGAGATTACGGCAGCATGCGCTTCAGGAAAATATCACTAACCGACATTACACTTTGGATCAGCGAGTATCGAATGACTTATGAAACCGTGTTTCATGCCGAAGTAGATCAGCCGATCCTTGAAGCTCACATTACTCTCAACAATCGCATGGTTCAATCTCTGGGCAAAAGAAAAAATTCCGTTTTCGACGATAAAGAATTCAATGTCACTTATGCACCTTATATGGAAAACAGAGTATTATTTCCCGCCGGTGGCGCTTATACAACCTTTGATATTCACCCTTCAGAAAAACTGCTGGAAAGATTCTCTGTTGACTTCCCCTTCCTGAACCGGTTTCTCAATAAAAAGATTCAACAAAAAGAAAATATGCTTCAGTTGATGGGGCATCGCAGCTTTTTGAACTTTGAAATGGAAAATATGGTTGGGCGGCTGCTGGACCACATATCCAATCCGTTCCCGAACAAAATACTCCTTACCATCTGGTCTATGGAACTGCTCACTTCATTTCTTTTAAGATCGCAGAACAATATTTACCCGCAGTACCGCTATCATAATCGCCATATAGATGCACTGATACAGGCAAAAGAAATCGTGGAGTGGGAAGCCAAAACATTTGACGATGAAAATCTCTTTTCCTCCGAGATTGGCCTTGCCGAAAAAGTAGGTTTAAGCATCTATCAACTTCGTACCGGCTTTCAAAGAACATTCGGACTGCCCGTTAATCAGCTAAGGCTTGAAATACGCCTGCAAAAAGCCCGGTTACTCTTGTCCGATGGCAAATACTCTGTGCTCGACGTAGCTCTGAGAACGGGCTATCGATCCAGGGAAGGCTTTGCAAGAGCTTTCACGAAATATTATGGTTTCCCTCCCGGGTCAGCCAGGGAATAGCCCTGTCTCACAAAAAAAATCTTATTCTACATTTCTGGTCACACATGCCGGCTTTTTACAGCTCCATCTTTGTATCAGCAAAGACTGGTGGTCTTTAGCGAGATAAATAAGTAAAAAATCCTTTTCGGAGCACTGAGTATTACCGTAGAGCCCACCAACATTCACTTAGCAACGAACCTCATGTGGGCCACTACACTATATAAACATTACGGGCCGCGGCTCTCCTTGAAAGACCCCTTCCATACCGGGCTATCCGGATTTATACCGGGTACGGGTATATCATTGCAGTGAAGCCAATGATATACCCTTGCTGGCAACAAAAGCTTATCAGCTTTTGCATCATAAAAAATATATCTAATCATAAAAAATAATAATAACATGAAAATCATTAATTTAAAATGGGCATTCCCTATCGCTTTTGTAGCAGTTTGCGTAGCTTTCCTGGCATTTAAACCAGCACCGGCCAAACTTGCTGAAACTACCCTGTACTTTAAGTATCAGCCGGCTTCTGATTTCCAATCAGCATCCGTGGCTTCTAACAGTAACTGGGAGCTGGTAGCTCCGGCTGCAACCTGCGAACAGGAAGATAATGATGTCGCTTGCTCTTTTAGTATCACCGTTCAGGAAGAGGAGGAAGCGAGCTATCTTACAGGTTCCAATCCATCATCAAGAGTGAAAATTCAAACCAGCGGAAGTAACAATTATTATCACGTGGCTGATGTACTGGACAATGCTAATTCGAATAACGATCTTGAGCCTGAGATTGCGAACATTGAGAGACCTTAATGACCTACTGAAAGGTGATCCGGTAATATGGGTCACCTTTCTTAAATCAGTTTT
>JBQGCI010000368.1:0-4608 GCA_052038405.1 Acinetobacter pittii
TGATTGTATTAAAAGAAATAACAGATTATTTTTTTTCGCAGATAGCAGCCTTCCTGCGAATTGCTTATCCCCGGGCTGCAGGTGATTTTTTCCCGGAAAATAATCATATTTATTTAGCGGCAGAACTGAAAAAGGAAGATGGCCGGCAACTAGCGGTTATCACCATTCCTTCCGGTTATTTACCAAGGTTCTTCTCTCTGAAAAAAGAGGGTGTTCAATACGTGATCTTTATCGATGATATCATCAGAACCCAGTTACCCACTTTATGGCCGGGCATCAAGGTAAATGCGGCTTACAGCTTTAAAGTGACCAGGGACGCAGAAATTGACCTGGATGATGAATTTAAAGGAAACCTGGCTCAGAAGATAGCAGCACAGATCGCCAAACGTGATTTTGGATTGGTGACGCGGCTGCTATATAATGCAGCAATGCCCGAAGCGCTTTTACAGCAGTTGGTACGCAGCCTCGGCCTGCAAAATGCGATGATCATGCCGGGCGGCGCTTATCATAACCTCAAAGATCTTGCAGCCATCCCGGTTACTAACGAGTCTTTAAAAGATGAGCCGTGGCCGGCGGTTTTATACCCCCTGCCGAAACCCACTTTGCTGGAAAGTATCAGTTGCGGGGATATCTTGTTACACCTGCCTTTTCACAATTATGATATGGTGCTTCGTTTTTTTAACGAAGCAGCACTCGATAGAGCCGTTACAGAGATCAGCATGACCATGTATCGCATATCCGGCACTTCAAAGATCGCAGAAGCCCTGATCACGGCAGCATTGAGCGGTAAGAAAGTAACGGTTTTTGTAGAGCTAAAAGCACGGTTTGACGAAGCCAATAATATCACCTGGGCCAGGAAAATGAAAGCGGCGGGTATTCGTATTATTTATAGTATTCCGCAAATGAAAGTGCATGCTAAAGTTGTTTTGGTGAAAAGAAAATGCGAAAGTCACTGGCAGTACCTGGGACTGCTGGGTAGCGGTAATTTCAATGAAGTAACTGCTCGCTTTTATACCGATCAGGTATTAATGACCAGTAACACTGGTTTGTTAAAGGACCTGGATCAGCTTTTCAGGTTGTTGAAGAGAAATAAAAAATCCTTTCCTGCCAATGCTTTGGCGCCTCAGCAATTGCTCATTGCGCCGTTCAATTTACAAACCCGTTTTGCCGCTTTGGTCGACAGGGAGATTGCCCATGCCCGGGCAGGGCGCAGGGCAGAAATGATCATCAAGATCAATAACCTGGAGGATGAGAAGATGATCCGGAAATTATATGAGGCATCCAATGCAGGCGTAAGGATACAATTGATCGTAAGAGGTATTTGCAGGGCCGTGCCGGATGTAGCCGGACAAAGCGAGCATATTAAAATAAGGCGAATTGTAGACCGTTATCTCGAGCATGGCCGTATTTTCTGGTTCTATAATAATGGCGAAGATGAGATATACATGGGATCGGCCGACTGGATGACCCGCAATTTGTATCGGCGCATAGAAGTGTGCTTCCCTGTACTGGATCGTAGTTTAAAAGCTTCTTTGCGCAAAGTGCTGGACGTTTATTTACAAGATACCCGAAAAGCAACGTGGATTACAGGAAATGGAGCTCATAGCCCTGTTGGTGGGAAAGGCAAAAAACTGCAGGCACAGGCTGTCCTGTACCAGTGGGTAAAGGAACAGCATCAATAAATTAAAGAAGATGAAACTGAAAGAGTTAATTGTTTTTTTGTTGCTGGGATGCGTTGTACTGATGGCCTGCGGGCAACCGGCCGACGAAGCTCCGGCTGCACCGCCCGGTTATGACTGGTCGGTATATGAAAAAATTATCTTATCGGATGATCTACTCGAAATTTCGGGAATTGCTTTCGCGCCGGGGCGCTACGATACTTTATATGCCCAGCAGGATGAGGAAGGCGCAATCTTCAAAGTGGGGCTTCCTTCCGGCAAATACAAAAGAGTGAATTTCGGAAATGGGGGAGATTATGAAGATATTGCTGTTAAGGCTGATACCTTGCTGATGCTGGAGTCGGATGGTTCTTTTTATGGATTCAGGCCCGATAGCCTGAATGAAAAAAAAGCAAAGCCTTTTGGATATTATGAGAAAATACTGCCTGAGGGTGAGTATGAAGGTATGTTTGCAGATGTTGCAACAGGTAACTATTATGCACTTTGTAAATCCTGCAAGAGTGATAAAAAAAACAAACAGGTTACGGTTTATGCGTTGCAGTTTAACCAGGATTCTTTGATAGTGACAGGGCTTCATACCCTTAAGGTAGGTGCGATAATGGAAGCCTGGGGAAAAAAGAAAGTAGCCTTTGAGCCTTCTGCATTAGCCAGGCATCCGGTAACAGCCGAATGGTATATCGTATCGTCGGTAAATAAAATGCTGTTGATTGCTGATAAGCATTGGAAAGCTACAGCAGCCTACCCGTTAAGCAGGAAGCTATTGGGACAGCCGGAAGGTATCGCATTTGACGGAGCAGGTAATTTATATATCAGCAGCGAGGGCGACGAATTGCAGGCAGGAAGAATATTGAAATTTGCTTATAAGAAGCCTTAATAATGACGACACGAACACTCTTTACGTTGCTGGCATTTATCGTTTCAACGGTACTTGCCGCTCAGCCTCAACCGGTACAGCGCGTCATATTAATTGGCGACGCGGGTGAAATCAATCATGAACAAACAACAGTGATTCCCGATGCAGCGGCCAAGGTGTTGCCAGGTATTACTTCCGTTTTTTATTTGGGCGACAATATCTATCCCCGGGGCATGGGGCTGCGAGGTACTGTTTCAGAAGCTGAGGGGCAGGCTATTCTTCGTTCGCAATTCGGTCCCTTAAGGGCAATAGGCGCGCCGGTATATTTCCTTCCCGGTAACCACGACTGGGACCGTATGGGTAAGCAGGGCCTTGCCAAAATCAAAGCTCAGGGCGATTTTATAGCTGCTCAGCATGATGCACAGTTAAAGATGGTTCCTCCCAATGGCTGTCCCGATCCTGTTGAAATTCCTTTGGGCGACCAGGCAGTGGTAATCGCCTACGATTCGGAGTGGTGGCTGTTCCCTTACAACAAGGAGAATAAAGATGGTGATTGCGATTGCAATTCCGAAACGGAAGTGCTGGAAAAACTGGCGGGCTTATTCTGGAAAAATAAAAACAAATGGATACTGTTAGCCAGCCATCATCCTTTTCGTTCCTACGGTGTGCATGGGGGAAGGTATAACTGGAAAGATCATTTGTTTCCTTTAACCACGCTTCATAAGAACATGTGGATACCCTTGCCGGGCCTGGGATCATTATACCCCTTGTTACGAAAAACTGTATTTATGAATGCAGAAGATCTGGCCCATCCTCAATATCAGCACCTGGTTCAAAGGGTGGAAGCCATTGCCGAAGGGTTTCCCAATATCATTAAAGTAGCCGGACATGAACATGGGTTACAATTGATCGATGATAAAGGCTTGCAGGTAGTAAGCGGCGCCGGTGCCAAAAGTACTTATGCAAAAAAAGGGAGGCACTCATTATTTGCCGACGAAAGGCAGGGATTTGTAGTGATTGACATTTTCGCTGATAAAACGTCCCGCTTACAGTTCAATGTATACGGCAAAGATGGCTCGATGCAAGAAGCGTATAAGCACATAGCGAGCTACAAGTACGATCATACTGGCCAGCCTGCTGGAAGCAGCGGTTGGGAAGCAGATAGTATAACTGTTGCCGCAAAAGCCCGATACGATAAAGTGGGGCGTTTGCACCGCCAAATATTCGGGGAGAATTACCGGAAGGAATGGGCTGCGCCCACCAGCTTGCCCCTGTTGCGCCTGAGCCGGTTACAAGGCGGACTGAAACCCCTGCAAAGAGGCGGCGGCATGCAAACCGTTTCACTACGACTTGCTGATAGCAGCGGCAAAGAATGGGTATTACGCAGTGTGAACAAAGTACCCGATGCTGTACTACCCGAAGGCTTGCGCAGCACGTTTGCCAGCGACCTGGTAGACGATTATGTAAGCGGACAACATCCTTATGCTGCACTGATCATGCCTCCGCTGGCCAATGCTGTAAAAGTACCACATACTTCACCGGTTATCGGAGTTGTAGCGCCTGACCCCAACCTGGGTATGTATAACCAGCTGATGGCAGGGAGGGTAGCATTGCTGGAAGAAAGAGAGCCGGGAGGAAAATCAGATAATTCAGAAAAGTTTGTAAAAGCATTGTTGAAGGATAATGATAATACTTTTAAAGCGAAGACCTTTGTAAGGGCCATGTTGCTCGATCTGCTGGTTTCAGACTGGGACCGGCATGAAGATCAATGGCGCTGGCTGAATACCAGTGATACCAAAAATAAAGATTATGCACCGGTACCCCGTGATCGCGACCAGGTATTAAAGATCAACAATGGTATCGTTCCTAAAATGATCACCCGAAGCTGGTTGATGCCCACATTCCAGGGTTTTGGCAGCAACATACCGTCTGTGAAATACTCGCTGTACAAACATCGTTTTGTACATGCATTCCCGGCTTTTCAGTTCACCAAAGCAGAATGGAAAGTAATGACTGCCGATTTTGTAAGGAATATGACTGATTCGGTAATCGATGCGGCCATAGGTCAATTGCCGG
>JBQGCI010000369.1:0-2561 GCA_052038405.1 Acinetobacter pittii
GTGTTTTCAGTACACTCGAAAACAATAATAATTATAACTATTCCATCGGCTATGGCTTTGCCAATGATGCCACTACAAATGAGGCCTTACAACTGGCAAGAAATTTCTCGGTTAACTCGGGTAGAACAAAAGACAACCTGATCTCGTATCTCGGAAGGATCAACTATAACTTCAAAGGCAAATATTTCCTTGACCTGACGGCCAGGACGGATGGTAGCAGTAAATTTGGCGCCAACAATAAATACGGCTTCTTCCCTGCCGCCGCAGTCGCCTGGAATGTATCGCGTGAAAACTTTCTGGCCAATGTTGACGCGGTATCCAACTTACGCCTGAGAGCCAGCATCGGGAAAACAGGAAACCAGGCAGCTGTAGATCCATACCAATCCCTGGCTATTGTATCGGCAGGAAATGATTATATTTTCAACAACGCACTTACCAAAGCTATTTTACCCGTGGGTGTTCCTAATCCTGATCTGAAATGGGAAACCTCCGTCCAATCCAATATCGGAATTGAACTGGATCTGTTTGACAGCAGATTGAATTTTGTAGCAGATGTTTATAACAAGAAAACCACCGACCTGATATTTAAGAAAAACCTGCCCCTGTCTTCCGGATATGAAACCGTTGCCGGGAACTTTGCGTCTATTCTTAATAAGGGTATAGAGCTGTCGCTGGGTGGGGATATCATCCGCTCAAATAATATCAGGTGGAACCTAAACACCAACGTCACTGTTAACCGGAATAAGTTATTAGGTCTTGCCGGTGATTCCACCACTGAAGTAGCCATTAACAATTATAATATTCTTAAAATTGGAGAACCGATAGGCTTATTTAAAACCTATGTTTATGATGGTCTCTTCCAGGAGGGTGATGTGATCATTCCGGGCCAACCGGTAACCTCCGCCCGCCCGGGTGCCCAGCGCGTTAAAGACGTAAACGGAGACGGCAAAATTTCTGATGCAGACAGGGTAATAACAGGCGACGCCAATCCTAAATTTATTTATGGATTTTCAACTACACTGAATATTTATAAGTTCGATCTGAGCGCATTTTTTTCGGGGGTTTATGGCAACAAGATCTTTAACCTTGCCAGGTGGTCGCTGGAGAATCCTGTGGGCGGCCGCAACGTATTAGCCGGGCTTGCCGACAGATGGACGGCTACCAATACGGATGGTCAATACCAGGTCGCAGCGGGAAGCCAGGGTGGACGGCTTCCTTTATCAGACCGTTATCTTGAGGACGGATCTTTCCTGCGTTGCAAAAACATTTCAGTAGGCTACACTTTTAAACCCAAAGGCTTCAACAATATAAGAGTATACGTAAGTGGTAATAACCTGTTTACAGTAACCCAATACACCGGTTTTGACCCCGAGGTGGGGTCTTTCGGAAATTCAAATACCCAATTCGGCGTAGACAATATCGTGTACCCGCTTTCCCGCTCTATTTTAGGTGGCTTACAAATTACTTTCTAAAACTGCATACATGAAACATATTACCTATCTGATACTTTTACTGGCTGCCTTTACCAGCTGTAAAAAATCGCTCGAAGAAAAGGCTTTCTCAGCCATCTATACACAAGACTTCTATAAAAGCGCGGGAGATGCAGAAACCGCTATTTCTGCTGTTTATGGCAGCCTTTATGTAATGTACAGCAGCGGGGCACCCCTGTTTGCGTCTGACTGGTCGGCTGATCAAACCTTCCCCCGAAACGTAGTAGGAAGAAACAGTTTAACCATGTTTACATATGACGCGCCTTATTCGGTACAAACCAGTTTTGGCCGGTCTAATGAATCTCCGCTCGAAATATGGAAAAGAGCCTATCAGGGGATTGAAAGCTCCAACTGGGTAATAGACAAAGTACCTGCAATTGCCATGGACACAGTAAGACGTAACAGTATTGTAGGTGAAGCTTATTTTCTTCGTGCTTTCTTTCACTGGATGCTCACCAAAAACTTCGGCAATATTGTAATAAAAACCACACCTACCAATTCAATTGAAGCCGCTTTCGTGGGAAGTAGTCCTGTCAATGAAGTATACAACCAGATCATATCGGACCTGTCGACAGCGGAAAGATTGTTACCCGACTACAACGCATCCTTTGTAAAAGGGCGCGTATCTAAACAATCAGCTCAATTGCTGCACGCCAAAGCCGCATTATACAATGAACGATGGGATGAAGCTATGAGAAGTGCCCAGGCAGTAATTACTTCCGGAAAATATGCGCTCATGCCCTCATTTGTTGATCTTTTCACCGCTTCAAAAAAAGACCAGGCACGCCAGGAGGTTTTATTTGATGTGGAGTTAAACAATACTACCAATCCCATCCGTCAATCACAGGTACATTACTTTTATGCACCCTTAGGTGTGTCGGAGTATAACAAAGGCGGGGCCGGTGGTATTTATGCCTTCAGTGCTTTTTATAATTCTTTTGCCGCCAACGACCTCAGAAGACAATTACTTGGAACTAGCTATACCAACGGCAGCGGTGTAGTGATTCCCCAGGCCAATATTGATGCCAGGCTCGCCACCAAAGACCTGGTGTTAATGGGCAAGTATAAAGA
>JBQGCI010000370.1:0-10572 GCA_052038405.1 Acinetobacter pittii
CTGTATACCGATTTAGCAGCATCGATCATCAGCGAGTCGCCCCCCGCGCACCAGCCGCAAACGGTACTGATGCTGATGGTCACATCAGTGTTGGAAACGGGGGCTGACTTCCTCTGGCAGCTCAGGGCCGCAAAAGCTATCAAAATGGTTATGAATACCGGGTATTTCATCGATAGAGAAAATGTGACTCAGTTCGAATTAACCCCATACCTCAAAAATGCTACCAATGTGCAAAATCGAGTTCGTAATTTCCCTTTATTCTTTCCATCGGCGGATTAAAATAGCCGTATTTCAAATCCGGGAACTCATTGCGTATTTCCAGTAATAGTTGTTGTACACCCATACACTCACCCGTATCTGTAGCGCCGATCTTACCGAGGTACCAATCCGGATCGATATTGAAATTCCGCCACTGGATCATTTTCAGGTTAGTTTCTTTAATCAGCTGGCGCAACGCTTCATATTCGGCAATACTATCGGTCATACCCGGGAATACGAAGTAATTGATAGAGGTCCAACCGCCGAAACTGTCCACTACTTTCAGGCTTTCAATAATATCTTCAAACTCGTAGTTGTTGGGGCGGTAATAAGGCATGTACACTTCTCTGCGGGCGCTGTTGGTACTAACCCTGATGGAATTAAGCCCTGCCTCGCAAAGTCTTTTTACCGCCTCAGGTTTTGACCCATTGGTATTGATATTAATACTGCCTTTATCGGTATGCTTTCTTATTTCTACAATAGCTTTTTCGATGGTCTCCCACATTAAGAGCGGCTCGCCTTCGCAGCCCTGCCCAAAGCTGATCAACGGGAAAGGGGCCGTTTGACGGTGGGGTACGGTAAATTCTACAATTTCTTCCTCCGAAGGCTTGAATTGTAACCGGTCCTGCGTAGAAACGATGGTTTCTTCATCGGGTTGCAGCGAGATACATCCTACACAGTTGGCATTACAAGCGGGTGATGCGGGTACCGGGCATTCCCACCTGCCCATAAAATAATTACGCGCAGCCGGACAATGATAAGTTAAAGCACAATTCTCTGCCAGATGCTTTACCAGCCGGTTATGCGGGTATGCGTTCACTAACTGCTCTACACCTGATTCTACTTTATCGGTGTTGAAGCCACTGCATTCCTGCCGGATATCCTGTTCAATCCGCATTGCCGGTACATAAAATTTATCGTTCTGCCAGCCCACCGCTGTATAACAAAAAAGCGGAAGGGTGGGTGCATCCGGCGCGGTTTCGTAAGCGGATAAGTAAAAACCCGTATGCGCAGGGGGTATAAAGGCGGCTACCGCCCAACCTTTGTCACAAAGCCTCATATCACCGGATTCCACGTCAATACCAATACCCCTGCGGCCGGGTAATTCGTACAGGGAACCTCCATCAGGTAGCTCTATCCACTCATCTTCAGGAATTGGCATCGCGTCCCACCCCGTACGGCCGGTGACATACAAAGAAGTATCCTCGAAAATATTGCCCTTTCCGTCGGAATATAAAATATAGGGGGATGATGTGAGGCTGTTATGTTTCAATTACTCTATTTTAATGATTACAGTTGACAGCAGTACTGTCTACTGCGAGCTGTCGACTGTCAAATTAATTTCTTACTGCAAAAGTCGTTAAATTCCCGCTCATTTACGGCATTATCTGTATAGGCTACCTGATGCTGGTAAATCTTGTTGTTTTTAAGATCGATGGTCAAAATATCGTCTTTAAGGATCAGGTTGCTGATTGCAGGCCATTGAATATTTTTCGCGGGAAATGAAGGATAGCTGACTCCCTCTTCCGATACCGTTATTTGTAGCTTTCTGGTTGAAATGAAATATAAACCGGCCAGTAGTAAATTGAGCCAGATACCCATATTATAGGAGGTACGGCTCCAGAAAAGTGCTAATATTATCAATAGTAACAGATTGGAGATGAAGTGCTTTTGTTGTTTATAGGCCCTGTAGTCCCAGAAGGCTCTAACAATCGTGAGAAGCAACAACGCGACGTAAATTCCGTGGCCCCAGCCTTCCTGCTGCGGACTTAGCAGGAATAATCCGGCTATATTCAACAAAACAATAGCATAGGAAAAGATCTGGTAGGTAACCAGCTTTTTATTAGGAATAATAAATTGATAATTAAGCAAGGGGATATGATGCTGATTTTATATATAATTTAATTAAACATAAAATTAAACTAATTACTGGTTGTTAATGTATTACAAAGTTTAAATAAAGCTCTGGCTCCTACATTGGCATTCCACTCCGTGTCGCCAACACCAACTTCAACCAAATCAAAGCCGATTACTTGACGGCCGGTCTTGAGTATTTCATGAAACAGGTAAAACATGCGGTCCAACTCAAATCCGCCGGGAACCGGTGTACCGGTATTAGGACAAAGTTTGGGGTCCAGACCATCGATGTCGAAACTGATATGTACTTTTTGTGGAAGACTATTAATGATCTCAGCCGCGATCTCCCTAAACGTATCGCCGCCGAATTGTCTTTCCTTGATATCCTGGTCAAAATAAGGAATCACCCTTCCATTGCTATGCTGAATATACTCCCATTCGTCCTGGCTCATATCCCTTACCCCAACCTGGGTGATGGTTTTAATCTGCGGTATCTCGTTCAGGGCATTATACATAATGCTGGCGTGAGAATATTTAAACCCTTCATAGGCTTTTTTCAGGTCGCAATGTGCATCTATCTGGAGTATTCCATATTCATCATGTTGTTCTGACAACGCCTTATATAATCCCAGCGGTGTGCTATGGTCGCCACCCAAGAGACCTACCAGCTTTTTATTCTTCAAATGTATTTTTGCCTGCTGGTATACCCAGTCATTTAAATACTCGCCGCCTTCATTCACTTCCCGGATAGACTTACACATGAACTGGTTGGCATTCAATTCTTCTCCCCGGGATATATAGTCAATATATAATTCAGCCTCTCTTCTCAGGTAGGCGCTTTTTAGTTGCAATTGCTTATCAGTAGGAGTCAGGTAAAAACCCCGTTTCCAGGCATCGGGAAACTGCGGGTCGTACAGGTCCACCTGCAGGCTGGCTTTACAAATAGCTTCGGGAGCTTTTGCAGTACCCGATCCGTAGCTTACGGTTACTTCCCAGGGAACACTTATTATGATCAGGTCAGCATTATCCTCCGTACTGGGCAACCCAAAAACATTGTTTTCAGGATTACTAACTGCATTTTGATCGAAATTTTTTAAATCTAACATTGCTTAAAAAATTTGAAAAGGGGCCGCAAGATACGCCGATTATATGATAAGACAGATTAGAATATATTAATCTTAACCGCCCCGGCAACGCATCTGTGCGGCAATGTTAATAATTTTATCTAAAAATAAATTAGAGTTTAATAATGCAACTATTTGATAATAAATTAAAACCTCACAGGCCAAATCCTGTGAGGCTTTATACATTTCCTTCTTGCTCCCTAAAATTCATCCACAAAACCTAGCCTGCCTTGTTATTTCTTCAGCTTATCTTTAAATGCCTGCCTGAACTTATCCACTTTGGGACGGATCACTATCTTGCAGTATGGATTCTTGTTTTCATTACCATTGAAATAACCCTGGTGATAATTCTCCGCAGCATAAAAATGACGAAACGGTTTGATCTCAGTGACAATAGGATCCGGGAAAGCAGCGCTCTTATCTAAAGCATTTTTATAGTATTCTGCTTTTTCCTTTTGATTATCATCATGATAATAAACGCCACTTCTGTATTGAGTGCCAACATCATTTCCCTGGCGGTTGAGCGTAGTAGGATCATGGGTCTTCCAGAAAATTTCCAATAGCTCATCGAAAGAAACTATCGCAGGATCATAAACGATTTGAAGGGCTTCAGCAAACCCCGTGGTGCCGGAGCAAACCTCTTCGTAGGTTGGATTTTTTGTGTTGCCATCGGTATACCCGCTGGTTACTTTTTCCACGCCATTTACATCCTGAAAAATGGCTTCCGTACACCAAAAACAGCCGTTCGCAAAGGTGGCTGTGTCTTTCTTATTTTCCATTGTTGATTTTTTATTTTCCGGGCCGGTAAACTGAACAGATTCTAATTTACTGTTTTTCTTCTGCGCACAGGCGCTAAAGGCAGTTAAGATAGTCAAAAGAGCCGGCAAAAGAATTTTATGCATTGTTTTATTTTTAATCTAACAATACCTACGGTTAAAAGTTTATGGAGGTTGGCCGCTGACTGTTAAAGCAATTTTAAACCCGGTTCACCATTAAATTATCGTTGCGTATGGTGATCAAAAATATAGATTGCAGCAATTAATGCTGTAATTTTGCTGGTTTTACGAGGAGAATCACATGAAATTATACCCCGAATCGGCGGCGTTACAGTTGGAGTTTGAGAAGGTGAAGGAACTTTTAGTTGCCCATTGCCAAAGCAATTTCGCGCAGGAAAAAGCAAGCCAGCTGCGCATCCATACCCATAAAAAATTTGTTGATGCAGAACTAAGACAGTCGCATGAGTTTAAGCAACTCCTGATCAATGGCATATATTTCCCTAACGACTATATTTTAGATCTTGCCAAAGAATTAAAGCTTTTATCGATTTCAGGCGCTGTTTTGCAGGGCGAAGACCTTATACAGATCCGTAAACTCGCGGAGAGCATAGAGAAAATATTCCGCTGGTTCAACGAAGAGCGCAAAGGGGCTTATTCCGGTCTTTACGATATAGTACGGCATACTTATTATGAAAAAGCAATTATTGAGCTGATCGACGAAATTATAGACGAGCAGGGAAACGTAAAAGACGCGGCCTCAGAGGAATTGAAAGATATCCGGTTGAGCCTGTACCGTAAAAGAACGGAGCTGAGGAAGATTTTTGACCGTATCATTTCCAGGCTGAATAAGCAGGGGTACCTGGCCGAAATTGAAGAGAGCTTTATGAATGGCCGCAGAGTTCTGGCGGTTTTTGCCGAGCATAAGCGTACGGTAAAAGGAATTTTACATGGTGAAAGCGACAGCAGGAAAACGGCTTTTATTGAGCCGGAGGATACCATGCACCTGAACAACGAGATCAGCGACCTGGAGAACCAGGAGCGGAAGGAGGTATACCGGATACTGCGCCAGCTAACTTCCAAACTGTCTAAGTATGCAGACCTGCTCAATGTTTATCATGTTATTGTCGGAGAATATGATTTTGCGCGAGCGAAGGCAAAATTGGCGGTTGATGTCAACGGTGAATACCCGCTTGTGCATGACAAGGCATTCGTGCATCTGGTCAATGCCTTTCACCCGCTGTTATATTTATATAATAAAAGGGCTGATAAGCCAACGATCCCGGTTTCCATCACCCTGGATGAGAGCAAGCGCATACTGGTGATCAGCGGACCGAATGCGGGGGGTAAAACGGTAACCATGAAAACCATCGGTTTGTTGCAGATGATGCTGCAGAGTGGTTTATTGGTGCCGGTACATCCATCGAGCGAATTCGGCATTTTTAAACAACTCATGATCCATATAGGGGATACACAAAGCCTGGAATTTGAATTGAGCACTTATAGCAGTCACCTGATTCACATGAAGCATTTCATGGAAAATGCCAATGGAAAAACCTTATTCTTTATTGATGAACTGGGTAGCGGCAGCGACCCTAACCTCGGCGGCGCTTTCGCGGAAGTAATTTTGCTCGAATTGTTGCGCAAACATTCGTTTGGCGTAGTTACCACCCACTATCTCAACCTGAAAGTAATGGCCGGGAAAACGGCAGGCATTGTAAACGGAGCCATGGCGTTCGACGAAAAAAGACTGCAGCCTCAATACCAGCTCATCGTGGGCAAACCGGGAAGCTCTTATACCTTCTCTATTGCCGAGCGTATCGGACTGGAAAAAAGACTGATCGAAAAAGCCCGTGGATTGGTGGAAGAAGATCAATACCGGCTGGATAAATTATTGAACCGTAACGAGCAGGATTTGCGGGATATTGCTAAAAAAGACAAGGAGCTGGAACGCCTGATCAAAGAAAATGAACGCCTGCAAAAAGAAATGCAGCAGGTAATGGATAAGGAGCGCCACAAGCAACAGGTTGCGGTATTACGTGAGCAGAATAAAATCAGTGAAGACCGTATCAGTTATTTGAAGGATATGGAGCGAAAATTAAAACAAATAACGATAGAGTGGAAGAAAGAGGAGGATAAACAAAAGCTCATCAAACAAATGGCTGCCCTGCTGTTCAACCGCCCTGAAAGTAAAAAGGCCGGCAAAATGCAGAAGAAGCTCGAAAGCAGGTATAGCGAAGTAGGTGGAGAGATAAAAGTAGGTGATAAAGTAAAGATGAAGCGGAATCACCAGGTAGGAGAGGTATTGGAAATTAAGAGCAAACGTGCAGTAGTGAAAATTGGCTTGCTGCCCATGCAGGTGGAGTTAAGCGATTTAATTGTAGTAAAGGAAAATGCACCGGCCTGATTACCGGTACCGGATGCTTTGCTTCGTTAATTTTTGAAAGTATATTTATCGAAATAAATATAGCATGAGCAACGTGAACCAGGCGTCCCGTCGTAAATTTATAAAGAATGCTGCGTTTGTAGCCGTGGCGCCAACTATTTTAAGTATGGAACAGCAAAAAAAGCCAACTATTATCCATCATGTTTTTTTCTGGCTGAAAGAGCCGGGTGAAGCCAATGCCCAACAATTGATAAAAGGCCTGCAAACTTTAAAAGCGATACCGCAGGTAAAGAAACTATGGGTAGGGATTCCTGCTTCCACCGAAAAACGGGATGTGGTAGACAATAGCTTTCATGTATCGGAGCTCATGTACTTTGATAATGTGAAAGACCAGGATGCTTACCAGGTGCACCCGCTACATAAAGCCTTTGTTGAGCAATACAGCCACCTTTGGGAAAAAGTGATTGTTTACGACATGGCGGCTGAAAGCTAAGATGCGCAGGTGGTGGCGCGACCGGTCTCCAATTACTCTTCTACACGGATCAGCTTTTCCCCGTAAAACGGTTGCCCGTTCTCCGCAAAACCCTGCACCGTTATCAGGTAGGTGCCTTTCTGATCGCTGGTGTGAAAGCTTAAAGCAGTGGGTTCTTCTTTTTTGAGCCACTTAAAGGGTTGCCACCAGAGCGTGCTTAGATGCTCCGGAAAATCCTGTTTAAGTAAGGTACTGTCCATACCTAAAAAAGTGCGGGGCCGATAAACCAGGCTGGCAGAGGGTATATACATGTTATTCTCATAATCGCATCCCTGGTAAACAAATTCCCCGGAAAAACTGCGGTACCGCTCGCCCTTTACCGGCCATTTATAGGGCACTGTATGGTTAGGACAATTCAGGATGTTATATTGACACACATAATCTCCGCAGGGGTTCGTTCTTCCCATGGCTCCGTAATCTGTTTTTGATTTAACAATAACCGTTTCCAGGGTACTGGAAAACTTTTCTGATTTGTCGGTTTTTAAAAGGACTTTCAGATCGGGCGCCTGTTCCCTGTAAACCGGCTGGTACCGGGGTACCCGTATATTAGAATGAACCCTTGTAAGAGCATCTTCTGTTTGTACATAGTAGTCGCCATTTTTTTTGCCCATACCTTTAACAAACAATTTTCTGCCGTCGTTTACAAGTAAGTCCCCTGTAGACAAGGATAATAACCCCTCGTTATTGGTTTTCAGAAAGGAAAAATCAGATTCCCTGAATAGAACCAGCTCCATGGATTTCTTTTCACGTTTTCCGAAACGGGCCAGCTGTAATTGAACACCCGGCTTTTGAAACGGAGGTGAAGGATCTCCTTTTAACGACGTATCCATTGGTTCCGTTTTTTTCATCCTGATGATATGTTCGAGCAGGGCACTGTTTTCCATGATGTTTTGTTGTTTCAAAAACACAGATTCATTGTAGGCGATGGAGCCGAGATCATGATCCGATTCAATATTCTTTGCCCTCGGCAGGTCTATCCTGCTTAACAAAGCACAACTTAAAGTTGCCATCGCCTGAAGCGGTGTGCCATTTTGGGTGGTGACGCTCACTTTCAAAGCCACGCTGTCCCTGGTTTTAAATAAATCCTTATTAGTTGCTAAATGCAGTTGATTCCTGTTATTGTAATGGGCGAAAAAGTAAGATCTTGCCAACAGGTTGTCTTGCTCGTCGGTGATCCATACCTCACATAACCCCCGTGCAAAGTCGTTCAGCAGCAGTGTGAGTTTTTTGTAGGACCCGATGTTAAAATGGTAAATTGTATAGAGGCCGGTTGCCTCTTTGATCATTACTTTCAGATTTCTTTTTTGGGCAGACCAAAGTTCGAAGGTAAGAGAGTCGTTGACGACCAGTTTAGGTAATTCAAACCGGAGGCCGTCGGCAACAACAGCAGGCAGTGGAAATTGTGAACCGCTTTCTTTCGTTAAGCCGGCAACAACCGCATACTGTTTGCCAGCTTTTGCGTTGACGTAAAAATGCGCAGCACCGTTAGCTGTGGTTTGAATGGTATCAATCACCTCGCCGTCTTCGAGTAAAAGGGCCGGCGAGCTGATGACTACATTCTTATGCGTCAATTCCCAGAAAACGCGGCTGGTGTATCCAGCGACTAATGCCCCGCCTTCAGGAAAAAATGAAGCGGCCCAATCGCTGCTTCGGATAAAGCTTTCCGGTATCCTGATCCGGCTTTTTACAGTGTCTCCCCGGTAAATAGTGGTGGTGGACAAAGAGCGGTTAGTGGTCCTGATATTTTTAGGATTGATATAAATAATGCCGGTTCCGTTGTCGTCCAGGTCGAGATTGCGGAGTTTATCACCTGATGTCTGATACCGGCACCGCGTGTTGTTAAAAATCACCTGGTAATCCTCGGGGATGACCTGGTGCAGGATGGCTATTTTATTGCTGGTGGAAAGAGAATCCAGGATCGTTAGCGAAGTGGTAAAAGCCTTTTCACCCGTTTTGGCATAGATCCTTAATGGCTTGAATGCCGTTCCAATCGGAACCTGTTGCCGGTTTACCAGGTTGGTATAGGCTACCAGGCTGTAATTGCCTGCCACCAACGTATCGGGTAGGAGTATATTTCCGGTGGCGATGCGGTTTTGAATGGGAAACTTTTTCAACGCAACCATATGATCAGTTACTGGATCGTACAATCCCACTGTTACAACATCGGCAGTATCGCGGATTTTTCCGGTATGCTCAAACAGGTAAGCAGCAAACCAAAGCTGTTCATTGGGGGTGTAGATGACTTTATCGGTAGCCAGATGTATTTTTTGTAAACCGGTACGATCAGCAGGTAATACATCCCCCGGCGGTTGTTGAGCGCTTAGTTTACAGAACCCCAGTACCCATACTACGATCAGCAGACTTTTAATCATTGGCAATGGCAGTTTTGATCACTGCGGCACTAATCTATGAAACAAAACGCAATTACAACATGATTAGTGTAATATAACCGTACCGAGCTGATCGGTGATTTCCCTTTCCATATCTTTTAGCGAGCGATGAATGAAATGAAGCTCTTTGAATTTCTCAAAGGTTTTATCCAACTCCATATCCTGTTGGTTTTGCATCAGCATCCGCTTTATTTTTTTCAGCTTCAGGTAACGGATTGCGGAAATAACAATGTCTTTGGTTCGGTCTTCCGAGATCAGTTTAAAACGGTTGAGTTCATCCTCGTTGCCGTCAGAAACCGTTCTTAAAAAAGCTTCGTACTCCTGGTTAAACAACGTGCGCTGGTATCCCATGTTTTGACCCGCTTTTTGAATCCACTTTTTACTTTCTTCGTAAGGATGGTTTAAAAGAGAGATCACAAAGCTGCTCAGCTGTTTGTCTTCATGATAAATAAAATACTTATCGTTAAATAGTTTTGGATTACGCTGAATCAGTTCTTTTATGGCATGCACCAGGTTGTATACATCTTTGTCTTCGATGTCCAATTCATCGATCTCGCCGAAAACATAGTCGGCGATGAGTGTATTTTCGTCCCAATACCGGTTACCATATTCCAGCAGGATGCGGGCCAGCTCTTTTTCCTGCAGCTGGTCTTTGAAAAGCATATCAAAAGTAGCATCATCGAAATTGGTGGCTTCGGCTCTGGCCACGGCCTCTTTATCAGCCCCGGGAAACGCCGATTTCCGTTCCTGCGTGCTGATCCGGTCCCTGATATATTTATTAACCAAAGCATTAAGGCCGGCCTCGTCGATGTTTAAAATGGTAGACGATTGCTTGATGTAATCCTGCTGCCGGGTGAAATCTTCTGTTTTATTCACCCGCGATATAGATTCAGCAATTTTATTAACCAATTCAGATTTCTTCGCCGGATCGTTACCAATATCTTTTAAAGACAATTCCAGCTGGAAAAGAATGAAGTCTTTTTTATGCTGGTTAACAAACTGAACAAATGCAGCGGCGCCCACCTTGTTGACGTAGCTATCCGGATCTTCTCCATCAGGAATCAATACCAGCTTTACATTCAGGCCTTCCTCGAGGGCAAGATCCAGCCCGCGCAAAGCCGCCTTTACACCGGCGCTATCGCCATCATAAATAATAGTGAGGTTATTGGTATACTTTCTTACCAGCCTCAACTGATCAATGGTGAGGGAGGTGCCACCCGAAGCTACTACGTTTTCAATGCCGGCCTGGTGC
>JBQGCI010000371.1:0-17762 GCA_052038405.1 Acinetobacter pittii
CAAACGGTTTACACAAAACAAAAAAGGCAACCCGCAGCCCGCACCCAAAAAATATGTAGATGATATCCGGAAAGAAAAAACAGCAAAGGAAGACCGTATCGAGAATGGCGTTTGGCTGAATTTTTTACCGGTAATGGACACCGATGAATTTGGCGATGAATATGTAGAAAAGCTGAAAGTATACCTCGTTAATAACAGCAAAGCAGTTTACAAGTTTGAGTACAAACTGACCTTTTTCGGCGAGGCGGACTTTGAGCTCAAAAACAGCATTCAGCCATTTGAGAATTTTTACATACATGATGTCGATTTTTCTGATATGAGCGACAGCCCCGCTTTTGAATTCGATTTTTCGTTACCGGTAGCTGAAAAGAACAAAGCCGACCATTTTGAGAGTGTGATTAAATTAAAGCCAAAACAACTATTTAATCGCATCGAAGAACTGAAGAAAAAGAACGAGGCTTCTTTTTCGTACCTGTTATTGGAGAAATACCCCGATAAGGCTCCGGAAGAAATAAAGCTACCGCTCGATAAGCTGGCCAATAAAGGCTTCAAAATTTATAACGCTAAAGAAGCACGAAAACACCTCGAACCCGCTCGTAGCGTAGTAGATCTGCATATAGAAAAGCTGGCTGATAGCCACGAACGGATGAATAATTTTGAAATGCTGACCCTGCAATTAAAAACCTTTGAAAAGTTTTACGACCTGGCGGTGGCGCATATGCTGCCCACGCTGGTAGTAATACATGGCGTGGGAACCGGTAAGTTGAGAGATGAAATTCATGACGCATTGAGGTTGAAGAAAGAGGTGAACTATTTCGTAAATCAGTATGATGCCCGGTATGGATATGGCGCAACTGAAATATTTTTTAAATATTAGATAGTCCATGGTCCATTGTCTATCGACCATGGACAACTATCTTTGCAAAGTTACAAGCCGGGTTATCGCCTTTTTAAAGGGAGGAAAGTCCGGACAGCACAGGGCAGCACACCGGTGAACAGCCGGGCTTCGCGTAAAGCGGGGATAGATAGTGCCACAGAAAATAACTACCTGTATTTTACGGGAAAAGGTGAAAATGTGAGGTAAGAGCTCACGGGAGTATTTAGTAATAAATATTCTGGGTAAACCTTGTGTGCTGAAATGCCATGTAAACCCCGATCTTTTGCCGGCCCGGCAAAATGTTGTAAAACTATCGGGGAGGGTAGGCAGATGGATTCCGCAGGGTAACTTGCGGAACAGATAAATGATAACCGCTTTGTTATGCTGAGCCTGGCGAAGTAGGGCAAAGTACAGAATCCGGCTTACAGGCTTGTAACTTTATATATTTTTAATCTTCGTTACTGGTTCATTCCTGTAGTTTTGTTCAAAACATACTTTGTGCGATATCTTCTTTTTACTGGAGTATTGATAGCTGCTTTTTGCAGCAGTTGCAATATCGCCCAACAAACTGCTAAAAGCGGTGAAGGCCTTACCCGTATATCATCCCTGAAATTTTTAGATGAATATGTGATCCCTTATGATCTGCGCCTGCATCATACCTGGGTAGGTGGTTTGTCGGGTATTGATTATAACGCGGCAGAAAACAAATATTTCATTATCTCCGACGAACGCTCAGCCACCAGCGCCGCCAGATTCTATACAGCTGCCATCGATATCAATAACTATAAAATCGATTCTGTACGATTTCTGTCAGTTGAAACCCTGAAGAATGCCCACAACGACACGTTCCCCGCTTTGAAGGTTTTGCCAGAACATGCAGCAGACCCCGAGTCGATACGGTACAATAAAAAAACAAAAACACTGGTTTGGAGTAGTGAAGGAGATAAAGCGGTTCGCAATAACCGGATGGTTTACCAGAACCCCTGGGTCTATGAAATGGACCTGAAAGGCCGGTTCATAGACAGCTTCCTGATCCCTGCCAACCTGCACATGTACGTGAGCGACAGCGGCGCAAGGGAAAATGATGTTTTGGAGGGATTGAGCTTTTCACCGGATTACCGGCATCTCTGGGCCAGCATGGAAGGGGCTATTCACGAAGACGGACCTTTGGCAACGGCTTCTTATGCTAATGCACCGGTTCGCTTCACGAAGTTTGATGTTACAACTAAAAAAGCGATAGGGCAGTACGGCTATTTGCTGGATGCAGTAGCAGCCGAACCTGTTCCTGAAACAGCTTTCAGCGTTAACGGGATATCTGAAATATTAAATATCGGGGGACACCGGTTTTTAGTATTGGAGCGCTCTTTTTCTACGGGGGTGGAGAATTGCGTGATCAAAATATACCTGGCAGATTTTTCAAAAGCAACCGATGTAAGTACCACAATAAGTTTGTATCAGAATACAACCTATCAACCCGCTACTAAAAAGTTAGTTTTCAACCTTAATTCCCTTAAAAGATATATTGATAATGTAGAGGGTATCACATTTGGTCCTGTGCTGCCTAACGGCCACCGCTCCCTGATCTTGGTAGCCGATAACAATTTCAATATTGAAGAAAAACAACAGGTTTTTTTGTTCGAGATTATACCTTAAACTTTCCTTAAAGTCCCCTCCGTTTTCATTTTTCTTTCACATTTTTTTTGCATTGATGTGGTAATCATTGAAGCTGTTTTAGCGTCTAATGAGTGTAACAATGCATTAGAAGATGAAAAGATCAGCGCTGTTGGGTATAGTTGCACTATTAGTTCTTATCATTTCAGGTTGTGGTCCTACAGCACATATAGAAAAAGCCGGAAATGTAAATTTTGGTAAGTATCAAACCTTCGCCTGGGCGCAAAAGAGTGAGCGCGGGGCAAAAACGGGCATCACGGAGCAACGCATCAGAGATGCGGTAAGTGCTGAATTGGTGCGCAAGCAGGGCTGGAAGGAAGTGAGGCGTAATCCGGATGTGATTTTGAGTTACGACGTGCTGGTAGAAAAAGGAACCCGGAGAGAATCAGAACCCGTTTATTCATGGGGTGGTTTCCGAACTTTTTACAACCCTTACGCCAGACGTTTTTACAGGGTATATTATCCCCAACGTTTTGTAGGGTACGATAACTATAATGTGCCCGTAAGGGAAGGAACGATCTCCATATCGATGGTGGATGCACAAACTGATAAAGCAATTTTACAGGGTTGGGCAACCGATGAGTTGAATGATAAACGGATGACATCCCGTGAAGTAGACCGGATCGTAAATGCGATCTTTAAAAAATGGCGGGAACAGAAAGGTTAAAAAAGAGAGTAGTTTGGTTTGGTAGTTATAAGCAAGGGCCCCCGTTTTCGGGGGCTTTGCTATTTATTCAGGATGCTTACTGTTTTTCGGTAAGTGCCTCACTTTCGAATTGTACGCCTTCCCAACCCGATTGCATAAACTGCCTGATATTTTGATGAGTAACAGCATTGGGTGTTGCTACAACATTATCGTAATGTTCGGCGAAGAGCTTCAGTGTATCGGCTTCAGATAATTGATTCAACTGTGCGAAGCGCAAAACCTTTGCGCTGCCCTGGTTTTCAGTAGCTGCATTCAACTGTTCACCATTTTTAAAAGCTGCCGGGGTAGGGGTGTAATGTGCTTCAATAAATTGCAGTACGTCAGCAAATTTAATTTCCCTGCTGTTGAGTTGTGATAAGAGTTGGTCTATTTCCTTTTGTTGTATGGCCATGCTGATGATATTTTATTTAAATAATTATGGGGTTGCATTGCTGCGCGTTTCAAGCTCCTCCGTAGCTTTACGTAAATCATAACCTGCGGCTGCCAGGTAATTGTTGGCCCGGCCACGAAATTTAATGAACCATTCTACCCGGTTTTGAGCAGTGGCGGCATTCATCGCATTTTCCCTTGCTTCTCTCAAATAAGCAGCTACCTGTATTTTTTGTTGTTCTGACAGGTGGGGTAATAAAGCAAGGTAATGATGGTACTCGCGTTGCAATCCGCCTTCTGTCATCAGGTCTTTCAGCTTTTCTGTTTCATTAAGGGTAAGCAAAATAGATAATTTACCTAAAAATGCCGCATATAATTTATTCAGCTTTCCGCCGGCGGCGTCCCATGCGGCTCTGGCCCTGCTATCCGCCAGTTCTTTGGTAGCATTTTTCTCAGCATCGTCCATAGCTTTTTTACGCTCGTCAAAAATAAAGCGCAGGGCGTTCAGGTGGTCGTTTAAAACACGGTGCACCTGTTGGCGCTTTGCTATATCGGCTATGCCCAGTTGATTCACCAGTTGATGGGAGCGGGTTTCGTTGTTTATATTCTTATCGGCAACTGCAGTAGCCGGTTGGTCGTTCTGACTCATGGAAACCTGGGAAGCGCTTAATGCTATAAGTAGCAAGCAGGAATATTTTTTCATATTATGTTGTTTATGCTGTCCTCTTTAGAAAGATGCAAATCGTTTTTTTGACTAGATAGTAAACGAATTTATTTGAAAACCCCGTTTCCCTGTTTCCCACAGGTTGATTTTATATCAGGTAGTAAAAAAGTACATGCACAGCGCTATAAGAAGGTAGACCTTGTGTGGGCCATGGTATAAAGTTTGTCTCCAAAAAGGAAATATAAACTTTAAACCAATGACCAACAAAAATTGGATATCCCGGAGAAAGGCTATTGTGAGCGTCGGCACCGGCGTAGCGGCAATGGCTGTACCTATTGCGTGGGCAGAAGAGGGAGCGCCCCCGCAGCACTTTATGTTAAGTCTCGAAGACCCCCGGTCTAAATATCCCAGGCCCCCGTTTAAAGAGCAGCACCAGGACTGGCCTGCCTTGGCTAATAAGATGGAACCCAGGCCCGACCATGGCGAAAAGACTTATAAAGGGTCGGGACGATTGGCCGGCAGAAAGGCTTTGATAACAGGTGGCGACTCGGGCATGGGGCGTGCAGCAGCTATTGCTTACGCAAGGGAAGGAGCCGATGTTGCCATCAATTACCTGCCGGCAGAAGAAAGCGATGCGAAAGAAGTGATTGAATTGATTCGTAAGGAAGGGCGGCGTGCAGTGGCGATTCCGGGCGACCTGCGTACTGAGGACTTTTGTACACAACTAGTGGCAAAAGCGGTACAGGAGCTGGGAGGTTTAGATATCCTGGTAAGTAATGCCGCCCGGCAACAATCGCATGAATCGATCGGGGATATTACAACCGAGCAGTTCGACTGGACTATGAAAACCAATATCTATGCACCCTTCTGGGTTATAAAGGCAGCAGTGCCTCACCTAAAGCCGGGCGCCTGTATTATTGCCACTACATCGGTGCAGGCAGAAGATCCGTCTCCTGAGCTTTTTGATTATGCCATCACCAAGGCGGCCACCACCAATTTCGTCCGATCCTTAGCCAAGCAGCTGGGCCCAAAAGGTATGCGGGTAAACGGTGTGGCACCCGGGCCTATATGGACGCCATTACAACTAGGCGGAGGCTCTACGCCCGGAAAATTAAAGACCTTTGGAGAAGATACACCGTTAGGACGCCCCGGACAGCCCGCAGAACTGGCTTCTATTTACGTGCAGTTAGCCGCAAGCGATGCCAGCTATGCTAACGGGCAGATTTACGGAGCAGCGGGAGGAGGCGGACATCCATAAAAAAGGGAGCAATTAGTAGAAGAAGAAAATATGTGTGCATAGAAAAATCCGGCTGTAATAGCAGGCTTGCCGTACAGTGTGGGGCAAATAAAACCGGGTGCTGAGGCAACGTTTGAAGGCAGGTATAGTTTATCGTTTCACCTGCGGGAACATCCTGTTCAAAGTTCTCCTTTCCATGGCGTTGCTTTACTCAACAATTGATGAAAGCATCCGTTCCCTTTATTGTACATAACAGGTTTAATTTCGTCGGAACTCTGGCCAACAAACTGCTATTCTCAACTGCAGCAGTATTTTTTACGCCTGCGCTTACTGTAAATTACTATGCCTGCACCTTCGAAAACTATTCCGGTAACTGGTATTTCGAAACTCGCGTACAATACGGATCACAATCGGAACGGTAACCAATACAACAACGCCGGTAACCGGGTATTTCAGGTACGGTTTCAGCGCCTGGACACTGCCGATAAGGTAACCGGCAAATACAAAGCTCAACACGTAAGCAACAGTACCTATAGTGGTAAACAACAAAAAGCGTTTTAAATTAAGGCCGATCATGCCGGCAACTACCGGGGCAAAAGTGCGGATCAGGGGGAGAAACAAACCCGCGGCAAGCGCCGGTGCGCCGTATTGCTGATAAAATTTTCCGGCTGTTTGCAAATGCTGTTGACGAAAGAAGCGGGAGTCTTTGCGTTTGTATAATAATGGGCCCGTTTTCCTGCCAAACCAATAGCCGCTCAAATTGCCCATAGCTGTGGCTATTACAAGTCAACCACATACCCATATAATATTGTACGCAAAGCTGCCGGTTGCAATAAGCACACCTGTTGTAAACATAAAACCACCAACGGGTAAGAAAAACAGAAAAACAGACCGGTATGGCTAAATGCCATAATCAGTAAAAGAAGCAGGCCTCCGGAATTAATTAGCGATGTTGTGTCAAAACATTAAATATAATTAAAAACAGAGGTTTACCGCAAGTATCGTTTCAGCTTCTTATAAATGATCTTATTGTTTACCAGGAGCAGGGTTGTAAGGCAACTCAAAAATCGTACTTTCTAAAAAAAAGTTTTTACAAGCCACGATTCCCGGTTCTGGTGACAAACGGATCGAAGTGGCACGCTTTTGTCAGTTATTGTGTATATGCTATGAAAGGAATAAAAAGTATCAATTGCGTTGTTGAGACACCTAAGGGTTGTGGCATCAAATATGACTACGATCCAAAGCAGGGAAGGCTGTCTGTGAAGAAGCGGCTGCCGGCTGGGTTGGTATTCCCCTTTGATTTCGGCTATATACCTGGTACACTGGGAGAGGACGGCGACCCGTTAGACGTGGTGATGATATCTGAAACGCAATTGTTTCCCGGGTGTTCGGTTGATTGTCGCATAATAGGCAGCCTTAAAGTTGTTCAACGGGAAAAAAACGGCCGGCCCATTCGTAACGACCGGTATATTGCGGTGCCGGTGATATCAGTAACCTACAGGGCGGTTACCGAAATAAGCCAGCTCCCTGATAGTCTGCTGCAAGAGCTGGAGGTCTTCTTCATTACATACAACCGGCAGGAGGGAAAACAACTGGATGTAGTAGCAAAGATGGCAGGTGCCCGTGCAATAACGGAGATTAAAAAAGCTGAAAAGCAGGCTATACCTGGTAAGCTGATTCAGTTGTTGCTGCCGCTTTACGATACCGCCGGTAAGCCCTTTCCCGCTGGCTATTACCAACGGGTAAAGGATAAGTTCGTTAAAGAGTTTGGTGGTGTTACCGTGTATACACAATCTCCCGCATCAGGGCTTTGGAAGGACGATGATCAGAAAATTGTCAGAGACAAAATCATCATCTATGAGGTCATGGCAGGCAGGGTAGATCAGGCATTCTGGGATAAATATAAAAAGCAACTTCGAAGCCAATTCAACCAGGATGATATTATCATCCGGCAGATGGAGGTTGGATTACTATAATCGAGGCAAACGTTCCCGCTCGGTAAATTAAACTCCAAAAGGTCTATCTATCCTCAAAGCGGGAAGTGAATGAGCCTGGTTTGATAAGGAATACCTATTTTAGCGATCACAGTCGGCAATAACTATAGGTAAATGCGCACCACAATTCAACTGGTACTGCAGATATACCCCGATTGGTAAAATATCGGTTAAAGGCGGGTAGCTGGTGCTGTTCATCAAAATAATATATACGTATGCTGGTAATTAACAACTTTGAGGAGTATAAATCATATCTGGGTAAAGAGCTGGGTTCCTCTAACTGGCATCAGATAGATCAAAATCAAATTAACAGGTTTGCAGATGCCACATTGGATCACCAATGGATTCATGTTGACAAAGAAAGGGCTGAAAAGGAAGGGCCATTTAAAGTCACCATTGCACATGGCTATTTAACATTGGCGTTAATTCCCTATTTGTGGAAGCAGATTGCTGATGTCCGCAATCTTAAAATGGAAATTAACTACGGCATAGAGAATCTTAAATTTGGTCAGCCCGTGTTGGTTGACAGCGAAGTTCAGTTAAAGGCTAAGCTTAAATCAATAATCGACCTCAGGGGAACTACAAAAGTTGTTATAGAAGCCATCCTCAGTATCAAAAATGAGGCAAAACCCGCCTATGTTGGCGATGTGGTATTTTTATACCACTTTCAATAGTTTCAACGCCGGGTACAACATGCTGGCGATGGATGTGCGCATAAAAAAATGGGGCTGTCTCAAATGCCTGCAATCGTCATTTCGGCTAAAGACTTTACCGGCAAAATCAATGGAGCTTGACAAGAGAAGCATCACCCTGAGCAGGGCGGAGCGGAGTCGAAAGGTCTCCTGAATAGAGCAGATTCCTCGCCAGTTTCGTCCCGATCATTATCGGGATCGGAATGACGACTAACTGAGGCGATTGTAAAAATGTCATTAGCACTGAAGCAGAGAAATCCCGTTATCTTCAGATGATAAGATAGATTTCCCGGCTTCACCGCGTTTCGCCCGAAGGCTGCCAGTTGAAGCAGCCCTTCTATTGCCGGCAATAGCCACTTACCTGGTAGCAAAGCACTATAATACTTGCAGGTAGTTCTGCAAATATTATAGCTGAGCGCTTAGCTCCCTGGCAGGTATTTTTATCTCGCTTGTTTTACTTCAATGGCTTCCAGGCCTCTGGCTGTGTCGCGTGTGCTATAGGTTACCTGGTCGCTGGTGTCAATTTGATGTATAAGCCCGCTTTTATGTACAAAAATATCTTTACCGCCTTCAACCGGTGTAATAAAGCCAAATCCTTTTTCGTCGTTGAAAAATTTTACTGTTCCCTGTTTCATAATTGTCTGTTTTTAAGTATTAATTGATAAATGTATAAGCTATTCCTTTTTTACCGGCTCTTCCGGTACGGCCGATCCGGTGAATATAAGCTTCCATAGTTTGGGGTAGCTGGTAATTAATTACGTGAGTAACATCCTGTACGTCCAAACCTCTTGAAGCAACATCCGTGGCAATCAATACGCGCGTGTGGCCGGTTTTAAATTGCTGAATGGCTTTTGTACGGTAATGCTGCGATTTGTCGCCGTGGATCACATCTGATCTTACACCCCTTCGTACCAGTTGCTTGTTGATATGGTCTACCGTTCGCTTGGTTTCAGCAAAAAGCATTACCTTATCAAAGCTGTCACCGCTCAGCAGGTTAAACAATACTTCCATTTTGTCTTCGTTGGGGGCTACTTTAAGAACGTTTTGCTCTACAGTGCTGCTGGCGCTTTTTCCGCTACTCACGTTTATAGTAAGAGGGTCCTGAACCAGCTGGCGGATCAGTGTTTGCTGAGAAGCATTGATGGTGGCTGAAAATAACAGGGTTTGCCTGCGCGCACGGGTAAGCGATGCAATAGTTTTTACATCGTTGATGAAGCCCATATCAAGCATACGGTCAAACTCGTCCAATATCAGTACCTCAATGGCGTTCAGATGCAGCGCCTTCCTTTTTACCAGGTCTAACAATCGTCCTGGTGTAGCAATAATCAAATGATTTTTTGCACCTGCACGGGCTACATCAACGTTAACGCTTGTACCTCCAATAAAACAAGCCGCACTAAATTTCATCCCTGTCGTCAGCGCTTTAAATTCTTCAGCAACCTGCTGGGCCAGCTCTCTCGTTGGTACCACTACCAAACCTGTACTATTTTTGTTGTGTAATAGTTGTTCAATAAAAGGGATCAGGAAAGCTCCTGTTTTGCCTGTACCGGTAGCCGCAATACCAATGATATCTGCACCTTCAAGAAGGGCTGGTATGGCGCGCTGCTGTATCTCTGTCGGATATTTGTAGCCTTTATTTTGTATATTTTGCTTTAACAGCTGATGAACCGGCATATCTGAAAAAGGCAATGTTGCTTCAAAGCTTGCCGGTTCCTGCGTTGCAGGCCGTACCTGCAGTAAAGCCGGGTCTATCGTTTTTATTTTCTTTTTACCGGCTGTACCCGGTTGTATATTGTTCTTTTTATGTTTGGTAATGTATTTCATTGGAATATTTTTATGCGTGATAAGCAGCTGCTTGTCAGGCTGTTTTAAGATTGTATAAATGGCGTTTCTTTTAGTTAAGCAATCGGCTTACAAGGCATCATACCTAACTGCCGTAACATCATGCCATGGCTTTTTATGGCAGAAAAAAATGTAGAATAGCTGTAATAAGGTATGCCAAACTCTTCTGTAGTTTTTTTAACAATGGGTGCCAGGTGCCTGTAGTGCACATGAGATATGTGCGGGAATAAATGATGTTCAATCTGGAAATTTAAGCCACCGATCAGCCAGGAAAATAACTTGCTTCGGGGAGCAAAATTGCAGGTCGTAGTGAGTTGATGCACCAGCCGCTCATGTTCCAGCTTACCGGCACTGTCTGGCAGGGGATAAGACGTGTCGGGCATTACATGAGCCGTTTGAAATACGATGGAAATACAAAAGCCCGTTACAAAATGCATACTTAAAAAGGCCAGGATCACGATCCAGGGAGCAAACGAAGTAAGCAACAGCGGTAATACCAGAACGTAAGAGAAATAAATAAGTTTCCAGAAAATGATCCTTAACAAAAGCCTCCGGTATTCAGCTTTTCCTTTAATCAGTCCCAATTTCCTGTAACGGTTAAGCCTGATAAAATCTTTGGTAGTTATCCAGGATACTGTAGATAAGCCATAAAATAGCCAAACATAGTAATGTTGAAACGGGTGCAGGCGGTTTCTTTTGGCGTGAGGCGAAAAGCGCAGGAAGAAGGGAGCGTTAATATCGTCATCGTGCTCGTCAATATTAGTGAAACTGTGATGCAGCACATTATGTTGTAGTTTCCATACTTCATCGCTGGCTCCAATCAGGTTCATGGTATACCCCATCCATTTATTAAGCGTTTTACTTTTAGAGTAGGAGCCATGCAACGCATCGTGCATAATACCCATACCTATGCCGGCCATTCCAAACCCGCTAAGTATAAATAAGGCAAACAATTGCCATATCTGTACCATACCGCCAAAGCAAATAATGCCCAGGGGAACAAAGTACAGCGATAGCATGAAAATGGTCTTAAGTATCAGGGCCCGGTTACCGTACCGGTTTTTACCTTTAGTTGTTAAATAGGCTGCAACTCGGTCTTTCAGGGTGGTAGAAAAATCAGCAGCTTCTGATTTTTTAAATGATAACTTTTTTATAAAAGAAGATTTGAATAAATGATAATAAGTCCGAACAGGAGTAGGCCTATCCGTATTTTCTAATAAAGCAGCAACTTATTACAAGGGAGGAAGTATCAGGAGAAGATCTGCTTTAAAGCAGGATAAATACTAATTGCAATTTGCAACGAACTTTGAAAGAGTTTTCTGTTATTTTCTTAACAGGATGTAAAGATAGACAAATAAAGTCACAATACCGAAAAGAATTAATCCTGGCCATTCATAGGTTAGCTTTTAATTGTTGTTACCAGGCAGTGCTTTGTTTTTATCGGGGACAGTATTTATAAAACCATACATGCCCAAAGGCAGTAGCAACATTTAATTTTTTATGCAGCTAAAATACCCGGTATCGGGCATCTGTACAGCCTGTTCATTTAAGTATTTTTAAATAGGCTTTAAACGGGCCCACTTCGCTTTTGTACTGTTGGGCCATTATTCTTGAAATCTGGGTAAGGTGGCTTAGGTCGTGTGTAACCCAGGTAGCAATAAGCTGTTGCAAATTCACTTCAAAAATTTTCGGGTGAAATGCTGATTTTGTAAAATCGTCATGTTGAAGATTGAAGTTTTTTAGTGCTGCCACACTCTCTTCCCTGAGTGTTTTAAAATGATGAAGCAATGTTTCTAATGGGTTGTTTTTTGCAAGCTCAAAATGGGTGTTCATATCCATAGGCTCCAGGTTTTTGTTCGCATCATCCGATAAAATAATTTTTACCCGTGCCAGCCAGTTGGTTGCCTCGCAAACGATCAGGTGTGCCACTACTTCTTTGGCGTTCCAGGTATGGGCGCCTTCGTTCCCTGTTAGCCATTCTTCCGACAAACCCGAAAGCATGGCGTAAATAACCTTCGGCGTTCGTTCAATAATTTCCAGCGATTTTGATAAGCTAAACTGCATGGGCTGTTCTTTTATGTAATGGGCAATTCTTATTCTTTATATCAAGGTGTATTCATGCAAAACTTTAATGCTCCCATTTACTGGCTATAATTACAAAGCACCCGTTTGGCCTTACCGTTTTTGCTCAATTCAAAAACTTCGGCGCATAACCTTTCGTTAACGGAGGTATAATGTATTACAATAGAATGTACTCCCGCAAAGCAATGATGCAACTGAAAATGCAGATCGGGGTAAGTTTTTAAACCTGTTTCAAAATACGTTTTCAAATCAGCTTTATTGTTAATAACACCTTCGGTATTAAAGTTCAGCAGCCGTATAAGAGGCGAGTAAAACGCAACGTCGTTTTCGTAATGTTCGAGTATATGCTCAAGGTTGTGGCTGTTCCATGCATTGATCCATGCCGTTGCAAATGCTTCGGCAGTTTCTTCTGTGATCATGTTTGTTGGTCTTTCGGTTTATTTAAAAATTCATCTGTAAAATGGGCTTGCTGTTGGGGTTTGGAAAACTTATCGTCATTGAACGACTTTGAATTTCCTTTTGGAATGGAGAGCGAAACCCAGTTAGGAGCGCACATTTTCCCGATCAAAACAATTTGCCCTATGTGATACGGGTAATGCGCCAGTTGCCTGTTGATGGCTTCTATTACGGTATGGCCCTGGTTGCGTATATAAATTATTTTGTCAAGGTCTTGTTCTTTCAGCGATTTTAAGGTGTCTAAAAACACCTTCCAGCCGGCATCCCATTTTTGCAATAGCTCCTCTTTTGTAACAATGTCGTTTTCAAATTCATCATCACGGTTTCTCCATTCTTTTTCTCCGTCAGTGGTTAAAAAGTCGGTCCACCGGCTCAGCATATTACCCGCTAAATGCTTTACAATGGTGGCAATGCTGTTGCAATCTTCGTTGTATTGCCAAAATAATTTTTCGTCGGGCACTTGTGCAAATGTTTTTTCGCCCAGCATTTTGTAATACTCAAATTGCCGTATGATGTTTTCAATGAATGATTGATGCTCGTCCATTTTTATTTCGTTTTATGCCGGAACCGGGTAAATAATAAGTGCAAATGAGCGGTTCCTTATTTTTTATAGTACACGATTATCGATGCTTTTTGTATCACATGCTGGTTTAAAGTAAAGCCCACTAATGCCGGGTTGGCGTTTGCATCAAGCCCCAGGTTTTTTACATCCAGCGCATATACGGTAATGATATATTTATGAAAACCGCTTCCGGGTGGCGGGCAGGGGCCGCTGTATCCCGGTGTTCCAAAATCAGTTTTGCTTTGTATGGCATTTTTAGGTGCTGCTTCGCTTTTTATATTGCCCGCGCCCGGTTTTAATTCTTTAACGGAAGCCGCAATATCAAAGATTAGCCAATGCCACCAGCCGCTTCCGGTAGGGGCATCTTCGTCAAACATGGTAACGGCAAAACTTTTTGTTCCGCCGGGCGCATTTTCCCAAAACAGCTGTGGCGACTTATTTTCACCATTGCACCCAAAACCGTTAAACACTTGTTTGTTGGTTGCCTGCCCGCCCAGTTCGTTAGTTTTTAGCGTAAATGTTTGTGCATGTGCGGCGATACCTGCAAACATTACTGTAATTAAAATGATCCGTTTCATAATTATCGGTTTAATTGTTTCACTGCTTGTACCCGTTCTTCAAATGTTGGATGATGATCTACCGGGTAATGTATCTGTTCCAAAAAGTGCATTTGCTCTTCAGAATGTTTTAAGCTGCGTTGGGCTTTTATATCAAAATGTACCAGTTTAGCCCACATAATGGCTTTGGTATGTGTTTTATCTTCATTATAGGTGATGGCTTCCACCAGCAAGCTGCTGTTAGAGTAAGCAATAAGCCGGGTTTCAATAGTTACCACCTCCATCCATAGGGCCGGAAGCAGGTACGAGATCTTTGTTTCTGCAGACACCCAGCCGGTTCCTTGTAGGGTAGCTATTTCAAATGTGTTCAATCCATAATGTTCAAGTAATTGTTCTGTGCGTGCGGCCATCATATAATCTATGTAGCGGGAGTTATTCAAATGATTAAAAGGGTCGCAGTCCTGGTATTGAACCCTCATTTTGCTTTCCGGTAATTTTTTAAGAGAAGCCATTGTATTCGTTTATTATACCGATCGGTATATTTTATAGTAAAAAAATTAAACCTGCAAACTATTAATATGCTGTGCTAAAAAATTCATAGCAATATGCAGCTCGGTGGGTTTGCCGGTAACTTTTGCCTGCATAATGGCGCCCTCAATCAGCGACATTACAATAACAGCTACTTCGGTTGGCCTGGTGCCTGCTTTTATTTCGCCTCTTTTGAGGCCTCTCTTTACCTGGTTTTCTATGGATGTTTTCCAGAAGGAGAGGGCTTTTGCCGCCCGCTCTCTCAGCTGTGGGTGCGTATCATCCGCTTCAGTAGCGGTGTTTAAAATGGGGCAACCGGGTTTCAAAAACGGGATGGTCAAAAAGTTGCGGTATACTTTGGGGTAAACCAAAAGCCGCTCGATGGAGTGCCCGGTTGCTAAAATCTGTTCCTTAATATAATGGGTAACCCGGTTAAAGTTATAATCAAAAGCAGCAAGGGCTACTTCGTCTTTGTTTTCAAAATTACCGTATATGCTGCCTTTGGTAAGCCCGGTAGCATGGGTTAAATCAGCCAGCGAGGTGCCCGCATAGCCTTTTTCGTTAAAAACCGGTGCGGTTTGCTCCACTATAAACTGTCTGGTTTGTTCGGCTTTACTCATTACTATAAAGGCTAAGGCGGGTGATCAGGCATAAAGATAGGATAAATATACCGAATGGTATATTTTTTAAAAAATAAATAATGCGTTGTTGCGGCTATTTATTTTAACAGGCTACCGCTTTAGTTGGCTTCCATGCAGTATGGCAAATTGCCCCTCCATTTTCTTCTGTCCGCATCACATTTATTTCCCGGGCCACAATGGTAATAAAAAGGGTAGGCGTTTTTCATTCGGTACAAGGCTTCCTGTCATCACACATTCACTCCAAATAAGTAGCCCACCAAGGCAGATAAGCCCATGGCTATAGTTCCCCAAATAGTAATTCTGAAAATGGCTTTTTTAATGCCGGAGCCACCGGTTTTGGCAGACAGTATGCCCAGTACTATAAGAAAAATAACAGTAAAACCGTACAGCCAGTATTCCATACCCGCAACGGGTGCCAATAATGTTACCAGTAAAGGCAATACGCCGCCAACGGTAAAGGAGGCGCCCGATGCCAGGGCCGCCTGCATGGGGTGGGCCTGGCTTATTTCGTTAATGCCCAGCTCATCTTTCACATGAGCAGCCAAAGCGTCTTTTTCTGTCAGTTCTTTGGCCACCTGCATAGCTGTTTCCTTCTTTAGTCCGCGCCGTTCATATAGCTGCGCCAGTATGTTCAGCTCCACTTCCGGCATCTCTTCCAGTTCCCTGGCTTCTCTTTCAATGTCTGCTTTTTCAATGTCGGTTTGTGAGCTTACTGATACATATTCACCTGCCGCCATCGATAAGGCGCCGGCAACCAACCCCGCTACGGCAGCAAGCAGTATAGGCGCTCTTGCGGCGCTTGCAGCTGCCACGCCAATGGCCAGGCTCGATATGGAAATAATACCATCATTAGCGCCCAGTACTGCGGCCCTTAGCCAGTTGCTGCGGTTAATGTAATGGCTGTCCAAATAGTTGTCAATCGTAATTTCATTTATTGTATTTTCTTTTTTGGCCATGTACCTGGTTTTTATGGATTATCCGGTAACAAAAATAATTAGGTAGGCTGCGTCCATCACTATTTTTTTGTCGGCTGTGGCAGGTTAGGCCTTGGTTAGGTGTTTTCACCAACCAACAGCCTTGGTTTGTATTTTCCCACACTCATCAGGCGGCCTGAGAAAACACCGGCAAGGGCATTAAGATGCGGCTCATTTTTTTTATAACATAGATTAACTACATTTATACAATAGTGTGGTAATGATACATGTATAACTAATCATCGGAACATGAAACAATCAGCAAATAAAAAACCGGCCAAAAGCTGCTACAACCATATCGGCGGAAAATTAGGTGAATTATTAATGGAACAGTTTGTAGCAAAAGAGTGGATTGCTAAAGAAGCATCGGCCGACAAGCACTTTTATATTACAGAAAAAGGGGAGCGCGAATTTGCCAACCTGGGTATTGATCTCTCACGCATCGCATCAGCGTGATCCGCTCTCTTCGCCAATGGCTTAACTGGATGGTATGGGCACAGGGCCGGGCCCATTTTACTGCAGATACAGCATAGCAAACGGGCCATCAGGTTCGTTTTACGGGGCTGGGCTTGCCATACGTAAAAAGCAACGGCAAGGGCATTCATTTTTACGCCCGGGGTAGGAGGTGTTTTCACCAACCAATGGCCCTGTTGGTACTTTCTGTCACGCATCTGGCTTGCCGGTGAAGAACACGTGCAACGGCTTAAAAGAAATTTTTTAAGTGGCACTGGTTTAACTTAAAGACCTCTATTTCAAATACTTTAACTTCCCATTCAACTAAGGATTTTTGGAAGCCTCAATATTTTATGCTACCTGATATCATTATTAAACGCGCAATAGATATTTTTGGTTATTTCAGTTGTACTATTGATTTTGATTTAGATATATAAACCCCATCTGTATGAATGACAGGATATTGATTGTTGGGCAAGAAGACCGGGCGTTTACGCATGTTTACGAAGCCTTAGTGGAGGCAGGATTTAATCCGGATTGTATAGATAGAAGCGTGAAATTAGACAGCGGGTTAGCAGAAAGCGGGGAGCGGGCTTTTACCATTATTTGCGTGCTGACTGAGATGGATGGTGACGCGATTCGCTCAATGCGGGCATCAGGTTTCCAGCTGATCATTTTGTCTGACGCACTAAAACATGAAGTCTTTGAAGCTAACGGATGGCATTGTTTGCAGCTGCAGGAGCTGGCATCGCGGCCGGCCAAAATACTTCTAAAGCAGTTGAGGAAAATGTACGGGCAGCCTATTAACGGGGATAAACATCTTACGGAAGTACTCGATATGGAGCAAATAGTTTTTCAGAGCCCGCTTCCTATGTGGATATATGACCGGCGAACCTATAAATTTTTGTACGTTAACCAGGCCGCTATTAATACGTATGGCTATACCGCTACCGAATTTGAAGGCATGACGATAAAAGACATACGGCCTGAGGAAGATATACCCCAACTCGTTTCAAATATTCAGAACAAACTCGGCCTGAGAACCTGGCGGCACCGGAAAAAATCGGGTGAGGTATTTTATGTCGACGTGCTGGCCTGCGATTTAAACTACAGGCAAAGAGATATAGCTTTGGTTACAGCCATCGATATTAATGATAAGGTTCTTGCTGCCGTGCAGAACGAGCAACTATTGCAGACAGTTAATGATCAAAAGGAGCGGCTCGATGACCTGCTAACTAATATGAATGAAGTCGTTTGGCAAACCAGAACTGATAATTTCCAATTGTTGTACACCAATCCGGCCTGTTATAAAGTTTACGGGTATACGCCGGCCGAAATGATGGCCGACCCAAACATATTTCCCAATTCAATTCTCATTGAAGACAAAGATAAATTTGAAGAGTCGATTCGCCAGGCGCTTACCGAGGGCAAAACTGAATCGCAGTTCAGGATACTTC
>JBQGCI010000372.1:0-2084 GCA_052038405.1 Acinetobacter pittii
CATGTACTTGCCTTTTACAGGAAAGTCATTGAAGTGATATTTAGTCAACCTCACCATGTTCTCCTTCCACCAGAACTGCCCCTCTACGTCTTCGTAAAAAATAAAACATTTCCCCTTATTCTCCTGGAGAAAGGCTGTAAAATCACTTGTCTTTTTGACAGGATAATCCTGGGCACTTAACAGATTAATAAAATCATAGGTCTTTCCTCCATCCCTGATTTCTTCCAGTGAGGAAACGATCGCTTCGACCAGGCTGAATCCCCCCCAGTTAACCTTGACTCTTTTCTTTATAAGCTGCACACCTTCACTTTCAAGGAAGGCAAAAGTGTTTATATCAGTTTTTTTATCTACATGCACATAAATGTGGCTTCCCGGCCGGTATAAAGACTTTGCCAATCTAGCTACCTGGTCCGGTTTATTGTGAGCAATGATTAAATGGCAAATATTCATATACTTATTTTTGTGTGCTGTTAATAGCAGCATAAATAGCCTTTACAGAATTTTCCCAACTGTGGGAATGCGCAAACGCTATCCTTTCTCTTATTGTTGTCTGGGGTTGAGGCTCAAGGGCCTTTTTTAACAGCCATTGATAATCCGATGGGGTTTCAGCCAGCAGTACAAACTCTTCAAATAATTTCATAGCCTCCGTTCTGGTAGCTATTACCGGCTTTCCCATAGCAAGATATTCGTCTATTTTCCTGGGGTAGTTCCCGACTGTAAGGTCATTGATAACCTGCGGATTGATACAGACATCAAACGCGGAAATATAGGCGGGCAGCTCTTCAGGAGGTCGCGCCCCGGTAAAGAACGTGTTAGGCATGCTATGCAGCCTGCTCCTCCTGAAATCCTCATCTTCCGGGCCGACAAAAACGAAAAGCATGGCCGGATTTTTTTCGGCAAGATCTTCCAATAATGCTATGTTCAGCCGGGCCGACAAAAGAGCTCCCACATAGCCAATTACCGGAGCCTGGCCGAACTCCTTTTTTTTATTGCTAATATCGTCTGGAATAGTTGGCTCCATCGTGAATAAAGAAAAATCGCAGCCCTGCCCTACGTAATGGGAATTGGGATTAAAGCTGGCACAATGCTCTGCCAGATACACGGAATTAGCTACACAAACATCGGCTTTGGCAATCAGTTTCGGTTGCCATACCGGGCCATGTTTTTTCCAATAATCTGTTGCATAAAAATTATCACGCAAATAATAAACCGAAACCGAAGGATTAATATAATCCTGTAAATAAAAGCTTCGGAACATATCACCATCATTAAAAAGAATGTAGTCTTTAAAGCCCGTTAAACCTATTGCGGTTTGAATACTGCGCGCAAGAAGCCTGTTATTTCTGCGGTTAAACAGATCGAAGAGCGCTTCTCCCTTTATCCAGTTGATCGATTCAATGACAACATCATGGTACCATACCCAAAGGTTATCCTGTACCAGTTCGAGTGGCTCCCTGTGTCGACGAACTACATCAAGCCTTCTTTTAGTGGAAGCTTTTTCTTTCTGTTGATATTTAGACTTCCTATCCAATGGTGTACTAACATACAAAACCCGATTATGCCGGCTAAACTCTACCGCAATATTTTTACAGTTACTGCCAATGTCGGTATCCCAGGACTGCTGGCCAACAATAATTATGTCCCTGTTATTGATCATAAACTGTAACGTCTTTTATTCAAAATGTTTTGTAGCAACAGACCTTTTATTTGCGTTTCGGGCATGTATAAGAGATATCACCTGGTAGAAAATGAAAGACGGTATATGTTTTAAGGCATTAATAATACGCCTGTCAGCACCCCGTAAAGGCAGCATGAACCCCAGAACGAACAAACCGAAAGCCAATAGCCAAAGCAGCGTGTGAGCCGGAATTATAAAAAGGTTAAGTATCGCACAGATCACTGATAAAATAAGGAACATAAACAACGGCGGACGCAAGAGTATCAACCCGAATACTGCCTGGTTGCGATTCAGTCTTTTTAGCCCAAGGCCCAATACCCTGAAACCAAACCTGGCATATTTAAACCAGGTGTTAATCCACCGGGCCCGCTGATTTACCAACTGAGCGGGTCGTGTTGTTTTTTGA
>JBQGCI010000373.1:0-2813 GCA_052038405.1 Acinetobacter pittii
TAAACAGTTTATGCGACGGATCAATCATACTCACTTTTGCCCGCTCGTCTGTGATGCGGTTACGCGTTATATTAAAATCGTATGGTCCTATTTTCGATTTCACAGTTCCCAGGTTGTTACTGGTATTGTACTGTACAATCAGGTTACCCCCGTCTTTTACATAATTCATCAGCTCGTCATAAAAACCGTTCATCCATTCGTTGGTATTATAAGCGCGAACTCCTGTTAAGATAGCATCAAAACTGCTGAGGTTGCTTACCGGCAAGGTGGTTTTATCGAGTATGGTTACATCATAGCCCATGCGCTCCAATATCACCGCTACCTTATCGCCGGCACCCGGTATATACCCTATTTTTTTACCTACTGTTTTCAAATTGATATTTAACGCGGTAATAAAGTCCGGGTAAAAATAGCGTACGGCCGGAATATGGTCGTAATCGATACTTCTCAATGCAAGGTGATAGCCCAGCGTATCGTTACCTGTCTTCTTACTGGCATAGGGAGTCAGCGTGTAAATCTCCTCGGGCTCGTGCTTTTCGGTTACATCAAAATTATAAAATACCGTCTTTCCTTTTTCTAATGATTGTGCACCATTCTGAACGCCCGAATAATCGATGCCTGTTAACCCGGCGGTAATATTACCCTCGATATGCGCAAACGCATGCAATTGTGTTTGTATCCGCTGTTTTTTGCTATCGGGCCTGAACACCACCAGGTTGGGCGACGCTGTAATCGTGGCAGGCGGGATCACAATGAGAGGTTGATATATTTCTCCTTTTACCGGATCAGTGTATTTATAGCGCACAGGTTGTTCAAATACAAAATCCTGCCCACCTATAGTGATAATACATGTAGCTATGTATGCCGGCGCTACATCCGGTACTCCAATCATTTGCTGGTCTGCGACATAAAACAAACCTTCCTCTTTTTTATCATTCAGCCAGTATGGTTGCGTTATTTCCTTTTGCAGGGATACCTCTACTTTAGTATCGAAGCTTAGATTTTTGTTTTTTTCCAGTGGTTTATTGATATGATTGGTGGCACCGGCAACAGTAATGCTTTTAACGGTAGCATCGGCGCCCAGCCGGTTATTAAAAACAGTATTAATAGCAACCGATTCGGTTTGAACCGCAAATGCCTGGTTGCTATAGGCATCTACAAACAATCCGCTGCACATCGCTATCAGCTGCTGCACTTCGGCCTTTTTCTTTTCAATCCAGTAACCGTTGCCCGACCCTGTCAGCAACCTGTATAACGCTACCAGTTTTTCAACTGATTTTTCAGGAGCCGTTATATCGAACTCAGCTTCAATAGTTCCAACCAATTTTTCAACAGCCTGCCCATTTTTACCGATCCGGTTCCAGCTGACGTCCACTCCGTCAAAAAGATCTTTTTGAGGAGCTTCCCCACCGGTAGTTTTAAAATACTCGTAGCTGTCTCCTCTTGTCGTTGCAGAGCCAAATCCCTGCGATTTATGCTGGCTGCGGCTTTCAGCTGCTATTTCTCCGTAACTCTTGCCTAACAGGCTGTTGTAGCCGCCTACATTAATATGAAACTGTGAAGGATCGGTTGTATTAGTACTTCCGAAATTAAAGGTATTCCACAAAATTCTTTTTGCCTGCCAGGGTTTTACAAATTGCAGCTGTTCTGTAAACTGGTTAGGATCGGCCGCAGCCCGAAACGCTTCGTTAGCCAGTATAGCACTGGCTGTGTGATGCCCATGTCCGCCCTCTCCTGTTACCGGGAACCGTGTAAGGATCACATCCGGCTGAAACTTACGTATCATCCAAACCACATCGCTCAAAACTTTTTCCCGGTTCCATTTCTGAAAGGTTTCTTCCGGACTTTTCGAAAAGCCAAAATCATAGGCTCTCGAAAAAAATTGTTCTCCTCCGTCTATTCGACGGGCCGCCAGCAGTTCCTGTGTACGGATCAGCCCCAGTTCGATGCCCTGCTCATCGCCGATCAGGTTTTGCCCCCCATCGCCGCGCGTTAAAGAAAGATAACCGGTTCTATATAAGCCTTCATTGGCGAGGTAAGTGATCAAACGGGTATTTTCATCATCCGGATGAGCGGCCACGTACAATACAGCGCCCAACACCTTTAATTTTTGAATACGCTGTACAATTTGCGAGGCGGTACCATACTGGGCCATCGCGCCGATGCTAAAAAACAAGAGAATACAACAGACAATCCGATTCTTCATCCTACGAAAATAGCGGAAAAGGCCGAACAGGAAAAGCCTGGATTATATTGTCTTAGCTAAATTCCGGCTGCATTATTAATTCTGCAATATCACGCACTACCGTTATCCGGTGCATGGGGTTCTCATACAAAAATCCATTATGCAACATGGTTTCGATATGAGCCAGCAAATGGTCATAAAACCCATTGAGGTTGATAATGTAAATATTCTTATCATGAATGGAAAGGTTATTCCAGGTGATCATTTCAAACAACTCGTCTAAAGTGCCATAACCACCAGGTAAAATTACAGCGACATCACACAGTTCATACATTTTTCTTTTACGCACATGCATATCCCCTACCACCAGTAATTCAGTAATGGTTTTATGCGAGCGCTCCCTTGCATCCAGAATTTCGGGAATAACACCTATCACCAATCCGCCATTTTTCATTACCGCGTTGGCTACCGCCCCCATCAGGCCTACATTACCACCCCCATACACCAGCCTGATACCGCGGGAAGCCATCCAGGTTCCCAGGCTTTCAGCCTCTAGAGTAAAATGTTCGTCTCTCCCGTCTTTAGAACCGCAAAAAACCGCCAGTGATCTGATCAACATATCATTATT
>JBQGCI010000374.1:0-2592 GCA_052038405.1 Acinetobacter pittii
TTTTAACACTTTCGATATACACGGAGAGGCTGGCCGGGGCAAGCAATATAAAGACATAGACAGAACCTATGAATCGGCAGGCACCGGTGGCGGAAGAAGACATTTTTATTATGAGATAGATAGTGTTAATAAAGTATTGACGCTGAAGAATAAAAATAAAGTATATGAGAAACAGGTGCTGCAGCTTCATTACGAACGTCCCAACGAAAACGAAGTCCTGTTGAACGGTAATAATGAATACGGACAGCCCATATCAATGGTATTAATAAAGCGCCCCAAAAAATACCTGGTATACCAGGATCGTAGTCAAAAAAATACCTGGACACCCTAGCAATAACTGATATGATAGACGGTATATCAACGGTACAGCAGCCCGTAAGCCATATTGAGCCTGCATCTAAAAAGACCTGGACCGGAAAAGAGAAATTTGCTTTTCGTTTCGCATTCATTTTTTTTACAATCATGAGTGTGCCTACCGACTATGGCTATTATGTGATGCTGCTGCATTTTGATTGGCTGAACTTAAATTACCGGCATCTAACGGAATTAGCGGCTTTTTTTAATCCGCAGTTCTTAAATGTATACTCAGAGAGCGGCTTCTTTGGTCCGGCCAGCTATATCAATTGGTTGTTAGTTTTGGGCATTGCGCTTTTAGGCGCACTGGTTTGGAGCGGGCTGGATAAAAAGAGATCTTCTTATCATGATCTTTATTACCTGGTGATTGTTTTTGCACGCTATCGTGTAGCCTATGCAGGCATTAGCTGGGGGTATAAGAAATTGTTTGTAATGCAAATGCCCGAACAGTTCGAGGCTATATGGAACACCAACCTGATCGATTTCCTGGTGAAAAGATTATACTGGGAGGTGTTAGGCGTTGCGCCTCTATATGAAGTATGGCTGGGCTTTGCCGAGTTCATAGCAGGATTTTTACTATTGTTCAGGCGTACCACTGCTATCGGTGCGGCATTAGCTTTTGTGGTATTTGGCAATATCGCCATATCCAACCATGCTTATGATATAGGAGAACATGTACCAAGCGCATTAATGTCTCTGTTGGCTTTATTCGTTTTATGGCAATATCTTCCCTATATTTATCGCGTAACGGTTAGAGAGGAGAATGCAATAGTACCGGTTTATTACCCGGTATTGAAGAAATGGCAGCGTTGGACGCGCACCGGGTTAAAACTGGTATTTAATTTTGTTTTGGTAGTTTTATTCGCCTGGTATGAAGTAAAGGCGGTGAGAATGAATGATTTTTATAAACTACCTAATACACCCGGATTGACTGATGCAGGCGGAATATACAAGGTGAGCCTATTTAAACGGAACGGGGTAGAACACCCTTATAATCCTTTGGATACAGCCAGGTGGCAGGATGTTATTTTTGAAAAATGGTCGTCGATGGGTGTGCGGTATGTGAATAAGCCTCAGCAAATGGCCATGTTTTCTGCAGGCAGCTATCCCAGGGTGGGAGAGCCTTACGACGGAAAACTGCATTTCGATTGGAGAGGAGATTTAAGAAGGTATCATCTTGAAGCCAACGGAACATTTTCAAACGAGCCGAAATGGCCCAGGGATGTAAAGATAGACTGGGAATTTGCAGGAATGCAGGGCAGGACGTTTTACTATTATGAAGCTGATACGGTCAATCATGTGCTTCAATTAATGAATAAGAACCGCTATCACAGGGAAGAAAAGATGGTGCTGGAGTATACACGTCCCAATTCCAATACCATTATATTAAAAGGAATAGATGATCGAAAGGATTCTCTTTATATCATATTAAATAAGAGTGATCATCAGCATCCTTTACTTAGCAAAAAATAAATAGACGAAACCAGCAAACAGGTTTCACGAAACGATGAATATGAAAAAATCAAGTGTACTTACTGAAGATTGGTCGGCTGTTGTTATAGGCTTCTTCATTATTATTATTACTGTTTTCGGGCTGCGGCTCGCAGCTCCTTCGTTTAAATGGGCTGATGTTCCAGGCCTGCTGTCAGGTGTATTGTCTGCTGAAAATTTTTTGAAGATACTGATCCTTTTCTTATTGGTATATGGCATGGCACTAGCCGGGGCTGTTTTAATGGGTAAACCGGTTAAAGGAATTGCCCGCTCTTTGCCGGTCGTCTATCTCATCACCATTTTGGCGTCTATAGCCGGTGGATACGAAGGTATCAAAACCCTAAACCTGGAAACGGTGATCTTTTGTTTGTTCTTAGGACTGCTGATCCGCAACCTGGTGAAGCTACCCGAATGGTTTTATCAATCATTATCTTCCGAGTTCTTTGTAAAGATCGGCCTGGTGCTGTTAGGGATCAGTGTTATATTTTCTGATATTCTGAAAGCGGGTTCTCTGGGCCTGATCCAGTCCCTGTTGGTGGTACTTTCCGTATGGTATTTTTCGTTCTGGCTTTGCAGGAAAATGAAAGTAGATAAAGAGCTGACCATGATGCTATCGAGTGCGGTATCTATCTGTGGGGTATCTGCAGCAATCGCTACATCTGGCGCCATCAAGGGTGATTCCAAAAAATTGTCGCTGGTGGTTTCGCTTGTATTGATCACTGCTGTGCCTATGATGATCTTTATGCC
>JBQGCI010000375.1:0-14324 GCA_052038405.1 Acinetobacter pittii
TCATTTAACTTCCTGGACTTTGGGAGATGAATGGATTGGGAGACTTGATTATAATAACAATACAGGCAATCTGAGGGGTATGCGTATTATGAGAGGACTTCAGTCGCAGTCGGCACCTCAACTGGGTTATTGGTCGGGAACGCAGGGGGGATCGCCGCTTTACCAGGCAGTTAGGCAGGCTGACATTTTCCTCGAAAACATTGGCAAGGTAAGAGATATGACTGACGTGGAGCGAAACGACTGGAAGGCGCAGGTGAAAATGTTGAAAGCATATTACCTGTTTATGCTGGTGCAAAGGTATGGGCCTATAGTATTACCCACTTTCACGGCTACGCCTGAAACTCCTACAGAAGATTTATTTATTCCCCGCTCCAAGGTAGAAGATTGCTTCAAGTATATTCTGGATTTAATGGACGAAGCGATCCCCGCTTTGGACGAACGTGCGGGTGAAAACGAAGTGGGACAAATAGACAGAATTGTTGCCAAGTCTATAAAAGCAAAAGTCTTGTTTTTCAGAGCCAGCCCGTTTTATAATGGTAATATGGAATACTATGGCGATTTCGTAAATGAAAAAGGCGAGCCGTTCTTCCCGTTGCAGTATGATAAAGAAAAATGGAAGGCTGCTATAGATGCATTAAATGACGCTATCAATACAGCCGAAACAAATGGGCATGTACTGTATACTTATACCAAAGAACCCTACTTATTTGACCGGGAGGCTTTTCAGAAAAATCCGGTCAATATGAAAAAGCTGTACGATTTACGCATGGTGATCTGCGACCCGTGGAACAGGGAAGTGGTTTGGGGAAATTCGAATATTGATTATTATGGCGGCGGCGAAATACCTCATGGTTCGAACATGAGACTGCCCGACGGGTATGGTGACGGTGTTAAAAATGATCCCGGATTCTCCTGGCAATGGTTAGCGGCAACCTACCAGATGGCGGAGCGATATTATACCCGAAACGGATTGCCCATTGAGGAGGATCTGACCTTTAATATGAATACAAGGCATGAGCTGGTTACTACCCCGGGCGCTTCAACTGCAACATATGTTCCTTTAACCGGGATCATGCAACCCGGGACGGAAACCATTAACCTGTATTTAAACCGCGAGCCGCGCTTTTATGCCAACCTGGCAATAACCGGTGGCTACTGGAGAACGCATACCAAGAGAATTAACACCATTATGTATGCTAACAGAGATGGGGGATTCAATTCTTCTCAACACACTACCGACTATTATTGCACGGGTATTGGTGTTAAAAAATTTGTACATCCAGAGTCTCAGTCCGGCGCCTGGCAAAGAACCGTAAAATATCCTTATCCGATTATAAGAATGGCAGATCTTTACTTAATGAAAGCGGAGGCATTAAATGAGTACTCCGGCCCGAGTGCCGAAGTATATGCCCAGATCAATAAAATACGCCAAAGAGCCGGTATCCCAGATATTGAAACAGTTTGGTCAGACCCAACTTTAGCCCGGACTCCCAATAAACATCTGAACAAAGAAGGATTGCGTGACATCATACTGCAGGAGCGTGCTGTAGAACTGGCTTTTGAAGGGCACCATTTCTGGGACATGCTGCGTCATAAGCGCGCGCCGGGTGCTTTCTCAGTGCCCATATACGGATGGACTCATACGGGTACCACGGGAACCAGCTTTTTCGTTTTGAACGTAAAACAGGAACGCCGCTTCACCATAAATGATTGTTTATGGCCCATTGATTTAAATGAGATGAATACCAACGGAAAATTAATTCAAAACCCGGGCTGGTAATCAAATTATATAACGGTTTATAAAAAATACTATCATGATGCAACGCCTTTATTTATTATCGTTGGCTGTTCTGTTAACCATTGCCTGCAAGAAAAAGGATCGTCTTCAATCCTCGCAGGATGATAAGAACCCACCGGGAAAAGTCACATTGAAGAGCTATAAGCCTTTATACGGGGGAGCCAGGTTCTTTTACACAGTACCCGGGGATCAGGATTTGCTGGGTGTGGAAGCGGTTTATACCAAGGCAGATGGTAAGTCTTTTACCTTCATGTCGTCGTACTTTGTGGACTCCCTGGATGTGTATGGATTTGGTAGCGTAAGTGAACACAAAGTTGCACTATACGCTGTAGACAGAGCCGGCAACAGGTCAGAGGCCCTGGAAATTCCGGTTACACCTTTAGAACCGGCTTATTCAAGAGTGGCCGAGACCATTGTAGCCAAGCCGGGATTTAGTTCATTTTTCCTTGATTGGGTAAACGAGTTGGAACAAAACATAAATGTGTATGTTGATTATGAATTCAGATTGAATGGCGAAGCCAGGAAGCTGACCACTGTATTCTCTTCCAATTTATCGGAAGACAGGCGCTTTATTAACGATCTACAACTCGGAACCAATGAGCCGGTAAAAGTATCCGTTCGGGTGCAAGATATATACGGCAACATTACACAAACCATTGATAAGGGTAGCTTAAACCTGCTCGAGGACGTAGAGCTGCCTAAACGTAACTGGTCGCTTCCGGCACCTAACGACTCGATCGGTGGTGTACCCATGGTATTCGGAGATGGTCTTGAAGGTCGAAATGCAAAAGTTATTGACGGTATTATAGACCGGGGCGATAATCTAAATTTTCTTCATACGGCGGGGCGTGGCCGTACCGGCAGGGCGCAGGACGGTAACATGCCCTGGAATTTCATCATCGATCTGGGAGACTACTACGAGATCAGCCGGATTGTAACGGTGCAGCGACATTCAGGCGGGCTGGCAAATGTGAGCAGGGGACAGTACTATAGGTATGAAAATGTAGGAATTTACAGGGTATATATTTGGGATGATGTTAAGCAGGATTGGGAATATGTGACCGAACATAAAGTAGTGGAGCCAACAGGTTTAACCGAACTTGAATTTGTTAAAAAAGGTGAAGCGGGCGATATGGCTTATATGTATCCTGATAATCCCAAATATACCAAACGAACCAGGCGATTTAGATTTGAAGCCTATAAAGGCTTTGGAGGCAATTACACATTAGATGACGCCAACTGTCTTTCCGAAATAACATTGTTTGGTAAACGTTCCAATTGATTCCTGTAACGCAATTCAAATTTCTTTTAAATGAACAACTATAAATTTTTGCTGCTGTTTCTTGTGATGGGTATCGTTACTGTGACAGCCTGTAGCAAGATGGATGATAATTTTAAAAAATATGCCGGTGAAACGGTATACCCGGGAAAATTTGATACCATAGTGGGCCGTGTAGGGTATGAACGCCTGGAAATAGATCTGATGAAAGCGGGCCGTATTCGGGCAAGCGATATGAAATTAGGTAAAGCAGTTAAGACCGTTGTTGAATATGACGGGAAGACATTGACCATTGATACCCTGGCCTCATGGATCAATATTACCGGTCTTACCGAGCCTAAACTATACCGGATAAAAGCGTACACAATGGACGGCGACGGCAACAAATCGGTGCCCCAGGAAATAGCACTGATCCCTTTTTCGAAGGGGGATAAAGCCAATTTAACGGTTCCCCCGCCCAAAGTGATAGCAACGCCTGATGTGGTGGCTTTAAGCTGGCCCAGCGGACTTTCGTCGGTATTATTGGATTATTATGGTTTAAAGTATTCCTACAAAGATGCGGACGGAACGACCCGCGAAGGTGTCGCACAAAACAACCCCGTTATTGTAATGCAAAACGTGAAGAAGGGACAATTGAATACCATTAATGTCAGCTTTAAGATTATTCCTAAGGTAAATGGAAACCCTATCATTGATACTGTTTGGTTAGATCAGGAAATTTCGGTGCAGGTGCCACAGTCGGTTAGCCCTTATTTTGGTATTGAGCAAACGCTTGGTGCAAAAATTTCGGTAAGCAGGGATAATGATGGAGGACCTGCCTCCAGGGAAGGGTCTTTAAAGTTGATAGACTTTGATTATAAAACGAAACTCTACATGGGTAGCTACAGTCCCCAATTCTGGATGCAGCAAGAGCTGTTTGCGCCGGCAGCGGTTAACTCATACATGTTGTCTACCGGAGATGACGCGCCGGAACGGGATCCCAAATCCTGGACACTATCGGGGTCTAATAACGCAGTTGATTGGACACCGGTTGACACACGTACTGGTGAAATGTTTAGCCAGCGCAGCACCTACCGGATTTTTGACTTTACGAACACTGTCCCCTATAAGTATTACCGTTTGTCCGTGACTCAGAATAATGGTGCCGGGTCTTTCCAGCTAGGTGAGTGGCGGTTGTTCACCAAATAGCAGTAGTATAAATGATAAAAGAAGCCCGGCACTTTAGAAATGCCGGGCTTCTTATTTTAGGTAGATCCTTTGTTTATAAAACTAAAATTTACGGTACTGACCTTCGAGGAATTGGTTGGCCTCCGTTTCTTTAAACCGCGCATTTTTGCCATCCCAATTCAAGGTGGTATTGGGGAATTGAGCAGCTATAACGCCTAACAGTATAACCTCGGTTAGTTTGGCCGAGTAGGAAAACGGAGCGCTGCATTTGGCTTTGCCCAGGCAGGCGTCTACAAACTCGTGGTAATGCTTCTGACCTTCCACATCATAACTTACCGTTGGTTTGCCCGCTTCGTTTTTGGGATCAAATTTTTTAATGTCGATTGCCTGGTAAGCGCCGTTGACAATTAGTTTAGGAAGTTGCATGAAGTGAGGTAGTAAAAGACGCTGGCCATTTTCGCCAATAAACATGGCGCCCTGATCAGGTAACTGCTCGCCATTCGGAAGTTTTAATTCTTCCTGCAGCTCAGGAGCTCCTTTGCCATCGTACCAAACCCATTCCAATGTGTTAGCAGTATAGGGTGTGCCGGGAAAAACGTAAACAACATGGTTCTTCTCGGGATGTCCGAAACCATTGGGTGCGCGGCATTCGTTCTTCACGGTTAACGGAACGCCCAGTTGCAGGGCGTTGTATGGTGTGTCGAAAATATGAACTCCCATATCCCCTAAAGTTCCACAGCCATAATCCAGGTACTTGCGCCAGTTACCCGGATGATAAAATCCCTTTTTGTAAGGACGTTCTTTTGCTGTTCCCAGCCAAAGGTTCCAATCCAGTCCCGCGGGTACCGGATCACTTCCTTCCGGCTCAGCCCCGTCGTAACCCCATACTTTCGGAGACCAGGCGATTACTTTTTTAACTTTACCGATGATCCCTTTTTGGATAAGAATAGTGGCTAACTTATAATCATAAAATGAATGTACCTGGATACCCATTTGTGTAACCAGCTTTTTTTTAGCGGCTACCTGTTCCATTTTGCGGGACTCGGATATATAATGAGTAAGAGGTTTCTGGCAGTAAACGTTTTTATTCAACTCCATGGCCATCAGTGATACGGGTGCGTGGGCATGATCCGGTGTTGATACTACCACGGCATCTATTGCGCTGCCCATGCTTTCAAACATCTTCCTGTAATCGGTGAAAATTCTGGCGTTGGCATAATTTCCTTTTACGGCATTGATTTTATCCATATCCACATCGCAAAGTGCCACCACTTCTACTGCAGGGTGCGAGGCTATATCTTTTAAGTCTGCGGTACCCATCATACCCAGGCCAACCTGCGCAATTCTCAGCTTCTTGCCGGGTGACAATGCAGATGCCGGGAAGGGCAGCATAAACGCCAGTGTTCCGGCTGCGGTAGTGGTTAAAAAGCTTCTTCTTTTCATGTATTATTTTTTTAAAGGGATTTGATGACCGTTTAAACCTGGTCAGCGAGTTCGATGACCCTGTCGTCGCAAGCGCATTAAAAGTAGTAAACAATTTGCTTAGTTTTGATTAATCAGGCCGATACTTTTTCCGGGTATCTTTTATACTGCTTTTTCTTTTTTTACTTTCTATCCTTTTTTCTATTGATGCCTTCGATACCTGGGTTGCAATACGGGCTTTCTTTTTCTGCAGCGCTTTGTTAACGATTTCATTTATTTTTCTGGTGGCGTCCGCTTTATTTTCTAATTGTGTACGGTAGGTGTCTGATTTAACCCACAGGTATCCTCCAGTATTAATACGATTGAAGAGCTTCCCGTGCAGCAATTGTTTCTGTGTTGCTGATAATACCGCAGAGGCATCTATATGAAAACTGGCCAATACCGCTGTTTCTACTTTGTTTACATTTTGACCGCCCTTACCACCACTACGGGTAGTTTTAAAAATAATCTCTTTTGCAAGCTCCATTTTATTCAATTATCACTCTAAATTATATTTTATATTTTGCATACAGGAAAATAAGCCGCATACATCTTTCATATCTCAGCCCAGCTGAACCGGATTGAGTGGTAAAGCAATGGTTATTTTGTGTTGACAGGCAGGCATCTGACAGGTAAAAAATATAAAACGAACCAATGAAAGTGGTTATTCAAAGAGTGCTGCATGCCTCTGTAACTATCGATAAAACTGTACATTCGGCTATTGACAGGGGGCTGATGATATTACTGGGTATTGAAGATCTTGATAATGATGAGGATGTTCGCTGGCTGAGCCAGAAAATAACGCAGCTGAGAATTTTTAACGACGCTGAAGGCGTGATGAACTTATCGGTAAAAGATATAGCAGGCGATATATTACTGGTAAGCCAGTTTACCTTGCATGCGTCCACAAAAAAGGGCAACCGGCCTTCTTATATCAAGGCCAGTAAGCCATCTGTAGCGGTTCCGCTATATGAGCGAATGATCTGTCAACTGGAACAGGATCTGGGAAAAACTATTCAAACCGGTGTGTTCGGTGCCGACATGCAGGTACAGCTTGTAAATGATGGCCCTGTAACTATTATTATTGATACAAAGAATAAAGAATAACATGACAATTAATGAAGCACAGCAGCAGGTAGATGAATGGATCAAAACAGTTGGAGTTAAATATTTTGGTGAGCTTACCAATATGGCTATTCTTACGGAAGAAGTAGGAGAGCTGTCGAAACATATGGCACGCATTTATGGCGAGCAATCTTATAAGAATGGTAAAGTTTATACCCCGGAAGAACAAAATCAGCTGCTCGCTGATGAAATGGCAGATGTTTTGTGGGTAATACTGTGCCTGGCCAATCAAACAGGTATCAACCTTACAGAAGCGTTGAAAAAAAATTTTGATAAGAAAACTATAAGAGACGCAGACAGGCATATCCATAATGCAAAACTGAAGTAGCTTCTAAATGAAGAAAACCTGGACCATCATCAAGCAGTCAGTCGAAGAGATTTTCGACATGCGCATTTTTAAATTAAGTGCAGCATTAGCTTATTATACCATTTTTTCAATACCGGGCTTACTGATTGTGGTGTTGTGGATCGCAGATGTGTTTTCGGGCCATGATGCGAATATTAAGTCCAGTTTATACAGCCAGATATCTGAATTAGTAGGTCGCAGTGCTTCCCAGCAAATAGAAGCTACTATTACCAACGCTTCAGCCTTTCCAGACAAAAGCTTTTCTACTGTTGTGGGTTTAGGTACATTGATCTTTGGAGCTACCAGTATCTTTGCTGAGATACAGGACTCTATTAATGTGATTTGGCGTCTTAAAACCCGGCCCAAAAAGGGAAAAGGATGGTTGAAATTGGTTATTGACCGGTTATTGTCATTTTCGGTAGTGATCTCGCTGGGATTTTTACTGTTGGTGTCATTACTGGTAAACGGATTGATGGATATTTTTATCGACCAATTAACGAAGAGTATTCCTGAAACACAGGTAACTATTGCTTATTTGTCCAACCTGGGCATCACTTTTCTGATTACCTCTTTTTTGTTCGGGCTTATTTTCAAAGTATTGCCCGACGCCCGTATCCGTTGGAAAGCAGTACGAGCCGGCGCCTTTGTAACGGCCATACTTTTTATGCTTGGTAAATTCTTAATAAGCTATTACCTGGGGCATAATAAAATGACTTCAGCTTATGGTGCTGCGGGGTCTATTATTGTGATATTGCTTTGGGTGTACTATTCTGCCGTTATACTTTATTTTGGGGCAGCTTTCACAAGAGTGTTCGCTATACATAACGATATGAATATCTACCCCAATCAATATGCTGTCTGGGTAGAACAGGTGGAAGTGGAGCATGAAGACTCTATACAAAATCTGCATAACGATAAAGTGGTGGCTGCCCACGAGCATGATGTTGTAAAGGAAATTGACCCCGGCGCCATACATGAGACAAAATGATAATCACATGGAACCGGTTAATTAATGAAGCGGCACAAAAATCTATGCTGTCTTTTTCTGCAGAGCTTCAGGAGGGGCAGTATCTGTCCAACCTGCATTAATAAAATGGTAGCATTGCGCGTTATTCTCTAAACGCAGTCTTTTCGTAGCAAAGATCTATTATTTTTTTAAAAGTATTTAAATACCGCTCTCTGCCTTCTGTTTTAGTGATATCTATTTCGCATACGGTAGTGCCCAGCATTTTGCCATGCAGGATCATGTAGTAAATGGCTGCCACAATAGTACCTGAAACAGCCCTGAAGTCAATATCGCTGTCTTTGAAAGTAAGATCCGCCTTTTTAAAAACAGGTTCTCCAAATTTCTCACGATTATTGGCAATTTTCTTAAGCGTTTTATTTTTTTCGCTGATGCCCCAAAGAATGATCTTTTGCATTTCAGGCGACTTATGAAAGAAATGGAATTGCTCTTCAAGTATGGCGCATATCTCCTGTTTTTCAAGGGGGGTGGCCGTATTGTAAAAACGACCCTCCGTTTGTTTGATCTGGATATTCCAGAAATCCCGTTGTTCCAGATACTCTTTAATCAACCCTTCCAATCCACCAAAATAGCGGTAAATTAATTTTTTAGATACCCCGGACACCGCTTCAACCCGGTTGATCTTGATATTTTGGAAACCTTCTTTAATCAATATGCTTCCCACCGCCTTGATCAGTTTTTGCCTGGTTTTTTCTTTGTCGTATACATTTCCCTGGTGCGCTTTTCTTTTCATGAGTAGAAATTTATATTCCAAATATCGACTCATTTCTGAGCGATGCAAAATAATTGCAGTTCGGCTGCTGTCGCAGCGCCTGGTCTTCCGGTATTTTTGTCCCCGTTTGGTGAAAATTTTGAAATATCTCTGACTGTTCGTACTTTAGTGGATCTCAGGTGAAAAACTGAGTTTCGAGCCGTTGCTACATTCCATAAAGATGGGTGCAGGTAGCCATTGTAACGCTACCGCACATATCGAATAGTAGGTACATGAAGTTGTGAATACCTACAGCTTTATACTTGCTGCCGCTGGCGGATGCCGGCTTGCCGTATGTTAACCTGCCATTATTTTTTCAGTTATCAGCCTGGCTACCCGTTCTCCATCCATGGCCGCGCTCACAATACCTCCTGCGTAACCGGCTCCTTCACCACATGGATAAAGGTTTTTAACCTGCGGATGCTCAAGCGTTGTTATATCTCTGGGTATTCTTACCGGAGAGGAAGTGCGTGATTCGGTGGCTACCAATACAGCCTCATTGGTATAGTATCCTTTCATTTTTTTTCCAAATTCAACAAAGGCTTTTTGCAAGGCACCATGTATAAAAGATGGCAATACTTCACCCAGGCTGGCGCTGCTGATACCGGGCAAATAAGAGCAGCCAGGTAAGGTAGATGAGACCTTGTTGGTGCAAAAATCGACCATGCGCTGCGCAGGTGCCTTTAAAGCACCTCCGCCCAGCTGATAGGCTTTATGTTCCACTTCCTGCTGAAAATTCAATAAGGCCAGCGGATCAGTATTAGATGGTTTCAAATGTTTGATCACATCTGCTAATTGCACCTGAACTACTATGCCTGAATTAGCATAAGGGTTATTTCTTTTGGAAGGAGACCAGCCGTTAACTACGATCTCGTTGGGTGCGGTAGCAGCAGGGGCAATGATGCCACCCGGGCACATACAAAAGCTGAATACGCCAATGTTATGCACCTGTTGCACCAGGCTATAAGACGCAGGGGGTAAATATTCCCCCCTGGCAGTACATTTATACTGTGCTGTATCGATCAGGCTTTGGGGATGCTCTGCGCGAACTCCCAACGCAAAGGGCTTTGCTTCAATCAGTATATTTTTCCGGTGAAGCAAATGAAAGATATCACGGGCCGAATGGCCGGTAGCCAGAATAGTAGCCTGGGCTTCCAGTAAGCTCCCATCCTGTGTTATAACACCCTTTAGCTCCTGGTTTTCGATAACGAAGTCAACTACTTTTTGATCAAAGAATACCCTGCCCCCGCAATCAAGGATCTGGTCCCGCATGGCAGTGATGATCTTAGGTAATTTATTAGTTCCAATATGCGGATGTGCTTCATAGAGTATCTTTTCTTCTGCCCCGAATCGTACAAAAAGATGGAGTATCCTGTCGATATCACCTCTTTTATTGCTCCGGGTATACAGTTTCCCGTCGCTGTAAGTGCCAGCGCCACCTTCACCGAAACAATAATTACTTTCAGGGTTAACAATTCCCTCTTTGTTCATTGCTGCCAGGTCGCGCCTGCGCGATTTTACGTCTTTACCACGCTCTAAGACAATAGGTTGTATCCCATTTTCAATTAATTGAAGTGCTGCAAATAAACCGGCAGGACCGGCACCAATTACAATAACCTTCTTATTCGCTCTGCTTACGTCTTTAAAGGAGAATGCCTGCAGCTCCCGCTGCTGGTAAGGCTCATTAATAAAAGCGTTTACTTTTAAATTAAACCAGGGCTGCCTCGAACGGGCATCAATCGAATGTTTCAGAATGGTGAAGCCTGTAACGCTGGCAGGGTCGATATTTTCGCTGGCCGCTATTTGCCGCTGAATAAAAGCGGGCTCGGATGCCTCCGGGGGAGATAATTTGAGTTGAATAGTTTTCTGCATGTTTTGTCAGGTTTTTATCCTGAAGAATTTACGCAAAGAAAAGAAGAAAAATGAAATGATGCGTTGCTGCAAATATAATCAGCAGCAGGCTCTGATCAGTAAGACTCAGGGCTATCTGCACTCATGTTTACATAAATGATCCTATACCGGTTGCCCTTTTTTGAACTTCTAAAAATGCGGTTGAGGATCCACCCGGTTCCGCCTACACCTGTGGCAATTGCTACATTTCGTGCATTACGGTCATCCAATAACGGGTCGGCTTTTTCTATCAGGCCGTTAACAATATTTAAAACAGAGTAGCCCAATCCGCCAATGGCAGCGATTCCGCCCAGCTTACCCAGGTAATGGTTTCGATAGCTGGCTTTAGGGGTGTTAATATACTTAATTCCCTTATAATGAAGTTGTAAAATGTAAGTAGTTACGGTATCATAGCTTACAGTTCCGAAAAGATTGGTATAAGGGGCTGTTGTGAAATACCGGAGGTAAACGCTATCATTAGCAATTTTGTGAATTAATGCATCATATCGTCTGCCGTCCGTAGCCAGGAAAGAGATATTGGTGCCGGCATAATAGTTTTTTACAGGTACACCATTTTTCTTTCTTACAGAAATAAAATCAGGCACCTGCGCATCGCCCACCAGGGTAGCAGTTAAAAAGCAGGAAATCAACAGCAGCCGTAACATTTGCGCTAAAGATAACAGGATTACACCAATCCGGGTCCCACCGAATTGTTAAAGCAATAAAAAAATCTACAAATTCATTCGCTTCACGAACGATGTATTCAGGTAAGGCTTTAGTGCTGCAAATGGAATCCAAACCTTAATTTCTCCATCTGCATAGGATGCGATTTCATACGGACTATACGAAAAACCAAGCCCTTTGGGAGAAAAATAAAAATTATTATTGGGTTCCAATTTTTTTACAAATAGCCTTGAACTTAAAGGCGCGAAGGCAGGTACTGCATATTGCTCCCGGTAATGCTGCTCCAGTAGTTGTTGCATGGTTGTTGAATCGATTGATAACAGATCCTGCAGCGACAGCTGTTTTTGAGCCGTTACGTCGAAGCAATACATGCTCGTACCATAATTACCATGCGCACCACCCGTATAAGCATAGCTATACATACTCAAAACCAAATATCCGTTCTGGTTCAACAATACGTTACCTAAAACTTCATATTCCCGGTTTAAAAAGTAATGTGGTCCGTCGTCGGCCGCACCAACAATACTGCTGTCTACTTCAGCCTCATACCCTTCAACAGCCTGCCGCACGCGGGCGTCCACTACCTGCTGCATTGACCAGCCCGCGGCATTTTTATCTTCTTTTCCCAAAATATTTTTTACTTTTTCATTCAGCCATCCCTGGTTTTTGTCAGAAGCCGCTATAATGCAGACGGCGGTCTTCAGGGTTGGGGTATCCTTTTTGAATTTAAGATACTGTGCCGAGTCCACAGCGCCTACAGCTATCAGGTTAACGGATGGCTGCATTGAAGATTCTTTCAGGTCGATAGGGTACGTGTTTTTTTCGTCGCTACTGGTCCAGGTGCCTTTGATGCCGTCCTCCGCGATAGCCAGCGACAGAGCCGGAGAATTGCCGGAAGCGGTACTGTTGATCTCTATTAAATAAATACTATCACCAGCTGTTTTTTCCCAGTTCCTGGAAAGAAAGATGGATTGTCCCTGTTCGGTGTAATAATAGTTGGCGTCGACACGATCGCCAGCTTTTACAATATTCATGACCACCGGTTTCCCGGCGATAGTGCCTTCCAGGGTTTTGAAAAAATACATATCTGTCAGGCTTTGCGTTTTTGAGGTGCTATCCGGCAGAGCAGTGTCATTGCCGGCAGGTTTTTTGTCTTCATTTTTACAGGCAAAAAGAACCAGCAATAAAAGGCAGCCGATAAAAATCCGGTTATACATAGAATAAGGTTTGGATCGTTCTGAAAATCATTATTGTCTACAAAAATTCATGCCACAAATAGTATCAGCATAATTGTTGGAAACTGGGCGAAATTACAACGGGCTGTCTTATTTTTATTCCTCTAAATCGTTTTTTGTTAATCCACTTCATGAAGTATTTTGTTTTCCGGAGTTCAGGTTTAGCCCAGGCCGTGCTGGTTAGTGTTCGTTTGGTTCCCTATGGTATGCTTGTTGGGATGCTATTGGGAGCTTCTGTATCTGGTCGCGCCCAGGTAGCTCCCTCTCAACCGGCCAAAGTTTTGGCCGAGGATACCGTATTTGCAGAAGGCCGGTTTGAAAATGCCATGACTGCGACAGTAGTAAAAAGGCGGCTGTTAGAGCCGCCCACTAACAAGGCTACCCTGCTTCATCTCATCACTACCCTTCCTGGCGTGCGTATGGAGGAACGTTCGCCGGGCAGCTACCGGCTTAATATGCGGGGAAGTTCGCTCCGCTCCCCTTTTGGTGTAAGAAATATAAAGATCTACTGGAACGATATCCCCTTAACTGACCCAGGCGGTAATACTTATTTTAACCAGCTGGCGCCGGGTAGTTTCTCTGATATGACATTTATAAAAAGCACTGCCAATACCAGTTATGGCGCCGGAACCGGTGGGCAGGTACTGATCAGCAACAGGCCGGCAAAGGCCAATGAAGCGTCGGTGGAGTTATTCGGCGGGAGTTACCGGCTACGGGGCCTCTCCGCCTCGGGTAATATCGCAGGAGCTGAAACTGCCTCAAGGATTGGTTATACGCATCATGAAACAGACGGTTACCGGGAGCAATCGGCCATGAGGCGGGATAATTTTTCATGGACCAGTGAATTTAACCTAGCACGACAACAACAAATAAGTGCGCATGTTTTATTTACTGATATGTATTACCAAACGCCCGGGGGCCTCACGCTCACCGAGTTTCAGGCCAACCCGCGATCGGCGCGGCCCGCTGCAGGCATTTTCCCATCGGCGACTGATGCAAAAGCTGCCATATTTCAACGGAACTTTACTGCCGGTATAGGATATAAAAACAAATTCAATGATGTGTTCTCCAACAGTACAACGGTGTATGGGTCTTATAACCGGATTAAAAATAGTGCTGTCAGGAATTTCGAAATGCGTAATGAACCTCATTTCGGAGGGAGAACTATTTTTAAGCTGGAAAAGAAGTGGAGTAGCGGCAACCGCATTGATTGGCAGAACGGCGCTGAATTACAATCGGGCAATTTTAATATAAAAGTATTGGGTAATAGAAATGGGGTTGCGGATACCCTGCAAACAAACGACGATGTGCAAACTACCGTTTATACCCTGTTTTCCCAGATGGTATTTGATATGGCCAATAAGTGGAGTTATAGTGCCGGATTAAGCTACAATAAGAGTCGGATCGATTTTGAAAGACTGAGCGATCGTCCGGTTGTAAACAAGCCATTTTCTTTTAGCACTGAGCTGATACCCCGGTTGGCTATTGCTAGAGCCTTTGGTAGCGACAATAGTGTCGGGGTATTGATCTCTAAATCATTTTCACCTCCTACAATAGCTGAACT
>JBQGCI010000376.1:0-30032 GCA_052038405.1 Acinetobacter pittii
AGTCTTTTGTCAGGGCGGTGTATTTATGATCATATTGCCCTTGAATATGCCTGTCGAAGCGCTCCTGCACTGTTTCGCTGGTAGCTCCAATATAAAATTTATTGATAGCTTGGCTGTACAAAATATAACAGGCGGGCATGGTGCTCATTTTAGCATAAAAAAACTCCAGCATATACTGGAGTTTAAAAATGTGGTCCCACTCGGGCTCGAACCAAGGACCCTCTGATTATGAGTCAGATGCTCTAACCGACTGAGCTATAGGACCGGTGTCGTAAAACGACAAAAAATATGTAGAAAAGAACTATTCTTTTAAGGGAGAGCAAAAGTATAGAAAAAAAACAAAACTATTATTACTATTTCATGATTTTCTGTGCGACAACTACTTTCGGGCAAAATCCGAGAGGTAGGAGCACCGGGTTAACGCATCTTTATAAAACTGTGTAGTGCCGTACTGCGCTTTCAATTGTGTATAGTGTTTATTATCAGCAAACTTCCGCAGGTATTCGTCTGTTTTGCGGCTGTACTCATCATAATTTCCAAAATCCATATACTGCGGCCGGGGTAGCTGTTTCTGACTGCATTTGGCCATCATAAAAAGGCATTTGGCTCTGAATTCAGGATTGCTGCTGGCGTCCATGGCTTTTTTGAAGTAAGCTTCTGCAGTTGAAGCGGTATAATAGTCTTTTTGAAAAGATGTAGCTCCTTTAGGCACATGGTACCCGTCGGCTCCGCTGCGCCAGTATTCCACCAGGTTCCAGGCGTAGCCATAATACGTAACATTATAATAACCTAAAGCCAGCTTATACAGGTGCTGAGCCGCGTTTTTGGCATCGCTTTTTACCAGGCCCAGCAGCCGCCTCATTTCTTTGGCATAAGCCAGCTTGTTGGTGGTTACCTTATCCCCGGATAAGCGTTCTTCCTGGTCATACAGTAACTCTTTAAAAGGATCTTTCTCGATAATTTTGTTCTGACCCGGCACTTTTTGCAACCATTCTATCGCTTTATCGTAATGATGATCACGCAGGTAAGCGGTGCCCGCAAAATCGGCTACTGTTTTTATTTTAAGCCGGTTATGGGTTACTAAAAACTGCTCAAAAGGCGTAAACTTCTTTGCGGCCAGAAAATGATAGAGCTCTTCAGCTTGCTGGCCGTTTAACTGACCTCTCAAAAATTCGGTTGACTGGTCGTAATAATCGGGCATTAAGGATTCGGGAGACCCGATAGCCAACACCGCTTTGTCTAGCTGGCCCTGCGCTTTGTATCGTTTGGATAAAATATCTACCAGAATATTCCTGTAAAACTTATACCACTGACTTTGCTCGCCATTGCCATAATAGTAAACACGCTCTTCTCCTTGCTCCTTTTCGTTCTTAACAGCCTTGCTGTACAACCATTTTAAGGAGGGTACAATCTTTTCTTCAAAAGCCGCATCAATCTTTTCCCGGGCACTTATCTGCACCAGCAGGTTGGTCAGCATCAATTGATCGTGCAAACGTCCGCTCAGGTTGGCTGTTTGCAGCGAAGCAAGCAAACTATTGGCCTTATTATAATCCCTCAATATATAGGCACCATAAGCTGCCGACAACTGCATTAGTGCGGGGTCTTTTACTTTGGGGTTTTTGCTCAGGTTGCTTACAAAGGCGACAAAGGCATCGAGTTCCGGCTTTTCTTTTCTTAACAGGCTGTCGGCTTCTTTACCATTGTACTGGTAATAATAGCTGATGCCCAATAAATCACTATTGTACTCTTTACCAATAAGCGGTGTTAAATAACGCTCTTCATACTTGTTAATTTCTCTCACTACTAATGTAGGTATTAAATCAGAAGCCGGTTTTAACTGATACACCTGCTTCAAAAGAGCAAGACCATTATCCGGGTTCTTTAATGCAAACAGCGAAAGCATATCCGCCCTTTCATCATTGTTCTTACACAGGGAAAGATATTGTTCGGGATTGTCCGTCCGCACTACCGACCAATCGAAACCATAATAGTTGGAGATCTTTTTAGCCTGGCCTTGATGAAATGCTTTTGAGAAAAGATATGCTGCCTCGTAGTTCTTCCCGCAACGGAACAACGCGCCGGCCTTGAGTGCCAGGCTCATGGGTTGCAATACGCTGGGAGTCTTATTGCCACTTATCATTTCATCGTAATATCGAATGGCATCATGGCTCCGGTTATTATAATGCGCCAGCCTTACCACCTGGTAGGCATATTTCAGTTTAAAAAGGTCGGTCTTTGCTGCGGCATACAACTGCAGACCGTTCTTCATCAACCGGTCCATCACAATGCTATCGCGCTTTTCGGGCTCCCATTGGCTGATCTGCGTTACATGCGGTTCTGTTTTTTTTGCATATAAAATATAGCCCAGCGCCTCCATGTTTTTATTTTTCAGGAAATACCGGGACATGCCATTCCGGCTAATCGAATCGGGTAGTATGGCGGGCGTCTTTTTCTCTATATGATAATAGAGTGTGTTAATGTCCTTTGCAGGAAATTTCATCACGAACGCATCGGCATCCTTCTCGGAAACCGCTTTGCCGGTAAAGTCTACCCACTCTTTTACCAGCACTTCAGCCGCACTCACCGGCTCGTCGTAGTCGAACAAAAACTGTTCGTTGGTATAGAAGAACGGCTTATACTGTATTTGCGACGCCGCGTACTGGTTAAAGAAACTGAGATAATAATCGTAAGGATCGATACCCCCGCCACAGCCGATAATGTTTTGAGGAAAGGACACCAGCCCTGCGCTAATAATGCCGCAAACCGCTGTAAAAGTTTTCCAGGTCATGTAAATTGTATTTACTTAAAATGATTGAATCACAATGATACAAAGCTACGCGCAGATTTTTTGTTGCCAGCTTTTTGTTTAACTGAATCATCATTTCGCTGACCGATTCCGGTGTACTGCTTTCATATCTTAAAATATCGCCTGCTTTTAAAGATCTGCCATTCACGAGCGTATCGCGAAGTACCTCATACACATGCTTCCCGTTTTTCTGAAAAGTATGTAAGATTTCGGAGGGTACCGCAGCTAGCAGCCCGGCGTAATGACGGTCCCGAAAGAGTACATACCAATCGAAAAGTGGTAAACCTACATCTAACAACAGCGGATAGCTTTTTATGGAAGATTGGTACTTATTGAATTCTTCAGGATCAATAATAGAATTAGCCGTTTCTTCCTTTTGCAGATTACCCATATTATAACACATCAGCAGCCCCCTGTCAACCGGCGGCACACCCGATGAAGTCGTATACTTTACCTGGTGCAAACGGATGGTGGCTGATAGAACAGGGGCCGTTAACTGAGCCTTGATTTCCTTTAAAAAATAAAAGTATTTAGCGCGGGTTGAAGCTGTCCAGTCGCAATCCATCTGTACCTCGGGTACATGGCTTATCCGGTACAAGTCCATATATTTTTGCACAAGAGCGCTGGTGTTCTTCGCCAATGTTTTTACACCGGAGCTATCCAGATGATAAAACACTTCATTAGTGATAAAAACAGCGGGAATTACTTTTCTATCGCGTAGATACGCCGTATCCCTTGTGAATAACTTGGCTACAGGAAGCGCCTGGGAGGCCGCACTGCTCCACGCAATATCAAAAAATTTAATGTACCATGTTTGCACCTGCAGGCTATCCAGTCTTCCCTTTTCATATTTTCCGGGATTGAACTGGCTTTTCCAGTAATAGACGGCCCGCTCAATCTGCCTGCTGTTTTGCTTACAGGAAAGTATTACAGCAACCACCAGTAACAATAAACCCTGCTTCATGGCTCGAATATAGGCTAACGTTTAATTGACAACGCCCAAACCTTTGTAAATCGCGTCCTGTATATTGCCACGGATGTTGTAAGATCCCAGGCGCGGATTGTTGCGTGTGGGCGTAACCCGGTTAGACAGGAACACGTAAACAATATTGTATTTCGGATCAACCCATACGCAGGTACCCGTAAACCCGGTATGCCCGTAGGTTTGGGCAGAGGCCAGGGTGCTGGGGTAAGTTTGTACACTGCCTCCACCAGGTTTTTCAGGTTTATCAAAACCGTAAGCCCTGCGACTAATAGTACTTTTATAGCCGGTAAACTGCTGAACCGTTTCCCAATTAAAATAGCGGAGTCCATTTAATTCACCACCATTCAACAGCATCTGGTACAATTTTCCGAGGTCGTACGCAGTAGAAAATAAGCCCGCATGCCCTGCTACGCCACCGCCCAAAGCAGCGCCCTCGTCATGCACGGTACCCTGTATCAGCTGGTTTCTAAAACCGGTTTCTTTTTCTGTGGGTATAACTTCATACAACGGAAAACGCTCCAAAGGCCGGTATCCTGTTGTTTTCATGTAAAGGGGAATATAAAAACTATCCTGCACATACTGATCCAGCGGCTTTCCGGATACCGTTTCTACAATCTTACCTAAAAACCAAAAATCGTTATCGCTGTATTCGTATTTACGCCCCTGCGGTACAACAGGGCTTTCAAGAATCCTTTTCCAGATGGTATCTTTCCAATCGTTCCTCAGGTAAAGATCGCGCGCAACCTGGGTGGTAAACCCGTCTTCGGGCAATGACCTGTATAAGTCCGGCTTCGGGTTTCCACCGGCATCAACGGTTTCCTTGTAAAAGCCGATGAACGGCACCATGCCTGCCTGGTGTAACAATATATTTTCTAAGGTAAGATTAGCTTTAGTAGTACTTTTAGTAAACGGCAGGTAGTCACTTAACTTTTTTTTTAAATCGATCTTTCCCTGTTCTGCCATCTTCATAATGGAAACGGTAACAGCCGAAGTTTTCGTAACCGATGCGAGGTCGAAAATACTGTTTAGGCGGGTAGCATCCAGGCTGTCGTAGTCGAAACTGCCGAAGGCCTTGTGGTAAATAATTTTTCCGTCTTTAGCGGCCAGTATAACACAACCGGGGTAGGCTTTTTTTTTAATACCATCAATAGCAATAGAATCTACGGCATTAAAGCGCTCATCACCGATGGGCTCCAGGTAAGTAAGATCACTGGGTGATACCAGCTTTCCATCGCCTTGTTTAAAAGTACAAACCCCTACGGGCAAAGTACCGGCTGCCACAAAATCGCCACGCAGCCAGTCGGCCGCTGCATGCTGAAAAATAACATCATCTTCATAACACACTGCCAGGGATTTGGCGGTGCAAAAACTTGCTGCCGCCAGGGGGCTGCCAAACACCAACGTAATGGCGTTGGTTTTATTCAAAGCGTACCAGTTTTGAATGGCACTTTGTGATATGCCATAGTTTGTATATCTCCGCCCACTCAGTGTAAAATCTTTCCTTGGATTGATGTCATGAAAGCCTATCACTATATCATCGTATTTTCCTTCCTGTATTTTTTTCACCACAGTTCCGCCTTTACCAACAGCATCGGCATAATTGATGTAAAAAATATCTGCATTAAAATCTGCTTTTAACCGATCGCCCAGCGCCTCCTTGTTTCCATTACCAAAAGCAACATAAGCGACTTTCCGGCTCTTTTTTAAGGGCCAGCTAAAGAAATCGTTTCTGAAAGTATTAGGATTAGCCAGGGTGAGTAGTGTTAGCGATTTTTCTGCCACTTTCTTCCGGATGGCGTCCGTTTCCGAATTCAGATCGTTCAGCAAATTACCCAATACTACCGGCTCATTGGTTACACCCAGGTTATATTTGGCCAGCAGGACTTTTTTTACTTTATGCTCCAGATCCTGCCAGGTTAACCTTTTTTGCTTAATGGCATCTTTCACGGCTTTAATCGTTCCCTCTACACTTTCGGGCAAACAAAGCATATCGTTACCGGCAATCAGTGCTTCTACTGCAATAGTACCTCCGGGAAAATATTTAGCAACGCCTTTCATTTCCAGGGCATCGGTAAAGGTGAGGCCATCAAATCCTAATTCTTTTCTCAGTAAACCATTCACCGCATTCTTTGAAATAGATGTTGCCCTGTTTTTCCCGTTATCAATAGAAGGTACCGAAAGGTGGCCCACCATAACGCTCTGCACACCAGCCTTGATCATCTCGCGGAAGGGATACAGCTCCATTTCTTCCAGTTGTGCGCGGGTTTTATGGATCACCGGCAGATCGAGGTGGGAGTCTACATCCACATCTCCATGTCCGGGAAAGTGCTTGGCGGTGGCCATAATGCCTGCATCCTGCATACCTTTCATAAAAGCAATTCCATTTCGTGCCACACGGTATTTATCTTCCCCAAAAGAACGGAAGCCTATCACGGGATTATTGGGGTTATTATTGATGTCTACCACCGGCGCATAGTCTACATGAACGCCCAGGCGCTTGTGCTGCGCCCCGATGGCTTTACCGGTTTGATAGACCAGCGAAGCATCAGTAACCGCTCCTAACGTCATGGCATAGGGATACTTGGTAACGCTATCCAGGCGCATACCCAAACCATACTCTCCATCAATCGTAATTAAAATGGGGGTTTTAGCAATTCCCTGGTAATAATTGGTTAGCTGGGCCTGCCTTACCGGGCCTCCCTGGAAAAAGCAAATAGACCCCACATTGAATCTTTTGATATCATTTACCACATTAGCTTCTGTTCCCTTATTGGAATAAGCGCGTATAATAATAAGCTGGGCGATTTTTTCGTCGTCACTCAGTGTTTTATAAGTTTGATCCACCCACTGTTGAGCAGGGGTAGATTGAGCACCCGCTACCAAAGATGACAATACAGCTATAGTAGCAACAATTAACCTTCGATTTTTCATTAGTGAATTATTTTCAGATAATACGGTTCTTACAAACGTACACGAAATTTTTTATTCATGAATTCAGCAAAGAATGAATGATTTTTTTTGCGGTAGTTCCTGCTGACCCAAAATAATAATAAATATGCAGGAGAAATTTAGCGGAATAGCCCTGCAACGGCTCATCTCGAAAAATGCATGCCAGGTTAGCCTGTTTCCGGATTATTGGAGCTAAACTTCTTTTATTTTTTAAATATCACTACTTTGCAGCTTAATCACAGCTTAATGAGATCCCTGTTAAAAGTAGAAAGCACGAAAGATTTTAGAAAAGTACATATTGCTTTCTGGGTATTCTGGCTGGCTTTTTCTGCGATACTGAATTTCAGTGTTAAAGAATATTTTACGCCTGGTTTATTTCTGGTTAGGAATCTTTTTGTAAATATTTGCCCATTTTACAGTGTTTATGCGGCATTGAAACTATCTAAAAAAGCGGAAACGGTACACTACTGGTCCCGTGCTTTGTTGCTGCTGGCAGGAATGGCCATAAGTTACGGCGCCCACTGGTGTTATTTTGTACAGCTGGCATCCGGTACTCCTGAAATGCCCCCCGCGGTAACCGGGAAATTGCTTGTGGCCTCCTTTATTGCTAACTACCTGTATTTCTTCCTGTTTGGCCTGATGTTTTACTTTTTTGAAGACCTGGTTCAGAAACGGGAAGAGGCCAAGTTGGCTGAAAGTAAAAGACATGCAGCCGAAACCGCTTTTTTAAGAGCCCAGATCAACCCTCATTTTTTACTCAATACACTTAATTTTTTCTATGCCAGTGCCGCTTTAGGTAAAAGCAAAGAGCTGGCTGCAGGAATATTGAAGCTTTCAGATATCATGCGCTTTGCGCTAACGGAGAGCGGCGATAAATTGGTTTTACTGAAAGATGAGGTGAGATTTATAGAGGCTTATATTGAGCTCAACCAGATGCGCTTTGAAAACCAGTTATCTATTGAGTATACGGCGCCTACCGAACGGGAAGTGAAGGATATTAAAGTGGTACCGCTGGTCCTGATCACATTGGTTGAGAATGCCTTCAAACATGGTGAGTTGCACGAGCCCGAACACCCGGTAAAAATAGCTTTAGAGCTGAACCCCGCTGAACAATGCTTAACATTCTCTGTAAAAAACAAAAAAGCATCGGGACCTAAAGAAAGAGGACATGGAATCGGCCTTGAAAATACCATTTTACGCTTACAAAATGAATACGGTAACCATTACCGGCTTTCTTTTAATGAGTCAGCTGACCATTATAGCACCGAATTAATTATCCAGGGAATTAACATGTAATGATGCCTGTTAAATATGGCCTATTGGCCTCCGTTATGTAACAATTGCAGATTTAGGAGGCCATTAACCTTCGATTATTGTACCTTTACACGCTTAAAATTTTTGTGAAGCGTGCCTGATAAGATAGTTTTATTACCCGACAATATTGCTAACCAGATTGCTGCTGGCGAGGTGATTCAGCGCCCGGCCAGCGCGGTAAAAGAACTGTTGGAGAACGCCGTGGATGCGGGTGCTACCGAAATTAAACTGATCATTGTTGATGCCGGTAAAACGCTTTTACAGGTGGTGGATAACGGCAGCGGCATGAGCGAAACAGACGCCCGTATGTGTTTTGAACGTCATGCCACGTCTAAAATAAAGAGTATTGAGGACCTGTTCCATATTAAAACCATGGGTTTCAGAGGTGAGGCCCTGGCTTCCATTGCCGCGGTAGCACAGGTAGAGCTAAAATCAAAGCGGGCAGCAGATGATATCGGTACCTTGCTGGAAATTGAGAATAGTACGGTACTGCGACAAGAGCCGGTAGCAGTGCCCAACGGCACCAGCATTGCCATGAAAAACCTCTTTTTTAATATCCCTGCCCGGCGCAACTTTTTAAAAAGCAATGCCGCAGAAATGCGCCATATAGTAGATGAGTTTACGCGGGTAGCCATGTCTTTCCCGCATATTTTATTTACGCTTACGGCCAACGGACAACAAATATTTCATCTTGAAAAAGGTACTTTAAAGCAGCGGGTAGTGCAACTTTTAGGTAACCATTACAATGCTAAAATGGTAACCGTAAAGGACGATACAGACTACCTGAATATTTATGGCTTTACCGGGAAGCCTGAAACGGCCAAAAAAACCCGGGGCGATCAATATTTTTTTGTAAATAACCGCTTCATTAAAAGCGCCTACCTCAACCATGCCGTAATGAATGCGTACCAGGAAATGATCCCTTCGGATAGTTTTCCCATGTACGTGCTGTTTATCGAAATAAATCCCGAACAGGTGGACGTGAATGTACACCCTACCAAGCAGGAAATTAAATTTGAAGACGAAAAGATCGTTTATGCCTTTGTTCAGGCAGCTGTAAAACACGCCCTGGCACAGTTTAGCATTACCCCTACGCTGGATTTCAATCTGGACGCATCGATCCAGAACCTGTCGTCTATATCCAAACCTTTCACTACAGACCAGCAGGAAACGGCGGCCGCCTCCCCTATTTATAAAGGCTTTACACAACAGCACCAGGCACATTTTATAGAGCGTCCCTCTTCTTCCGAACTAAAACACTGGAAAGACTTTTATGAGCCGGTAAAAAAAGAGGACACGTTATTTGAGTATGAAAAAACGCCGCAACCGATATTTTCTTCGCCTAAAAGCAAGTCGGGCTTTATCATAGACGAGCATACCGACCTGGCGCAGGTTTTGAATACATATATTTTATATCCGACCGAAAACAGCTTTTTGCTGATCAACCAGCAGGCTGCTCACGAAAGGGTATTGTACCAGCAAATGTCCGCAGCTATAGAGGGAACGCCTATTGCTACGCAAAGCAGCATGTTCCCTCCCACCCTGGAAATGTCGCCTTCAGATGCGGCTATATTAAATGAGCTGCTTTCTTATTTTAAAGTACTCGGGTTTCTGATCGAGCCTTTCGGCAACCATACGTTTCTGATACAGGGTACGCCGGCCGACCTGGAGACCGGTAATGAAAAGCAGATTGTAGACTTTACCATTGAACAATATAAACATTTTAATACAGAAATCAAGATCTCCAACCGCGAAAAACTGGTTCGGTCGCTGGCCAGGCAAAGAGCCATCAAAACCGGCACGCGATTGACGGAAAGAGAAATGAGGCAGCTGCTGACAGACCTGTTTGAATGCACTCCCTTTAACATCGCACCAGACGGAAATCCAACTTACCTGGAGTTTAAGCAGGATCAGATTGAGCGGATGTTCGGAAAGTGATTTGTAAATTCCTTCTGAATATTCTATATTTATTAGCCAGGAAAATACTCAATGCAACCAGCTGATTTTGTATTCTGTTTTAATCCACAGACAGGATCAGTTGGCAGGTTTTCTTAATAATATTAAAATATAACTGCTAATAATGATATAGATTTGGTAAAATCAATATATTAGCGGCGATAACATAAGAATTAATAATGCAGTACGAGATAAAGCAACACGATAAATTCAGCTATATAGAAGAGGGCGAAGGAGAACCGCTCGTGTTGTTGCATGGCTTGTTTGGAGCGCTGAGTAACTTTAAGCCCCTGATCGATCACTTTAAACAATTTAACAAAGTGGTGGTGCCCATGTTGCCTTTACTGGATATGGATATCTTACATACCAGCGTAAGCGGACTGGCCAAATATGTGCATCGTTTTATTGAAACAAGAGATTATAATAATATTCATCTTTTAGGTAACTCACTGGGTGGTCATGTTGGACTGGTATATTTGCTGAAAAATGAAAGTGACCGCGTAAAAACAGTTACCTTAACCGGCAGTTCGGGTCTTTTCGAAAGCGCGATGGGCGATAGTTATCCTAAACGCGGCGACAGGGAGTATATCCGTAAAAAAACCGAGTATACTTTTTATGATCCGGCTATGGCAACAGAGGAATTGGTAGAAGAAGTATTTTCAATCACCAACAATCGTTTGAAAGTTATCAAGATCATAGCCCTGGCCAAAAGCGCCATCCGCAATAACCTGGAAAAAGAATTGCAACAAATTAAAATTCCAGCATTATTGATTTGGGGAAAGAATGACAATATTACCCCGCCATTTGTGGCAGAAGAATTCCACAAACTACTACCCAATAGTGAGTTGTACTTTATTGACAAGTGTGGCCATGCCCCTATGATGGAAGTTCCAGTAGAATTCAACGAAATTTTATTTAAATTCTTAAAAAAACATTCCTCCATTGCAACAGAAACCTGAAAATGGGAGTCTTAGTATAAACGAGGCAAAATGTTAGTTACCAATTTACCCTTTGAAAACCTTCCTCAGATCCAATTATCTGATAAGGTTTATGCTGTATTGCGGCTCATGTACCAATACCAGGTGCAGGAGCTGGCTGTTACCGAAGGGGACTCCTTTATTGGTATCATTAAAGAAGAAACTTTATTGAATATTGATGAGAGCCAGACCATAAAAGACATTCAACATTACCTGTTGAAAGTGTCGGTCAATGCCGGCGACCATTTGCTAAAAGCCGTTTCTCTGGCAGTAGCATCTCATTTAAGTATTTTACCGGTGGTGGACGCGACCGGCAAACTGACCGGAACAATAGAAACCAGCCATTTGCTGCAGGACATGGCAGATTTCCTGCAAATTAATGAACCCGGCGCGCTGGTGGTGCTGGAAGTGGACACACAACAGTATTCATTTTCCGAAATCTGCAGGCTGGTCGAAAGCAACGACGCACAGATTACGCAACTCAACACCTCAAGAGATCGGGAAACAGGTAAGATGCTCATTACCCTGAAAATAAACAAGCTGGAAATTTCAGATATTGTTGCCACTTTTCAACGGTATGAGTATCATGTTAAGCATTACTTTGGTGAAGAATTATATACCAACGAGCTTAAGAGCAACTATGAAAACCTGATGAGCTACCTTAATGTCTAGTACGCCTCCTACATACAACCTGAACCCCTTGTGATGCAAGCATGCCTTGGTTAAAAAAATATGCAGTGTGGCTACTACTTCTACTGGGCAATAGCCCGGCCGCCATTGCACAAACAGATAGCGCCACTTTAAAGGTAGACTCCACAAAAAAATCGCCCTCACCGGTTGCTCCCGGCGATTACTGGCCCGACTCCATTCCTGTTCCGCCTGAAGAAAGTACCTTTATAATACGGCATATATATATTGAAGGCAATAAAATAACCCGCAGGGCAATCATGCTGAGAGAGTTACCCTTTAAAGAAGAAGATGTTGTTAAAATAAAAGACATACCCGACCTTTTTTCACGCGGAAAAACGCAATTGCTCAATCTCTCGCTTTTCCTTATCAAAGACTTCAGCATCGGGGTTCTTAATGTGGACGGTCCCTACCTGGATGTTAAAATAAAAGTAAAAGAACGATGGTATCTACTGCCATTACCTTACTTGAAACCAGTAGACCGAAACCTGAACGAATGGTTATTTAAAAGAAGTGCCAGCGTTTCCCGCGTGGATTACGGTGTAAAACTGATGTATGACAATGCCAGCGGTAACAATGATAAGCTGAGGTTTTATTTTGTTACCGGCTATACCAAGCAGCTATTATTAAGCTACAACCGCCCCTATATCGATAAAAACATGAAGTGGGGACTGAATATGAGCTTCGCGCTGGGTAAAACCCATGAAATTAATCATATCACCCTCAACGACCGCCAGGAATTTCATAATGAAAGCGACGACTATTCTAAAAACTTCTTTGAAGGAACAGCCGAGTTTTCGTACAGGCCGGCCTTTTTTACACGTCATTACTTTGGTGTTGGCTATAACACATTACGGGTCTCTGATTCTGTAATAATTAAAAATCCCAACTTCATGAGTCACGGAGCTTCCAGTGTTAAATACCCCCGGATATACTATAAAATGGTATACCAGAACCTGGATTATATTCCCTATCCCACCCGGGGCTATGCCGGTGAGGTCATCGTATCCAAGCAAGGCTTTAACCGGAACATGAACGTGTGGCAGTTGAGCGCAAAGGGGCAGGGCAACTGGCATATCAATGATAAAATGTTTTACAGCATCTCTGCATTAGGCTCGGTAAAACTACCATTTAAACAGCCTTATATAAATTCTCAGTTGCTGGGATACGGGGATATGACCTTGCGGGGGTATGAAAACTATGTAATAGATGGTGTGGCCGGAGGCATTTTAAATGCTACGCTATCTAAGCAAATAGCCAATTTCAGTCTCAATCTGCCCATACTCAAGAAGTACACCTCCACGCTGATCCCCCTGAAGATTTATGGTAAAGTATATGGTAATACCGGTTATGTACATAACCCCCAACCCTGGGGCAATAGCCTTCCCAACCGCATGCTTTACGGGGGAGGATTCGGCCTTGACATCTTTACAGACTACGATTTTACGCTAAAGCTTGAGTTCTCCTTTAACCAGTTAGGCGAAAACGGTCTATATTTACACAAGAAGACATTATACTAAGCAACATGAAGGTAGCCGTATACAGCCGTGGAATTGATGCCGCATCTTACGCAGATGTTAAAACATTTTTTGAGGAGTTAAAAAATTACCGACTCAAATACGTGGTTTACGGACCTCTTTTTAACAGCCTGAGGCCTCATTTAAACCTCTCGGATCATACTCCGGTATTTAACAGCGCCGGGGAGCTGGATAAAGATGTTGAATTTATTATTGGCCTGGGGGGAGATGGTACCTTATTAGATACCATTACGCTGATCAAAGACAAGCCTATCTCGATTATGGGGATTAACTTCGGACGGCTGGGATTTTTATCCAGTATCGGCCGGGAGAATCTTACCCTTGCTATTAAAGCGCTGGCGCTAAGAACTTATATCAGTGAAAAGCGCTCGCTGATTCATGTAGACGCAGATATGCCCTTATTCGGAGACATGCCTTTTGGTCTTAATGAGTTCGCCATTCATAAAAGAGATACCGCTTCCATGCTGAAGATCCACACTTTCATTAATGGTGAACTTTTAAATACTTACTGGGCCGATGGGCTGATCGTGTCCACTCCTACCGGTTCCACGGGCTATTCTTTAAGTTGCGGAGGCCCGATCGTTTTTCCCGATTCGGAAAACTTCACCATCACACCGGTAGCACCACATCACCTCAACGTAAGATCACTGGTAGTAAATGACAACAGCATCATTTCGTTCGAAATCGAAAGCCGGTCTGACGAAATCATTTGCGCCCTCGACTCACGCAAAGAAATTATTTCCAAAAACGTATCGCTGGCCGTACGTAAAGAAAAGTTCTCGATCAACCTGTTGCGATTGAGTGAAAATAATTTCCTCCATACCATTCAAACCAAATTGATCTGGGGTCTTGACAGGCGTAACAATTAAGCCCGTTTTGTAACCTACCCGTTCTGTACCATCATTTTTTTGCAACAATATCAATATGGAATCTGCCAGGGTTTGATCAGCTAACAGATCAAAGAACCTTCCAGATTTATACCTGATTCCCCATCGGGTTTGCTCAATAACCAGTTTGCTATTGGCTTTGGCGATGCCGTCCTTAAATTCCACGCGGGCCGGAAAATAACCGGCCGGTTGCTCCCTTTAATAGTAAGGTTACCGGTAACTTTTGCCTCCCTTCCATTTCCGGGCTCCACCTTCATAATTTCGATTCTGGAAACCGCAACCACCTGACATCGAAAAAATCAGGCTCTTTCAAGTGCTGAATCAGTCCGTTATCGCCCGCAGTTTTCATCTTTATTTGTTTTCATATCGATTAGAAAGAGAAGTTACCTGAGCCTGCATATTTATAAAAGTCCTAATATGTTTCCTTGTTTTAGCTACACGTCAACTACTTTCTTACCCGCCGAAGACAGTTCCCATTTCCTGTACGCTATGCCTTCTGGGGTATCCTCCCGTTTTTTAATCAGCAGAAAATTTCCTGAGGGCTGATTTTTCAAAAGCTTTTAACTGGTCGGTTGGCAAATACCAGTTCGCTTAGTACAACCAGCGGCAAAATCAGCGCGTAAGTAACTTTTTTCATATCTTATAAAATTGATTTCAACGAAATTATCCGGCTACTTTTCGGCCCTAGCATCCAGATCGTAATAAAAATGTAACCTTTGTAAATAAATTGTAAGGTCATGTTGAATAGCCTAAGGCTCATCTCCGGGAAACGCAAGTACCTTTTAGGGCTGCTACTACTTTCAGGCAGCTCGATAATATACCTCGCTTTTAGTATGAAGCGAGCGGACAGCTTTGACATCGCCAGGCGCGAAGTTCTGCTGCGCCAGATCGGACATGAGATACTCTTACAATCGGGCGATAGTGTATCAAGGATACTTCCGGTAAAAAAAATCGGAGCTCAGGAATACCGGATCAGCTTTGAGCATGCTTTTGCCTTTCAGCCAGACTTACTGGTAAACGCTACCCGGCGTTTACTGGCTCGGGATCCACTTTCTGGCGATTATGTTGTTAACATCCGGAACAGTGGTAACAGCAGCGTAGCTTATGGATTCGCAATTTCCTCTGATAAAAAAGATGATATTATTGCCTGCAAAGGAAGAGTACAGCCTGCAGCACATTACGTGATAGACATTAAATTTAAACCAACCGAAATAAATACCGTGCAGAAAGTGTCTCTTTTGAGTAGCCTGCCGGCTTTAGCGCTGGTCGGTTTTCTTTTTTTGAGATCCTTTAAGCAGCGCAAAACTTTGCCTGAAGCCCAGGAAAACAGTACGTTTACATTGGGATCGGTATTGTTTGATGCAGCGCACCGAAAGCTCATCGTAAACGGAAATGCAATTGATCTCACCGGAACAGAAGCCCGTATATTCCTCATTTTCGCATTGCGTCCTAATGAAATCATCGAGAGAAGCCGCCTGCAAAAAGAGATATGGGAAGACGAAGGCGTTATTGTTGGGCGCAGTTTAGATATGTTTATATCAAAGCTCAGGAAAAAACTGGAGCCGGAACCCCATGTGAGAATTACAGTTATACGTGGTAGAGGATACAAACTGGAGATCAGCGCTTAGAAGGCTGTTGTATCCAAAACAAAAACACCGGCGTTCAATAGCCGGTGTCATAATTAGGTGCATTAGGGGCGCGGAGGTAATGGCGGGCGCGGCGGCAATGGCGGACGTGGAGGCAAGGGCGGATGATGCGCTACCCCGTGATGCCGTCTTGCGGGCGCTTTACGATACCTGTTGCTACGTGCGTAATAATGTTTTGACTTTTTAGGATGCTTAACGTACTTCTTTTTCACCACACGATGATGTGACGGCTTTGGCGGATGCGGGGGCCTGGGTGGTAGCCGCTGCGAAAAGGCATCGCTATTAATTAATGTAAATAAAACCACGGATAAGATTACAAGGATCTTCTTCATAAAAATGGATTTTTGATTCAACAATCATCTAGTTTCCAAATGCTGTGCCATGCGCATGATTGATTTGTTAATTATTTGACTTTTTACAGCTGCAGGCGGTTGCATCACACTGCCGTTTTTCCTCTATTATTCAATTTGTAAAAACTTTCAAGGCAGCAAAAAGCCCCTGCATTTAACAAGGGCTTTCAACTGTTTTTATTCTTCTCCGGCTGATTTCTTCTTCTTTTTAAATGGGTTAGGTGGCTTCCCCGGGCCAGCTTCGCTTTTTTTCTCCTCCTTTACACCAGAACTGTTTTCGTCATCCCCTTCTGCAGTTTTTTTCTTTTTAAAAGGATTGGGAGGTGCATGTGGCGGGGGTGGAGGCTTCCTGGCTCCTTCCCTTTTGGCTCCTGATCTGTTGTCGCCATCATCCTTCCCTTTAGCTTTCCCGGCGCTGCCGCCCTCCCTGGCTTCTTTTTTAGCCACTTGTTTTTCATGCTCTTTTTTCCAGAAGTCGGCTTGAGACCGGCCAAATCGGCGCATGTCTTCTTTTCTTCGCTCTTCGCGCGCTTCGGCGGATTCTTCTTTATCTGAAGATGCTTTTGCCGACTTCCCGGGCTTGTCGTTGCCGTCTCCTTTTTTTGCCGACCTGGTACTGCTGTTCTGTGCAGAGGATGGCAGCCCCAGGGCCAGAACTGCGCCTATTATTAAAAACATTTTTTTCATCCGTATACTTTTAAAGTGTTATAGGGTAAACGCCACTTTAAAATTATGCATTAAATAGCCTGATACCCGCACCATCGCGGAAATTAGTGATTAACGTCCTCTTCAAAAATCTCCAGCTGCGGAGAAGTAATTTTAAAGCTTTTACGGTGATGTATGGTTAGGCCATGACTGCCGATGGCCAACCGGTGCTCGAGCGTGCCGTATCCTTTGTTCGAAAACCAGTTATAGTGAGGGAAGCTTCCATGCAGGTTGCGCATATACTGGTCCCGGTATGTTTTAGCCAGAATGCTGGCTGCGGCGATATGGGCGTATTTACCATCGCCCTTAATAATGCACTGATGTGGAAGCGTCTTGTACGGAATGAAATAATTGCCGTCTACAGATACAAACTGCGGCGAAACCGACAAGTTATCCAGGGCCAGGTGCATCGCTTTCTGCGATGCTTTTAGAATATTAATGGTATCTATCTCTGCTACATCAACCATCGCCACGCTAAAAGCAAGAGCCTGTTTTTCAATGTACTCCCGCAATATATCGCGGTCTGCGGCCTTTACCTGTTTACTATCATTCAGGAGTGGATGGTAAAAGCCAGGGGGTAATATAACCGCTGCCGCAAAAACGGGTCCGGCGTAGCAGCCGCGGCCGGCTTCATCGCAGCCCGCATCTGCTAATTCGGGCCGGAAACAGTTCTCTAATCTTATTAATTCTTCCATTATAAGCCGTCTTTGCTCGTGAGCAATTTAAAACAGGCAGGCTGTACTTCCACATGAATTTTTTTTTCGGTCTCAACTGGTTCTCCATCAATATGCATGGGCGCCTTCCCGTAATTGCTGATGTGTATCTCGCTTGTCTGAAAATAGATAACGCTTTTATTTTCGTTAATGTTCTCTTTTTTTTGCAGCCCGTTTAAGCCTCCTACCTGCATAAATGTATTGTACAACAGCGTGAGCTTCGACTGGTCCGTGACAATCACTACATCTACTTTTCCGTCTGCCAGGCTGGCTTTAGGAGCTATCGTAAAATTGTTGCCAAATTGGTTGCTGTTGGCAATGCTGATGAAATAGGCATCGGTAGTAAACGTTTTATGATTCAGCTTTATTTTGAAAGAATAAGGCGTGGCTGTGAAAAAGTTGCTGAACACCTTTTTCACGTAGGTTGCTAACCCACGCTGGCCGGCTTTGGCAAAATCATGCGCCACCTGGCCATCGAAGCCTATACCGCAGAGCATGCAGGCAAACCGTTTGTTGATCCGGAAGCCATCTACCCATTGGGCATGATTGTTAAATACAATCCCGAGCGCTTTTTTTAAAGTTTTAGGAATCCCCGCCCCAAAAGCAAGTCCATTTCCCGAGCCGCAGGGCACAATTCCAAATTGCACCGGCATTTTCATCAGGCTGTCAACTACCTGGCTTACCGTACCGTCTCCACCAGCAATAACAATATCTGTTATGTTCTCGGCAAGAATGGTTGCTTCCAGAAAGGAGTAATCGCCGTTGGCTACTGACGGAAAAAACCGGAAAGGAATGCCCGACTTCAGGGTTTCTGCTGCAATAGTATTCTGAACACTGTCTTTCGAACTGGTGCCGGATACAGGATTAACAATGTAGATAATTTTGCGCCGCATATGCAAATGTATTTGTAATAAGTATTAAGTTTAGATACCCGCCTCTTTTTTGATAAAAACCGGCCGGTTATTTAACAGGGGATTTAATTAATAGGGCATTAGTGTTTATCTTTATACTCTTATAAAAACAGAGGGCTCAAATGAATTTTATATTAAAAGTGCTTATAACAGGTCTTATAGCCTATCTTTTACAAAATATACTCAGTGGGGTTCACTTTGCAGATATGAAGACGGCTGCACTGTTTGCCCTGGTATTGGCATTGCTGAATGCTATCGTTAAACCGATTCTTGTTATTTTAACCATCCCTGTTACCGTTTTTACATTAGGTTTGTTTCTTCTGGTGATTAACGCGTTTATGGTGTTGCTTGCAGAAAGTTTTTTTCAGGGTGCAAGAGTCGACGGCTTTTGGTGGGCTTTGGCTTTCAGCATCTTACTTTCGCTGGGCTCCTCCATTCTCTATTCACTGGTGGGAGGTAAAAAAGAATAGTTGTTGTCCCGTATCAATAAAATGAGATTTTTTTTGGATTTTTTGAAAAAAGCTTCTAATTTAGAGTTCTAATCAAAACATTAATCAAAAGTCCTGATGTTTCTACATCAGGGTTTTTTTTTAGCACTCTTGCCGCAGTTTTTACAAATTCCTTTAGCAACTACTTCCAGCTCTGCCGATTGATAGCCTTCCGGCAAATCGACTTTTGGTGTTACAACGCTATCCAGGCAAAAGGTATTGTTGCAAACATGGCAAACAAAATGCACGTGGTGGTCATGATGATGTCCCTCGCCACAGTCGTCTTTACAAAGTGCGTACTTGATTGAATTGTCTGACGTGGGAATGGTATGAATTAATCCTTTTTCTACAAAAGCCTGCAGCGTTCGGTAAATGGTTACGCGGTCGAAGTGCTCGCCTGCACTTTTTTCAATGTCTGCATGTGCCAGCGCACCGCCGCTGTTCAAAAAAAGTTGTAATATCCGCTGCCGGCCAGCGGTTACGCTTAGCTTATTGGCTTTCAATATGTTTTCTATCGACCTCATGCCGCTTACAAATTTTTGAGTTCTTTTTCAATGTCCTTCATCAAGCCCTTTATTTCCCTTTTTTCCAATCCGTCATAAATGGCCAATACTTCTCCCTTACGGTTTACCAATGCCCAATGTTGGCTATGTATGAAGTCGTCTTCAATATTAGTAAGGTTATTATTAGCGTCATCAATAGAATAGCTGAAGCGTGCCATTTTGTAAAGGCTGTCTTTGCGGCCGGTAAGAAATACCCATTTTTGTGTATCTACTTTCATAGAATCGGCATACACCTTAAGCCGGGCGGCCGAATCTGTTTGAGGATCGCAGGTATAGGATAAAATACGAAAATCAGGCTCGTTTTTAAATTTCTCATACACCTGTTTCATATTATCATTCATCATCGGGCAAATTCCGGGGCAGGTAGTGAAGAAAAACTCAGCTACATATACCTTCCCATCCACATCTTTATTAGTAACGGCCTCACCATCCTGGTTAGTGAACTGAAATTGGGCAACCTTGCTGATCGGCTCCAGCTTCCTGTCGTTATAACCCGGTATAAACCAGGACACAATACCATAAAACACCAGGGATAAAACAACAAAGAAAACGATGTAATAAATAGTTTTTTTACGCACGGCAACTTCTTTTAAAGACAACAAAATTACTTCATAGTTGTTGAAGCGGCACCAACAAATGTAAAATGCAGCATGAAATGGCCCGATCTTTCCTGCCAAGGTTCAAAAATCAGCGCTGGTACTGTTGCTGTTGAGATGCGATTGCGCATTAATAAATTGACAGATTTGTGCTGAAGTCGTTATTTTTGGATCTTAATACTTTCAAAAAAGTAATATGGAAAAAGAAGCGTTGAAACAACAGGTGAAAGAGCAAATTGTTAAGTTTTTGAATCTTAACACCGTGAACCCGGCAGAGATTAAAGACGATGAGCCATTATTTGGAGAAGGGTTGGGGTTAGACTCGATTGACTCGATTGAACTGATTGTTATGCTTTCCCGGGAATACGGTATCAATATCCAGGATCCTAAAGAAGGCAGAAAAATATTGACCAGTGTCAATACCATGGTGGATTACATTGAGCAGCACCGTACAAAATAAAAAATTTCCCTCGTGAGCCGAATAGTAGTAACCGGCATTGGTATAATTACTGCCATTGGCGAAACAATTGATGAAAATCGTACCGCTCTTGTTCATGCGAAAACCGGCATTGGAAAAGCCCGGTTTTTTAGTAGCAGGTATATAGCGCAATTACCATTTGGAGAGATCCAACAGGCCACTGACAAGCTGGCTGGCAGGCTGGGTATTGAAAATAATACGGTTACCAGAACAGATCTTTTAGCATTAGTCGCCGCTAAGCAGGCTATCGCTGATGCAAATTTGTACAAAGAAGATTTGTGGGATAGTGCTACTGCGCTTATTGGTGGCAGTACCGTTGGCGGTATGTGCCTTACCGATGAAATGTATGCAGATGCCAATGCCGCCGGGATTAGCAGTTCTCCCTATCTCACCTCTTACTCGAATAGCGCCAATACCAGCTTTTTGCAGCGCTATTTTAATATAGGCGGGCTTATTAATACATTTAATACGGCTTGTTCTTCATCGGCTAATGCCATTATGTACGGTGCGCGGTTGTTAAAAAACGGATTGGCGAAAAAAGTAATTGCCGGAGGCGTAGACAGTCTGTCTAAATACACCGTAAACGGTTTTAACGCCTTGATGATCTTATCAGGCGAACCCTGCAGGCCCTTTGACTCGGAAAGAAAGGGGTTGAACCTGGGTGAGGGCGCCGCTTTCCTTGTATTAGAAAGAGAAGAAGACGTTACCGGCAAAAAAATTTATGCAGCAATAAGCGGTTATGGCAACAGCAACGACGCCTTCCACCCCTCCTCAACCTCTCCCGAGGGGGATGGCCCTTATTTGAGCATGAGGAGCGCCCTGGAAACAGCCGAACTATCGCCGGCAGCCATAGATTTTATCAACGCACATGGTACTGCAACGGAAAACAATGATGAAACCGAGAGTGCCGCCATGCTTCGCTTATTTGGTCAACCGCCGGCTTTTGCCAGTACCAAATCCTATACAGGCCATACCCTCGGCGCCGCGGGTGCGATTGAGGCCGTGTACAGTATTTTAAGCCTGCAACATCAGGAACTGTATCCCTCCTTACACTTTCAAGATCCTATCAGCACTACGGGCCTTAAGCCCATAACACAATATGAACAGCGGAGCCTAAACCATGTCATGTCTAATTCGTTTGGCTTCGGGGGCAATTGTACATCCCTGATCTTTTCGAAACTATAACCTTGCAGGTGCTATCAGTTAATAGCGGTACTTCCTCTTATAAATATTTCAATCAACCATTGCATATGTACATCCATCAACACATTTGTATTTCGCCACAGCCAACCACCGGTGTTGTTGATTTAGAAACAATAAATCCTTCCCTGGAAGGAAAGCTGCTGGCAATAGAGCCTCAGCTGCAGGGTGTGCCCCCTTCTATGTTGAGACGCATGAGCAAGGCCGTACGCATGGGTATGGGCGCAGGGCTTCCTTTGATAAAAGAAAAAAGCGTTGATGGAATCATGATCGGAACAGCTAATGGCGGAATGGAAGATTGTATCCGGTTTTTAAACCAGATCATTGATTATGATGAAGGAATGCTCACTCCCGCCAATTTTGTGCAAAGCACTCCCAACGCTATAGCCGGGCAACTGAGCCTGATTACCAGGAACAGAACCTACAACGCCACCCACGTTCATAATGGCCTGTCATTTGAAAATGCATTAATAGATGCGCAAATGAGCCTTTTTGAAAAGCCGGGTGCCCGATACCTGGTTGGAGGCGTTGATGAAATATCTTCCTATAATTATCATATAGATTACCTGGCGGGGTGGTATACTACAACTAAATCGAACAGGGACCTTTATAGTAATCAAACCCCCGGTACTATTGCCGGCGAAGGTGCGGCCATGTTTCTGATAACAGATAGTCCCGACAATGCTTTTGGAAAGATCAATGCGGTGGAAGCTTTTGAAAGTACCCGTAGGGAGCATATTGAAGCAAGGTTTAAAAGGTTTCTAAATACTTACATTACCGATATCGGTAATACACTGCTTATCAGTGGCGAAAACGGCGACAACAGATTTCTCCCCGCCTATGCCACCTGCGAATTTGCGATTGGATCTTCCATTCCGGTAGCCCGCTTCAAACATTTTACAGGAGAGTACCCTACCTCTTCGGCCTTTGCTTTATGGCTGGCCTGCCATGCATTAAATGAGCAAGAACTACCTGCTCATTTTTATAAAAATGAACATAATCTTTCGCAAATTGACCGGGTAATTATTTACAACCAATACCAGGGTAAACAGCATAGCTTTATATTAGTATCCAGATAGCGATATTTTAAGCAGCTGTTGCGTTTGGGGTACATTTTTGCGTTTATTTTTGTGTGTTAATTTTTAACCCCTAAATAATTACAATGCAAGCAAAACAACTGTTGTTGGCCGCTGGTCTGTTCATGACCCTGGCCGGTTCCGCACAAAAGATCAAAAAGACAAAAGGCGATTTTACAGCCCTGCAATCTGAAAAAAGCATCAATATCGAGTTTACATACGATGGTTTGGCCGTTGGCAAATTCAAAAATGAAGACGAGTACGTAGCTAAAAAAACCGAAGAGTATAATAAAAAGGAAGCCGGCAAAGGCGATAAATGGGCTAAAGACTGGAAAGGAGACCGTTCGCGGGCTTACGAGCCGCAATTCCTGGAGCAGTTTGGAGAAAAAAGTGGCTTAAAAAATGAAAAAAATGCTAAGTATACACTGATCTTTCAAACCACTTTTATTGAACCAGGTTTCAACGTGGGCGCCTGGAGAAAGAATGCGTATATTAACGGAACGGTTACTATAGTGGAAACCGCCAACCGCGACAATGTTCTTTCCGTAATCAGTATAGAAAACGCTCCGGGCCGCGATGCTATGGGCGTTGACTTTGATACTGCCTGGCGCATTTCTGAAGCCTACGCCAAAGCAGGTAAATCTTTAGCTAATTTTATTTTTTAGCGGCTAAGCCCTTTCTGTTATCCGTATCGGAAACCAGATCGGCCAGCGCCTTTTCTTCCAATACAATTCTCGATGAACCAGCGGTTTTATGCTGCCATTTAATGAGGCGGATAAAACCGTTTTCTATTTCTATACCGGTAATATCGCCGTCAGCAAAACAACAACACCCCGTATTAAAATAGGTTGGCTTAATGGCAGTATAATCGGCCTCCAAAGTATCAAATCTTTTTTGATAGGTTTTTACTTCTTCGTTGATCTTTGCCACCAGCGCTTCGTCTTTATGGGCTTCAGCAAACCGCATCTGCCGGTGCAGGCGTTCTATATGAGTAAGCGATTCAAAAACCGGTTGATGTGTATGGCCGGTTATCAATATCATGTTCTTTTGAGTAGCGCTCCACTCGTACATTATTTCATTGTGCAGTGTCTTTTTATATATATTATTGGATGGCTCGTTGGGGTTGATGCGCAGGTAGGCCTGTAAAGGCGCCCATATACGGGCAATAAAAAACTTAGTAAGCCCATTGCCATCACTGTTGGCATCACCCTGGTGGCCATGGGTACATAATATCTGTAACGGTTGATTATTTATTTCGCCTGCCAGTATAACGCCCTCGTAAACCTTGATCTTCTGACGGTACATATTTTCCAGTTCGAAGGATGCCAGCGGGTCGTTGGCCCAGTACAGGTCATGATTACCGAAAATCTTAATAAATGCATTTTTTAGAAGAAACTTCCTTTCGAGCTCAAACACCGCTTCATAGGCTTTCTTTACCTGCCAGAAAAGATTTTCCCAAAGCTCCTCACAATCACCCAGGTTGATAAAGCAAAAATCATTTTTTTCGTAATACTCCAGTGCAGCCATATAGCTGGCCGCAGCGATAGTAAAATCATCGGCACCATTCCGGTTTCCTTTATGTTGATCTGAAAATATAATAAAGCGTCCGCCAAAATCACTCAAAGAAATGATCGGCCCTTTATTTTCCCGCCCGGCAATTATATCGTTGTATAGCTTACTCAGGGCATTGTAAATTCTTTCCTTATCGGGTCGTGAGGCGAACTTATCAGATAGCCATAAAATAGGTTTTCTTAATAAGTATTGGAAGAATTGGCGCATGAAAGCAAATGTAGCAAGAGCCCCGATCTATTATGTTAGCAGCACCGGGCTCCATGTAATACTGAAAATTAAAATACAGGGCCGTAACGCAATTTTTTATCATTGCTGGAATAACTATCAGGATAGATTATGTCATGAGCCGTTTCATAACCCTCATTGGCCGCATTAATCAGGCGACGCTGCAATCTCTTGTTACGCACTTTACACATTACTCCTGTTACAGTAGTTGCCGCAACACCTAATAACACCAATCCAATCAAGCTATATGTAGACTTCTTCATTCCAATAAAATTTTTCCAATACAAATTATTCAAACAGGCCGTAACGCAACTCGTTTTTATGGGCAACGGGTATTGATTTATAGCAAATTATATACCGGCTTAGCATTATAACAAATTTACTTAAAAAAGTTTTTCCCTCCTAACTAAAATAACATGTTTTTAATGCATCACGCTTCGGTTTTTCTAAAATTAACAGGGCCCTAAATGAGCATCATCAACGGTTCCTGCTTTGGCTGAATAACCATTTCAGCAATCCGGGCTGGGCAAAAGTGGCATCCCAGCTGTTATGATTAGCATCTGGAAATAATGTAAACTTAACATCTACCCTATTTCTTCTCATAGCGGCTACCATTTCTTCTGAGTACCTGGGTAACACGATATCATCTTTACCCCCGTGAAATACCCACCATTTTGCACCTTTAAGATTATGGGCAGTAGCGGTATCAGCGCCTCCGCAAATAGGTATGGCAGCTGCAAATGTATGAGGCAGCCGGTTCACCAATTCAAAAGTACCCATCCCCCCCATACTTAGCCCCATTACATAAACCTGCTGTTTTTTTATACCATACCTGCGATCCAGATCTTTCATCAGTTCTAATAATAACTGCATAGGGAAAGTAGGTGTACCTCCATTCATAAACTCAAATGCCCGGTTGGTGCCGCTACCGGTTATGGTTACATTACTCCAATACGATTTTTGACTGCATTGCGGAAATACCACGATGGCAGGATACCGCTGCCGGTTTTCCGCGTTAATAAATAAAGCGCCTCCGTGCGTCAGCTGCTTTTCATTATCGTTGCCTCTTTCTCCTGCTCCATGCAAAAAAATTACCAGGGGGTAGCTTTTCCCTTTTTGGTATCCTTCCGGCAATAGCAGCCTGTAAGGTAATGTATCGTTGTTATTGATGTACTGATGCTTTTCATACAACTCAAAAGATTGAGCAGGCAATTCCTGTATATGCAGGAATGAAAACCCTGCTACCAGCATCCATAACAACTTTAACTTCATATGCATTACATTTAGATCGTTACCTGATTTAAAGACGCTTTCGCAGCGATAGCCCTCCCCCAAATTAGGGAGGATTTTGTTATAGAAACGCTTTTATTTAGTGAATATTATGTTCAATACCCGAATGCATTTATCTTTATGCCCCTTTATTAATAAGCTACCCGCTTAATAAAATTCTTATTTCATAAATAATATGCAACTACCACTACCCAAAGTGATTTCCGGAACCAGCTTATTGGGAAATCTTTACAAAGAATTGGCACATGAGGATAAACGGGAAATTGTAAATGCGTATATCCAGGCTTCTACAGATACTCCTCTTTTTGACAGTGCGGGTAAATATGGGGCGGGACTGGCCCTGGAGTCTTTGGGAAAGTGTTTAAAAGAGTTGGGAATACCCCAAAACAAGGTATTGATCAGCAATAAACTGGCCTGGGTAAGAAAGCCTCTTGTTACACCCGAGCCTACTTTCGAAAAAGGGGTGTGGCATAATTTGAAGCATGACGCCGAACAGCAAATCAGCTACAACGGTATATTAAGATGTTTTGAAGAAGGAAATGAGTTACTGGGCAATTACGCGGCTCAACTGGTATCTGTTCACGATCCGGACGAGTACCTGGCGGCAGCTATCAACGAGCCTGATTACCAGAAAAGATATGATGACATTTTGGAAGCCTACAGAGCTTTAACGGATTTGAAAAACAAGGGTGTGGTTGCCGGTGTGGGTATTGGCGCCAAGGACTGGCGTTCTATTGAGAAAATTGCCAAAGATGTATCATTAGACTGGGTGATGATTGCCAATAGTTATACCATCTACCATCATCCCAAAGAACTGGTTGATTTTGTAGCCAGCCTGCATCAGCAAAATATATCTGTAATTAACTCTGCCGTTTTTCATGGTGGTTTTTTAATGGGCAGCGATTACTTTAATTATACGCAGCTCGATCGTAACAACCCCGAGCATCAGCATTATTATAACTGGCGTGACCGGTTCAACAGCTTATGCGCAGAGTATCATATCGAGCCGCCGGCTGCAGCTATTTATTTTGGCCTGCATGTTCCGGGTGTAAAAAGCATTGCCTTAAACAGCAGTAACCCCAAAAGAGTTCAGCATAATATACAGATGGCAAGCGCCGAAATCCCCGCAGCATTCTGGCAGAGAATGAAAGAAGAAAACCTGATAGATAATAATTATCCGCATTTATAGAAGATGAAAACATTAACATGCACATTACCCGGCCAATTTGAGTATGCAGATATCCCGCAGCCCGAACTACAGACCGACCATGCATTGATCCGAATAAAAAGAATTGGTATCTGTGGCACCGATCTTCATGCTTATGAAGGTACGCAGCCGTTTTTCAATTATCCGCGTATTCTGGGCCACGAACTTTCGGGCGAGCTGGTTGATTTTGATAATGCCCCGGGCTTCGAAAAGGGAGAAGCCGTTTCTGTTATTCCCTATTTTAATTGTGGCACCTGTATTGCGTGCCGCCGTGGCAAACCCAACTGCTGCACTGATATAAAAGTATTTGGCGTACATATTGACGGAGGCATGAAAGAATATATCTCGGTTCCTTCCCAGTACCTATTACATGGCGAAGGCCTCAGCTTTGATGAGCTGGCCCTGGTAGAGCCATTAGCCATTGGAGCTCATGGATTAAGGCGTGCCGATGTTCAGCCCGGCGATTACGTATTAGTGATAGGCGCCGGTCCGATTGGCTTGGGAACAATGGAGTTTGCCCGTATTGCAGGGGCTAAAGTCATTGCGCTGGATGTAAATGAGGCCCGCCTGGAGTTCTGTCGCAAACATCTGAATGTGCATGCTGCAGTGAATGCGATGGACAGTAATGTAGCCGACCAGTTAAGAGAAATTACGGGAGGTGATATGCCCACAGCCGTAATCGACGCTACCGGTAACCTCCGGGCAATTAACAACGCGATCAATTTCCTCGCTCATGGCGGTAACTACGTATTGATCGGGTTACAAAAGGAACCGTTCTCTTTTAGTCACCCCGAATTTCATAAAAGAGAAACAACCCTTATGAGTAGCCGTAATGCCACACGTGAGGATTTTGAACATGTGATCAAAAGTATGAAGGCTGGTTTAGTGAATCCAAAGACCTATATAACGCACACGGTTCCTTTTGATGCCGTAAAGGACAACTTCGAATCATGGCTTAATCCTCAAACAGGGGTTATCAAGGCAATGGTTCACCTGTAAAGGCACGCATTATGATCCGGCCGGGGGTATGTAACCAACCTTGTTCCCGGCTGGGCCAGTTGAAGAAGATTACAATAAAATAACATAGCTTTGGATTATGGGTATGATGGCCAAAAAAAAATCTGCAAAGAAGGAGCTTATTCTGACTACCGCGGCAGCAATGTTCCGGGAAAGAGGTTTTGCGGCGAGCTCTATGCGTGATCTTGCAGAGAAGATCGGGATAGAAGCCGCCAGTTTGTATAATCATATTCAGTCCAAGGCACAAATACTGGAAGAAATCGTAGATGGTGTTTCAGAAGAGTGTAAAGTGCATCTTGACAACCTGGAAAAATCTAACAGCTCCTCGTTGGAAAAGATAGAATCGCTGATCCGCTTTCATACCAAAATGATGATGAATCGCTTTGAGGAGTACTCTGTTATGGTAAGCCAGTGGATGCACCTGGAAGGTGATAAGCTGGCACATTTTGCAGCTAACCGCCGGGATTATGTAAAAAGAATGGAAGCTATTGTAGAAGCAGGTATTCAAAAAGGAGAATTGAAGTCTTTAATGCCCTATGTAGTAGTATTGAACATTCTTTCTTCTGTTCGCGGACTGGAATTCTGGCAAAGAAGCGCTAAAACGCATACGGCACAGGAAATGGAAGATAATATGGTGATACACCTGATCGGTGGTATTAAGAAATAGCAGCTTTTACCAGGCAGCAAAAAAGATACTTTCCCCTTCCACAAAATTGTCGATAAAATCCCGTTGAAACCTTTGTTCCAGAAGTAGCTTCGAAACGGGGTTATCAGCCTTCAAAAAATCTTTGGCTCTTATAACATGCTCCTTTAGGTAATAGGGTTTACCGTTTTCAAAAGCTTTCAAAAAAACCGGTGCAACACTTTTGCGTTGATACCCTTTGCTTCATAGTAAACAACCTGATTAACATCTGGGAACTCACCAATTTCCATGATAAGTGAAGGATCCCTTTCTAAAAAAAGTTGATTACTTTTAAAATCTTCTACAAGAAGATAATCAAGAGTTGATGCACTTGGCAGGACAAGCTTTACATGGTAAATATCAAGGCCCAAAACATTTACGATATTAGAAACTTCCCGTTCATCTTTAAGTAAACAGCCTCCCCGCTTTTAATAACCGCATTGCAGGCTACGGCATCTTCCTCTTTTTTATAATCAACCGTAATTACCAGTACATTGGTTTGCGTAGGATCGATCATTTGAAGAAACTTACAGTTAGCGGCTTCTGCGAGAAAAAGCTTTTGTTCTGTTGCCCTTTCCAGTAATTCTTTCACCATTTGCAGCTGGCATACCCCCGGTAATACAGGTTGTCCCGGAAAATGTCCTTCGAAAATTTTATGATGAGCATTCAGGGTTACAGATGCTACGGCTTTCTGCGCATCATCATTAAAACTATCCAGCGTGTAAAGATTTTCAATCAGCATAAGGCTGCAAATTTAGTAGTTTATCCAGTGGAGTGATCTCATAACCCAGCTGCTGTGCATAATTGATAAAGTCTGCTAAAACCGACACAGTTACAGCCATGGTATCATGAAATAAAAAGATAGCGCCGGGCTTTAGTGATTGTTTCAGTTTGTTAAGCAGGGCCTGGTCATCTTTAGCTACCGTGTCCATCGATCGCACATTCCAGCCTATTGCTGTATAGCCCATGCGCTCCACCGCTTTTTTAAGATTGGGATTGGTAACACCATAAGGCGGCCTGAACCATTGTACATTCAGCCCTAACTCTTTCTTAAACAGGTTATGAGCCAGCTGCAGGTCTGCCTGCATTTTTTTGGGTGAAAGTAAATCGAACCAAAAACTGTGGCTATAACTGTGCGACCCTATAATATGTCCCTGCTGATGTACCTGCTTTAATAAATCAGTATGAGTTGCTGCATTTTTACCAATGCAAAA
>JBQGCI010000377.1:0-21047 GCA_052038405.1 Acinetobacter pittii
TTGAAAGAGGTTCGCCCGGTAAAACCGGCGCTGTAATTACGCCTTCCATCCATATTGATCATATAAATAGTTCTTCTGCCATTTTGCCTGTTGTAAAAACTACTATCAACAATACCGTCGTTTACCCCGCTTGCAGCGCCATTTACCTCAAAACTCAAGTCTGCTTTTCGCGAAGGCTGCTCCCGGCGATAATTAAAATTAAAATTCACGCCATTGGTAACCGAAGGTCTGAGGTTTGCATTGCCCAGATTGATGTTATATACGCTGGTACTGGTATCAATAATGGGCCTTAGCTGATCAACAGAAGGAATAGAAGGCGTTGAATTCCCGGACAAATTAGCTTCAATGGTATACCTATTAAATCGCTGGTAATTATAACCAACGGCCGCTGAAGGAGTAAAGAAGCTGAAAGAACGGTCGATATTGCGGTAGTCGAAACTGGACTCATTTCTTTCTGTAAGGAATTGCCCCTGTATGTTTGCTGACACGTTAATATAACGGTTAAACCGGTCCGATAAACGCCTGGTAAAATTCTTCGATAATCTTAAGGAGGGCCTGTCTTCTATCCTGGTAACCCGGTTATCATTGGTAAGGGAGTCATTCCCGATATAACGGCCGGTTAATGAATCATAGTCACTAACCAATGAACTCACATCTGATCTTGAAAATGAAACATTGTTATTGAGCACCATATTAATATTCCACAAACTAAAGTTACCGAACAACAATCGTTTTAAGGCATTATAGTTCATACCAAGGCTGTTATTAAAGCTGGAAGATTCGCTATTATTACGCCTGTTGAAATATCGATTGTCATTGGCATTTTCGTAAGATATAAAATCGGTGATATTCCTGCTTTCATTCTCGGAATTATTATATCCCATGTTATAATTAATACCAAAGCTTTTCAGATTGCGATCGTCATCGTCTTTATTACGGAACGAGGTTGAAAAATTAATTCCGTTATTGGAACCTTCAGAGAAAGAAGTATTTGAACTTTCGCTTACCCTTGTGCCATCCTCTATGGCCTTATCGGAGGAGCTGGAGGAGCTTCTTTCACTGGTACCGGAGTTAAAACTGAGGTTCACCGCGAAGTCTTTGTCCTGGTCTCTCTTATTATAGTTTACACCAGCGTTATGTGTATTATTTTCGGAAGTGCTCTCCTGCTTTGAATCCTGCAGGAATACCACATCGGTAGCGCTGTTTCTTGAGTCCGTTGTTGAAGTGGTAAAGTTCCTTGTATTTCTAAAATCGTAGTTAGCTCTTAGTTGGTTATTAAAACGGCTATTATTGGTTTGGGAGAAATCGTATTGTATATTACCCCCTAAAAATAATACGCGGTTAATGCCGTTGCTTCCAAAATTAGCTACATACCTGTTATTAGGATTATAGTTGCGGTAAGTGCTTTGCTGAAACATTTCCTGCAAACCGGCAGACTTATTGATATTATTCATGCTGGCTGCTATTCCACCCCTCATCTTCTTATTATATGCCAAGCCTGATCCGTCAAATTCGTAACGATCATCAGTTCCAATACCGGCACCGGCTTTACCAAAATATCCAAACTTTTTATCTTCCCGTAATTTTATGTTCATCGTTAACATAGAGTCGGCCGGGTTATCATCTACATTATCCTTACTATAATCAGTTTCTCTGTATACCTGAATTTTTTCGATAGCGTTCTTGGGTAAATTTTGTGTGGCCATTGCCGGGTCGCTGCCAAAGAAAGGCTTGCCATCGACATATACATTATTTACTTTTCGTCCGTTAACTGTAATCGTTCCATCTCCCCACATAGTAACGCCGGGAACCCTTCGCAGCATATCTTCTACTACCGCATTAGAATCTAATTTAAAAGCAGCAGGATTGATTTCCAGGGTATCGCCGTTCATAGTAATGGGAACCACCGCTTTAACGACAACTTCATCCATGGTGCCCTGGCTCTTAGACAGTAACAAGCTTTTAAAATTGAAACTGCGGTTCGCTGAGTCTAAGGTGATGGTTTTAGAAAACGGGTTATATCCGGTAAAAGAAAAATTGATGGTAACCGGTGTAAAAAAGGGGATATCCTTAAAAGTGAAGGCACCGTCTTCCCCGGTTATATGATAATTGACCAACGAAGAATCCGACTTTTTATATAAAGTTATTGTTACAGATTGCAAAGCGTAATCGTCAGCCGAATCCTTGACAATACCTGTAACCGACCCGCTACGGGTGGTATCTTTTTGGGCTGATAGCAAAGAAGGCAACAGGGCTATCAGCAGCGCAGTCAGTAGTATCCGCATTATCCGATCTTATTTTTGGGTTTTAATTGAATGATAACCGGATTATCTGTTCGGGTACCCTTTTCAAAATATTGTTTGATGGCTGCTTTGTATTGGGGGTTCTTTGACTGGTTGTAGTCCTTATTCTGGAACATAGTAGCCGATGAAGCGCTCGTATACAAATAATTACCGTCGCTGTATTGAATGCTGGTTGAAAGAACCGGTAAAAAGGCATTGGCGCTATCGGCAGTGATTTTACCTGTTGCATAAAAGCGATTGGTAGACTCGTCAAACAAAAAATTACGGTCTCTCGGACTGCGGTTGTAGTCGAGCGAAAAAAACAGGTGTTGCCGCAACTGGTACACATTCTCAATTTTCCATACAAAGCTCCCGTTTTGCGACCGGTATTGGTCGAAATCATTTTTAGAACGAAAAGGATGGGCAAAAAAAGCTTTGGAAAGAGAGTTCTCGAAAGGCAGAATTAATGAATATAACAGCGATGTGCTGTCGTTTGTCAATTTATATATACCATAGTGGTAGGGCCTGGTAAATAACAATACTCCCGGATCATTAGTGGGGAAAAACGAAACCTGCTCGGGTTTGAAATAATAAGCATCATTTCTCTTATTGTACGGAAAATACTGGCTTATATTTTTTTCCCCGTCGTACACTTTTAGCTCATACTCTGTTTGATCAGCAAACTTGCGATTAGCGAATATGTAGCTGTAAACCCACTGATTGCCGTTATATATAGTTGGATCAACCAGGGACAAACTAAACCCTTTCAACCGCTGAATTTTTTCCTTATGAACATCGGCCAGATCGTAGTATGCCGACCAGGTGAATCTTGCGAGGGACTTATTGGTAGGATCCTCCATCATCTTCTCTACTTCGGCAGGCGAAAAATTATAGTTCTTGTTACTACCTGAGATGAAGACGGCATTTTTAGCTTGGTCTAATTGTATAGATTTAATAGTGCAGTTGGGTGGCCGGTATTTCTTTACAAATTTACCTTTTTTGTCAAAGAAATAAATGAAGTTGGTGTCCGCATCCCAGATAATAAAGTATTGATCAGATACCAATAATTGCCGGATCCGGCCAAAAATGCTTTTTTTGGTTGTTTCGAGGGGGATATAGTTTATTTCCTCAAATACTTTTGAAGCATTGGCACCTGATGCAAAGCCTGGTTGAAAGTACAGCTCCTTCCCGTTTTGGCCCATAGCGGCATAACATGCAGCCAGGCAAAAAATCGTTATCCATTTTCTCATAACCCCTTTGACGTTGGAAAAATCATTTTCCTGCAATTTTTGATTGAAAAACCGATATTAATGATCAGTTTGACTATTAAAGGATCAAAAGGTTTAAAGAATAAAAAAAGGCCCGCTGTAAAAACAGCACGCCTATAATCGATTGCCAAAATAAAAAATATAAGAATACTTTGATAAGTGTGAATATCTTAATTAATTGAAGGAATAGCTCAGGGTTACACCGTAAGTTCGCGGATCACCCAATACGCCTGCATAATGTCCTGCGTTACCGCCGGCAGGTAATAATTGTTCGAAGTAGTCTTTATCCAAAAGATTGCGTCCCCAAACGAAAGCAGAGAATCCTTTGTTAGCTCTAAACCCAAGTCTTGCATTCACCAATCCATAACCTGCTACGTTTAAATAAGCCGATGGAGAGGGGCTGGAAGAAAAGCCCGAACGGGCAAAAAAGTCAGCACCCAAAAAGAAACGGTTGGCTCTTCCGAATAAAGATGATGGGGTGGAATACTCGCCGCCTAAAGAACCAGCCCATTTGGAAATTCCCGGTATGGCGCCGCCAGATATATCTTTAAATGCCACCTGTACATTATCCGCATTAGTCGCACCTGTTTCTTCCAGCGGTAACGGTGCATTCGTAAATTTTACATAAATACCTTCCGAATATGCCAGGGCTCCGTAAAAATTAAAATGATGATTCAGCCGGTAAGACGCATCTGCTTCAATACCTCTTACACGTACTTTATCCGCGTTAGCGATATAGCCCCTGTTCACGCCCAGTTCAGCTGACTGTACATTTGTCTGGTAGTCTTTGATATCGGAATTGTAGGCGGCTATATTAAATGTAAGATCTGCTGTAAGGTTTGTTTTAACACCTACTTCATAATGTTTAGTGTACTCCGGCCTGATAACAGCCAGATCGGTTGCAGGCTGACCGTTAACCGTTGGCAAACCAGCCACGTTTACGCCCACCGGCTTGTAGCTGGTAGAAAAAGTACCAAAGGCGTTTATTTTTCTTGAAGGTCTGTAAGCTACCGTTACCTGGTAAGTGGCGTTACGCTCATAGGCATCCGCCTCGTAAAACTGGTTGCTATACACGCCGTTTTTTAACGCTACTAATGCAGGATCTGTAGTTTGCAAGCCTCCGTAGGTTTTACGGTCGTATACTACCTGCTTCTCATCATAATTCAACCTGATACCTGGCTGAATATGGAAATGATCTATAAACTCCCAGTCTACGTTGGCAAACACGGCCGCACTTTTAGAGCGAATAGACGAATTGGTTTTGATGCCATACCCCTCGAAAAGACCCGGGGTTTTCCAGAGCGTGCTGGTAGAACTTTGTGAAAAGCGCCACTGATCGCGACCTGATTCTTCTGTTCCGTCAATCTTTACTTCCTGTCCGAGGTAAAACACGCCTATAACACCGCTTAAACGATCTGTAATATCTCCCGCATATCGGATCTCCTGGGAAATATTTTTATGTTTAGCCGGGTTTTGAGATTTTGCCAAAGCCTGTAACCCTGTAAAATCCCTGTCATTAGAAGGGTCCCAGTTCCAATAACGCCATGCTGTTGTAGCAGTAAGTACACCTGGTCCTATTTTACTATCGATATTAACGGATGCACCACCGATTTCGTTACCAGAATTCCATGGTGTGTCATGATCGATCACGCGCATAAACGCGTCTACCTTACCTTCTTTGTTAATATTAGGTAACGTGTAGTTTAAATCAGAAGTGATGGCATTAAATTGCCGGTACGCTGGTCTTTTAGTTGTAACTACACCTGCCACAACCTGTGCATATCCATCAGGCCTCTGCTTATTGTATTCACCTGCTACCGTAACAGATGTATTATCGGATACGTTATACAGGAATTGCGTACGCAAGCCCAGATTATTGATATCATTGGTGTACTTGTCAGTGGCAGTATTGTGTACGGTTCCATCTCTTTGTGTTCCTGAGAAAGATACACGGGCTGCTAATCTTTTCGTCAAAGGGCCGGTTACAGAAGCCTTCGCCTGTATAAATCCAAAATTACCGTAGCTTACTTCGAGATTACCTCCGGGTACAAAGCTTGGCTTACGTGTAGTAATATTAATAGCCCCTGACGTAGTGTTTTTACCAAACAACGTTCCTTGCGGACCTCTTAATACCTCTATCCGTTCGATATCTATAAAATCAAGTGTGGCAACAGCCGGACGTGCATAATATACACCGTCAACATAATAGCCCACACCTGGATCCAGGCCATCGTTGGTAAGTCCGAATGGAGAACCCAGGCCACGGATATTGATCCCTGTATTTCTTGGATTGGAAGTATACATTTGCAAAGAAGGAACAATTTCTTTTACGCGTGTAACATTGAATGCACCCGACTCTTCGATTTGCTTACCTCCCACTACGGATACGTTGATGGGCACATCCTGCAAAACTTCGCGCCTGCGCCTGGAGGTAATTACTACAGTATCTGTTTGATACAATACCTGTAGTTTAACGATCAGTGAATCTTCCAGATTCTTAACCGCTATATTGCGTATAGCATAGTTAACTGACGATACGGTTACGGTAAAAGGTACTTTAGGTACCTGCGATAAAGTGAAAATACCGGCACCGTCGGTGGTTGTACCCTGTGTAGTACCTTTAATTACGATACTGGCACCGGGTAAAGGGTCGTTGTTTTCGTTAATGACCTTACCAGCCAGCTGCGCATGCGCCAGCGCCGGCAGTAAGGCTAAAAGAAATAATGTTAGTGTAAATTGGCTCGATCTTTTTTGTTTCATTGTTATGCTTTGATAAATTTTGGCGATTCAGACTTTATTGCCCGGCATATCGATTATAACGAAAACAGATGGCATCAAAGTCTATTATTTATGTAGACTAATATTGTAAAAAAATAGTTGGTGTTACAATTAACAGCAACAATAGCTTTTACCTTGAAAGGCGCTGCAACAACAACTTTTATAATATTGAGGCGTATACATATTTTAAAATGTGACGCAAATATAAGCTCATTAGATTAGTCCACAAAAAAAGTAGACTATTTTTTGAAAAAAATATTTAAAGGAACAAGGCTTTGCAAATGGTGATAAGGCTCATTACGATAACCAGTACGCCCACCACGAAAAACATTTTTCGAACAGGTAGCCGGGAAGTTAACATGGCAGAGAAAGGAGCTGTTATGATACCGCCTATTAAAAGGCCGGCAACGATGTTCCAGTGATGGATACCAATGGTGAAAATAAAAGTAACTGCACTGGTTACGGTTAAGATAAATTTGGCAACAGTGGAGCTTCCTACCACATAACGGGGTGTTCTGCCATTTTTGATAAAAGTGCCCGTTACCAGAGGTCCCCAACCGCCACCGCCAAATGAATCGATAAAGCCACCGGCCAGTCCTAATAAAGGGATATTCGTTTTTTTCTTTTCAATCCTGAGCTCTTTACTTTTAAACACATTCGTTAAAATCCTTACACCCAGGTATAATGTATAAGTAGCGATGAAAGGCTTCGTTATCGCAGCATACTTTTCACCTACGTAAGTAAGCAATAACGCTCCGATGACAGCGCCAATTATTGCGGGCAGCGCCAGTGCTTTGATGAGCTTTTTATTAACATTACCTAATTTGAAATGGCTGATACTGCCAGCTGCCGTAGTGAAGGATTCGGCGGAGTGAATACTGGCACTTACTACGGGCGGCGGAACATTGAGCATCAGTAAAATGGTGGTACAAATCACGCCATAACCCATACCCATAGATCCGGCTACTATTTCGGCCAGAAAACCGGTGAGCAGCATCCAGTAAAACAAATGATGGTCTTTATTTAACTCCTGTAAAATCACATCTGCCAGATCAAATGCATACAGCGTGTATACGCTTAAGCTTACCAATAATACGATACCCAAAATGATAAGGTACCAGTTGGTACTTTTTTGAGCTTTCGCTACTACATCAGCAGACTCCACTATTTCCCCCGCCGGCTCGGCGTCTGATTCAAAAGCCTTTAAAGATTCATCCGGATTTTCGACCAGTGAGCGGGTTACGTTATTGAGTACTTTGACCTTATGATCAAAGTCGCCCGACAATTTATTCCGCAAGGCCTGCATATTATCCAGCACGTCATCTATCTCGTCGGGTATTGCTTCGTTGAGCGTTTCTTTCAAACGCTTGGCAATAGTGGGGGACTTCCCGTTGGTAGAAATTGCTATTTTCAGATTTCCCTTTTTTACAACAGAACCCAGGTAAAAATCACAAAGCTCCGGTTTGTCGGCCACATTTACCAATTTTTCGCAAGCCTGTGTATCGGTTCTCACCTGTTGTGCTACCTGTAAATCGTTGACGGCTGCGATCACCAGGTCAGCTGTTTCTATATCTGCTTTTTGATAGCCTCTTTCCTCCAGTATGATATTTACATAAGGCGCAGCAAATTCGCGAACAGCATCACTTATTTGCAGGGCCACGAGTTTTATTTGCGTTTGGGGTGCGTTTTTAACAACAGCCTGCAACTTCTCCAAACCGATATTACCGCCGCCGATAATTAAAAGCTTCAACTGCTCCAGCTTTAAAAAAACGGGGAACAAATTGTTTCCGGTATCAGCTGTATTATCTGTATGTGAGGGTTCGTTCAATTAATGTACGGTGTATGGTATACGATTTAACGTGTATGGTGTACGAAGTTCAAACGACAGGCAAATTCCAGGCTGGCCTGGTACAATTACCTATCCTTTTTTGAGGTCTGGAAAATTTTGCTGACAGAATCTTTATGCGAGAAACTGTCTTTACTGGTTACTTCGCTTTGGTTATATACCAAAGAATTAGCCGGTACATTGAAGGTCACCCAGGCATTCCCTCCAATCACACAATCCCTGCCAATTGTGATATCACCCAGAATAGTTGCACCCGAGTAAATGATCACATTATCTTCGATAGTTGGATGCCGTTTGGCTTTCTTTTTTGTTTTGGCAGAATTTAAGGCCCCAATGGTTACACCCTGGTACATCCTTACATCATTTCCTATTACTGATGTTTCCCCAATTACCACACCCGTACCGTGGTCTATAAAAAAGTTTTTGCCGATGGTGGCGTAAGGATGAATATCGATACCCGTTTTACTGTGTGCGTATTCTGCAAAAAGTCTTGGCAGGCCACGAATACCCTGTTTGCGCAATTGGTTGGAAATACGGTAAACAGCTATTGCATAAAAACCCGGGTAGGTCTGTAATATCTGGCTTACATTGAGTGCCGCTGGATCATTGGCCACGAAAGCGGCAGCGTCGTCCTGAAGCGTTGCGTAAATATCGGGTAATGCCGTAAAGAAAACCTCAACAGCCTGTTGAGATTTAGCTCCATCGTTTACCACATCGTATATTAATGTAGCGAGGTGACTTTGCAACGAATAAAAACCTTTTTCCAGGTCGCTTTCTTTTTGATTTACGCCGGTTTTGGGTATAAATAAAAACTGGAAGATATCATCGATAAACTGGTGTGCCAGGTCCTTATCAGGCAGGTTGCCCAGTTTAGCGTTATTCTGTAAAAGAAGTTTTATAAAATTCTTACTGCTCATTGCTTAATAGTTAAATGTTGATGAGTTGATATGTTGACAAGGAAAGTACTACTTTTTAGCTAACAAACATATCAACTTTTTAACTCAATTAAAGAATCCACTTCCTGTGAGAAAAATCGCCGAAAGTTTCATTCTCTTTCTTCTCTTTGGTATAAACCCCGAACAGTTCATCAAGCGTGGTTAATATCTGTTCTTCATTCAAACTGTCTTTAAACTTCGTGTTCAATCTTTCGCCTAACCTGTCGCCGCCAATATGCAGATTGTATTTACCATAAGCGGTACCCACAAATCCTATTTCAGCGTTTGGCGATCTGCCACAGCCGTTAGGACATCCTGTCATCCGCAATACCATATTGTCGTTTTGCATATGGTGCTTCTCCAATAAGGGCTCCAGCTTCGATATCAGGGTAGGTAAATAACGCTGTCCTTCGGCCAGTGCTAACGGACAGGTATTGAACGCTACGCAGGCAATTGCATTTTTTCTTAAAGCCCCTGCCTTCTCCGTATGTTCGATGATACCATATTCATTCAGCAATACTTCAATCGCTGCTTTATCCTTTTTGTCGATATCGGTAAGAATTACGTTTTGATTAGCTGTAAAACGGAAGTTACATTTTCCCGCCTCTGCTATTTTAAGCAGGCAGGTTTTAAAATCAATTCCTTCGCCATCTAATACACGACCATTTTCTACAAATACGGTGTAGTGCCATTTTTTGTCTGCGCTTTGTGTCCACCCATATCGGTCTATTCTTTCGGTGAAAGTATACGGGCGTGCCGGCTCCAGTTTAAAGCCACAACGCTTTTCAATTTCCTCGCGATACTTATCAACACCCAGTTTATCGATGGTATATTTTAATCGCGATAATTTTCTGTCTGCACGGTTTCCAAAATCACGTTGTACGGTAATAGTCTCGTACACCGCTTTCAGGATTTTTTCTTCATTATTCTCCACAAATCCCAGTATTGTGGCCAAACGGGCGTAGGTATTTGGATTGCCATGCGTGGTTCCCAATCCGCCACCGGCCGCCAGGTTGAAACCTACCAGCTTATCGTTTTCTATAATAGCAATTAACGCTATATCATTGATGAAAACATCTACATCATTATTGGGAGGAACGGCGATACCTATTTTCAGTTTACGCGGCAGGTAACGGTCTTTATACAGCGGATCTTCTTCTGTCTTCTCCCCTATTTTCTCTTTATCAATCCAGATCTCGTACCAGGCCTGCGTTTTAGGCTTGGCCATTTCGCTGATCTTGGCGGCAAACTTAAATACTTCATCATGCACCGGCGATTCTCCGGGGTTAGAAGTGCAACACACATTGCGATTCACATCGCCACAGGTAGCAATAGAATCTAAGCCAGCCAGGTTAAACGACTGCATGGTAGGCTTTATATGCGACTTCAAGATACCGTGTAATTGCACGGTTTGCCGTGTGGTTATTTTAATAGTTCCGGTAGAATGCGCTCCTGCCACGTGGTGCATGGCTACCCATTGTTCGGGCTTTAAGAAGCCTCCTGGTAAACGCAGGCGCAACATAAACGAGTACAGCCATTCCAACTTCTTGGCACTGCGTTCCTCCCGGCGATCCCGGTCGTCCTGCTGGTACATACCATGAAACTTAATCAGGTTCGTGTCATCTTCACGCACGGCCCCTGTAAAGCTATCTGACAGACTTTCCTTTAAAGTACCGCGCAAACCATTACTGGCAATTTTAATCTTTTCTACTGGTGATTGTTCGCTCATTCTTTAATATTCGTTAATAGTTAATGGTTCATGGTACATAGACAATTGCTATAAACTATTATCTACGATCTATTGGCAATCAATAAACATCCTTCTCCCAACGTCCTTCATCTACTAATTGGTGCAGATATTTTTCAGCTTCTTCCTCTGTTTTATTACCATGCTCTTTAAAAATTTCCACGAGCATTTTTTCCACGTCTTTACTGGTTGGTTCCCGCTTTCCGCTGATATACATATAGGCGCCGTTGCTGATCCAATCGTATAACTCGGCACCTCTTTGTTTCATACGATGTTGTACATAGATCTTTTCTTGCTGATCGCGGGAGAATGCTACATCGAGGTTGGTCAACACACCTGTTTGCAAATAATCCTGCAATTCTGTTTGATATAAAAAGTCTGTGACAAAATGCTGCTCTCCAAAGAACAGCCAGTTACGGCCTTCCGCACCCTGTGCATCTCTTTCTGCTATAAAAGAGCGGAAAGGTGCAATACCGGTGCCTGGCCCGATCATGATCACATCTTTATCATGGGCAGGCAGCCTGAAGTGCTTTTGCTTCTGTATGAAGAACTCAAACTCAGTACCCGCCGGATGTGTCGAAAAGAACTCACTGCTTACACCCGTGCGCTTATCGTCTTCCACATAGTACTCATCTTTGCTTACGGTAATGTGTATTTCACCTAAGCCATGGCTTCCCGGTGCAGATGAGATAGAATATAATCGTGGTGCCTGGGGCGTTAAGATCTTCATCACTTCTTCAAAAGCCGCAGCAGCTTTTATCGGATACTTCCTGAGTAAATCGGGTATGCTCAATCTTACTTCTTCAGGAATTTCATAACCCGTTATGGCTGCATATTGTTTTATGGTCGATTTAAGCGGGTATAAAATATTCAGATACTTTTTTAACAACTCACGTACGGGCGCTTTTACCTTCGCCGTCTGTATTTCAAGATCGGGATTAACACCTGTCAGTGCAATGATCTCTTCAACGGCCGCGTCACTGTTCGGGGGAATCAGGCCCAGGGCATCTCCCGGTAAATAATCCAGATCCTCATCGGTGCTGATCTCGACATGATAGGTTTCTTTATTGCTGCCCCGATCGTTTAAATTGATATTGGTTACGATAATGCCGTTATAATGTTTTTTTCCGGCAGGTTTCTTTTCTTCAACCAACGGAGCCGCAATAGCCGGAACACTTCCCACACTGGTTTGCAATGCGGTGACTACATTATCGATCCAATGCAGGGAATCTTCCTCATAATCCACATCACATTTCTTAAGGGGTAACATGCGATGGCCGCCCAGGGCTTCCAGCCTGGCATCGATATCTTCTCCGGTTTTGCAAAACTGCGCATACGAAGTATCTCCGAGCGCGAGTACGCCGAATTTCATTTTTTTCAGCTCAACAGCCTGCTCGTGCAGCTGGTCATAAAATTTCTTGGCCAGCAACGGGGGCTCCCCTTCACCCTGGGTACTGATCACCACAAAGAAATATTCCTCTTTCGCAAGGTCTGTAAATCTATACTGGTCCAGTCCGGCCAGCTTAACACCAATGCCTTTCTTCTTGGCGATACCTGCCAATTGAGTGGCCAGCTTTTTAGCGTTGCCGGTTTCGGTGCCGTAAGCCAGCGTAATTTTCTTGTTGAGGGCTGCAGGAGCTCCCGATGAAGGAAGTGCGCCCTGTAATGCGCCGGCCTGCCCGGCAATGTAGCCGTTCAGCCAGATCAGTTCTTCCCTGGAAAGGGTAGCAGTAAATTCTTTAATCTTCTGCAGTTTATCTTCAGATAACATGCTTTATTGGTTTATTAAGTTCGTTGATATTCTGGATTCCTTCGCCTACCGGTACAAAATATTGTTCGTCATGCTCGCTATTCTTCAGCCATTTAAATTGTTGATGTAGGGCTACCACTTTACCGATGATTACCAGCGACGGCGAAACGAATTTTTTACCGGCCAGTACCTTATTGTAGTCATAAATATTGCATTCGTGTATGCGCTGATAACAGGTAGTTGCCTGCTCAGCTACCGCCACATGCACTTCTTTCTGAACACCGAACTGCTGTAGTTTCCTCACAACATTTTCGAGCGTGCCGGACGACATGTAAAAAACCAGTGTATCATTGGTTCGTGCCAGGTCCTGCCAGTGTTCATCCGTTACAATATCCGACTTATAGTAAGTCAGGAATCTTACTGAAGTAGCATAGCCGCGTGCCGTTAAAGGAATGCCTGCATAAGCAGCGGCGCCCAAAGCCGCCGTAACACCCGGGATGATTTCGTAGGGAATTTTATTGGCGATCAATACCTGCAGTTCGTCTAAAACATTGGAGAAGATAGATGCGTCTCCACCTTTTAAACGAACCACCCTTTTACCTTTCAGCGCATAATCAACAATTAATTCATTGATCACCTGCTGCGGCGTTGATATGTTGTTGCGGCATTCCTTCCCTACTCTTACTATTTCAGCGTTAGCCGGAACATACCGGTGTAATATCACTTCACTTACCAGACGGTCTATTAAAACCACTTCAGCTTCGCGTAATGCATTGGCAGCTTTAACCGTAATCAGGTCAGGATCTCCCGGACCGGCCGCAGCCAGTACCACAGACCCCCTGCCTGCCTGCGGCGGGTTTACATGACTTATTGTATAATGAGTAAGGATCATTGGTTCACAATGCTTTTAGGATAATAGAACAGCCGCTACAGTGCTATTACTGGTTTCATCCACCAATATCGCATTACCATAGTCACTGATTTGATCAAACGGGTCATATACCAATGGTTGTGCGGTTTTAATTTTTGCCTTTACCACCTCGTTCAGTTTCACATTATCTGTAACCCCGGTATGCTCTAAAGTATTTACATCCAGCTTGTACTCAATCTCTCTTATGATGGTACGTATTAAACGGCCTTTGTGCTGTAAGAAATATTTGTTGCCCTGTACCAGCGGCTTATTATCCAGCCAGCAAAGGATTACATCTATTTCGCTTTCTGTCTTAGGCTGGTTATCAGTACGCACAAATGTGTCGCCGCGGCTTACATCTATATCATCAGCAAGATGCAGCACTACCGCCTGTGGTGCGAAAGCCTCTTCTACTTCTTCCCCCGCAATTTCAATTTTTGAAAGCATGGTTTGTATGCCTGCAGGCAATACCGTGATCTGATCTCCTTTCCTGTAAACGCCGCTCACTACCTGGCCTGCATACCCTCTGTAGTCGTGTAGCTCTTTGGTTTGGGGACGTATTACGTACTGCACCTGGAAGCGCGGATCAGTGTGGTTGATATCTTCCGACACTTCTACTTCTTCTAAAAACTGCAGTAAAGGTTGTCCCGTAAACCAACTCATTTTAGCCGACGGCTCTACTATATTATCACCATGCAAAGCAGCAATAGGAATATAGGTCACATTAGTTATACCTAACTGAGCTGCTACTTTTTCATAGTCGGCTTTAATCTCATTGTAACGTGCTTCCGAAAAATCAACCAGGTCCATTTTATTGATCGCCACCACAACATGCGGCATTTTCAATAAAGAGGCGATAATTGAGTGACGACGGGTTTGTTCTATTACGCCCGAACGCGCATCTATGAGAATAATGATCAGGCTGGAGTTAGATGCGCCAGTGATCATATTGCGTGTATACTGAACATGCCCGGGGGCGTCAGCAATGATAAATTTCCGTTTGGGCGTATTAAAATAGCGGTAAGCCACATCAATAGTAATGCCCTGCTCCCGCTCTGCACGTAAGCCGTCTGTTAATAATGCCAGGTCAATACCCTCTGCATTTTTATTCTTGGATTGCTTTTCCAAAGCTTCCAGCTGATCCACCAGGATACTTTTGCTATCGTATAACAAGCGGCCGATGAGTGTGCTTTTACCATCATCTACGCTACCAGCGGTTATGAATCTGAGAATGTCCATTATATGTTAATATGTTTATAAGTTGAAAGGTTAACAGGGGTTATTTCTCTTTTGACTTTCGTTCAAGATAAGATATGTACCCATTTAATACCTTTTCAATATCTGTAATTTTATTTCGAAATAATTGCATTTGCTCTTCTGTGATAAAGTCTTCGTCTAATGCATCAATCAAATGATTTAGCGTTTCACTTAAAGAGCCTCTTGCTATAACACAAAATCTGATACGATCGGGATAAGTTTGTCTGCCATGGCCTTCTGAAATTTGAGTACCGATTGACCTGGTACTACGTTTCAATTGATCAATCAATCGATACTTTTCGTCGTCCGGGAAACCCTTTACAAGAATTGAGATTTCTTTTTTTAAAACCCTTGCCCTTTTCCAAACTTCTAAATCTTCAAAACTCTGATAAGACATTTTCTTTTAGTTTATAAGTTAACAAGTTTAAAGGTTCAAAAGGACTATTATCTGCTAATATAAACCCGGTACCACACTCTCCCTGTCACGACTTCCCCTATTAACCTCTCAACCTTTCAACCAGTCAACTTATCAACCAACCCTAAAAATACCCCCCCTTCTTCCTGTCCTCCATTGCGGCTTCCGTAACACGATCGTCAATGCGGGTTTCACCACGCTCAGATATGCGGGTGGCCATGATCTCGTTTACGACTTCATCCAGTGTAGCCGCGCTGGATTCTACTGCTGCCGTACAGGTCATATCACCCACGGTACGATAACGAACGCGCTTGTTCACAATCACATCACCTTCATCAATAGTAATAAAATCCGATACCGCGATCAGCTGGCCTTCGTGCACCAGTACATCCCTGTCGTGGGCAAAATAAATAGAAGGCAGTTGTACCTTTTCCTTTTTAATATAGCTCCAAACGTCCAGCTCCGTCCAGTTACTGATCGGGAATATCCTTACGTTTTCACCTTTGTGAATGCGGCCATTATAGATATTCCACAGTTCGGGACGCTGTAGTTTAGGATCCCACTGACCAAACTCATCACGCACTGAAAAAATACGCTCTTTGGCGCGGGCTTTTTCCTCGTCGCGGCGGGCACCACCAATACAGGCGTCAAACTTAAATTCCTCGATGGTATCTAAAAGGGTGTGGGTTTGCAGCCAGTTGCGGCTGGCAAATTTGCCTTTTGGCTCAGTCAGCTTTTTCTCGCGGATGGTATCTTCAACTTTACGCACGATCAATTCCGCACCTAACTCTTTGGCTAAGTTATCCCGATAGGCCAGGGCTTCAGGAAAATTATGTCCCGTGTCAATATGTACCAGAGGAAAGGGAATTTTACCCGGCGCGAAAGCTTTTTTGGCTAACTGAACCAGCGTAATCGAATCTTTACCGCCGCTGAAAAGCAAGGCGGGCTTTTCGAACTGTGCAGCTACTTCGCGCATGATGAAGATGCTCTCGGCTTCTAACTGCTCTAAATAGTCTAATTCGTATTTACTCATTTTTATTTTATTAGTCTTCCAGCTCCCATTTCTGAAGAAAGGAAGACGACAATCGATTATATGTTTGGCTGAGCTTTCAACCGGCGATCCTTCGACAGACGCTCCAAAGAAGCCCCTGGGACAGGATAAATTGCTATTATTGGTTGCCATTGTGATGACAAACCAATGTTGCTATCTGAACTTCAGCGCCGGGCTCATCATTATTTTAGCTGTTAACATGAAGGCCGCATTCTTTATGCGACACTTCCCACCACCAACGACCGGCACGTGCATCTTCTCCCGGCTCTATAGCCCGGGTACAGGGTGCACAACCGATGCTGACAAAACCTTTATCATGCAGTGGGTTATAAGGAACATTATTTTCCTTTATAAATTCGATCATTTGTTCGTAAGTCCAATGTATCAGCGGGTTAAACTTGTATAACTGGCGGGCTTCATCCCATTCCAGCATTTTCATTTCTTTCCTGTTATCCGACTGATCAGCCCTTAAGCCCGTAATCCAGACTTTAGCGCCCTGTAAAGCCCGGTTCAGGGGTTTTACCTTGCGGATAAAGCAACATTGCTTACGATTTTCAACAGATTCAAAAAAGGCGTTAACACCTTTTTCATTTACAAATTGCTCCACATCCGCTGCCTCAGGAAAATACACCTGGATATTGGTTTTATAGCGTGCATTTGTTTTTTCGAGTAGTTCGTAATGTTCGTAAAAAAGACGCCCGGTATCGAGCGTAAATATTCTTACAGGCAGGTTATTGCGGGCAATTACATGAGTAAGCACCTGGTCTTCCTGGCCTAATGAAGTCGAAAAAACAGTTTCCTGCGGAAACTGCTTCGACACTATTGCTATCGCTTCTGCAAGAGAAGCGCTTTCAATATCCTGTATTTGTTGCTCTGTAAACATCCGGGTTCATTGTTTATGGCTCATGGTTCATAGCAAACACCATGAACCATGAACTATTTCTATGAACTTATAAATTAGGTTGTGGCGTGTAACGCAGGTAAGGTTTTACCACCTTCACACCTTTAGGAAATTTCTGGATCGCATCTTCTGTGCTGATTGCCGGTACCACGATCACATCTTCTCCGTGTGTCCAGTCTGCCGGAGTTGCCACGCTGTGATTAGCTGTCAGTTGCAGCGAATCCAGTACGCGCAATACTTCAGTAAAGTTTCTACCGGTAGAAGCCGGATAAGTAATAATCAATTTTACCTTTTTATCAGGACCAATTATGAATAATGAACGCACCGTTGCTTTTTCAGAAGCATTCGGATGGATCATATCATATAAAGTGGCAATGTTTTTTTCAGGATCGGCCAAAATAGGAAACTCTACATTGGTGTTTTGAGTTTCATTGATGTCATTACGCCAGCCGAAATGGCTATCGAGCGGATCAACACTCACAGCTAATACTTTGGTATTGCGTTTGGCAAACTCCTCTTTTAATAAAGCCGTTTTTCCTAATTCGGTAGTACAAACCGGCGTATAGTCTGCAGGGTGAGAAAATAAAATTCCCCAACCTTCGCCTAAATACTCGTGAAATTTGATTTCACCTTCGGTTGATTGTGCCGTAAAGTCTGGTGCGATATCGCCTAATCTTAATGACATAGTGTTGTAATTTTAAAAGTGGATGGCAAATATAAGTCATTTTTTATAACCCACCAAGTTGGTAGGGTATTATCCCAAAAGTACCATTTTCTGTACTGTTCATAAGCTAATCAACTACATCCCTTATTCAGGGTAGAGGGCGTAATAGGTTGACTCGCAGCTGTATATTGCATGCTTTCCTTTAAACATCAACAATTACCTAAAAAAGAATCATGAATTTTAAAAAAACCATGCCTGCGGTATTAGCATTCTTCGTTTTGATCTTTATTGCCTGTAAAAAGGGAGATACAGGGCCCACCGGCCCACAGGGCCCGCAGGGAGAAACCGGTGCGCAGGGTATTCAGGGACCCAGCGGAAGCAAGATATTAAGCGGATCCGGAGCGCCCGCCACCACCTCAGGCGCAACGGGAGATTTTTACCTGGACATCAGCACGTCAAAGCTATACGGACCTAAAACCGGCGCCGGATGGGGTACGCCGCTGAACCTGATGGGCGCAACAGGAGCTACGGGTGCAACCGGTGCTACAGGCGCTACCGGTAGCAGGGGCGCCTCTATTTTAAGTGGAACAGGATTGCCGGGTGCCGCTTTAGGAAAGGAAGGGGATTATTATCTCGATAAAAGTTCTTTTAATCTTTATGGCCCTAAAGACGCTTCAGGATGGAATGTCCCCATCAGCCTGAAAGGGCCGAAAGGCGACCCCGGAACGGCCAATGTTATTTATTCCGGCTGGAAATTAGCCTCCGGCTTTGCTGATTCTACTATAGATGCCAGTAGTGTAAAGGTGGCTCATGTGTCGGCGCCTCAAATTACATCTGCAGTTCTCAGCACCGCATCCATACAGGTGTATTTTACATTTGGAATCGGCACGCTGGTTTTACCTTACACTTCCAATGCGGGCGGTAAGGCCAATACCATCAGCTTTGTTCCCGGTGTCAATAAAATCACCATTTACAGGTACACGCACGACAACAGTAATTCCGTTAATTTATCCACCCTGCTTCAGTACCGGTATGTGATCATTCCCGGCGGCGTTTTAGCTGCCGCCCGGCATGGTGTGGATCTAAAGAATTATGAAGCAACCATGCGATATTTTAAAATACCTTACTAAATACAGGTAATCCGACCCCAACAGGCACCCGTTTTAAAAGCGGGTGCTTTCTTGTAAACCGCAATACTACCCACTACTTACCATTGAAAAATCAGAAGGGGTAACGATTTATAAAAGAAGGTATCTCTTTTAGTCTCTCAAATCGGCCAGCGTTTTACTTTCCAGTACCTGAAGCGTGGCATCACGCACTTCTACCATAGCATCGTGCAAACCGCAATGCTTTTCGTTGCAATTATCGCAGCGTTTATAAAAGTACAGGCTTACGCAGGGCAACATGGCAATAGGTCCATCAATCAGGCGAATGATCTTTGCCATTTTTATCGTAGATGGCTCTACTTTAAAAAAGTAGCCGCCACCCTTTCCTTTTTTACTGTCGAGAATGTCCGCTTTCTTAAGTTCCAGCAGGATATTCTCTAAAAACTTAAGGGGTATCTTTTTTTTTTCGGAGATCTCTGAAATCAACACAGGTCCTTCCTTCTGCCTGTCGGCAAGGTAAGTAAGGGCTTTAAATGCGTATTGAGATTTTTTGGTAAGCATATAATAGTCTACAAATTTACAAGAAATTTCTCATTTGCAAATTGATAGCGTTTGAATAGCTTGTTGACCGGCGGCAAGTTGACGGAAACGAGCGGCTGTGTAATATTCTGAAAACCCCTGATCCATGTCCGGTTCTCAAATCACAGGCTTTAGCGTAAACGGACGACGGTGTTTCGTCAGGACCCTTTGCGCAACTTCTTTAATATTGTACGTTTCATTCTTGTATAAAACTCTTTATTAAATAAGTTAGAGTCATGCATGGCTTTGTAGATCAGGAAAACCCCTACAGGAAAAAGCACAAACGTAGAGAGCCACATGCCCGAAAACGCGCTCATCTCCATTTCCTTAGCCAGCTTTTCTCCGCGGGTGGATACAAAGTAAAAGACCATGAAGGCAATAATGGCAAATATCATAGGGGTACCCAGGCCACCCTTCCTGATAATAGAGCCCAATGGCGCCCCGATCATAAATAATACAAGGCAGGCCAGCGCCAAAACAATTTTCTTATGCCACTCAATTTTATATTTCTGCAAGGTTCTTTCCTGCTCCAAAATATTGTTACCGTTCATCTCCAGGTTGTTCCGGAAGCTTTCCAAACTGGCCAACGCACGATCCTGGATCTGTTGCCGTGCGCTATCAGGCAGCATGGCTGTAAAGCTGTTGGGATCTTTTTTAACCGGCTTCACTTTAGCAGCTGCTTTAGCCACACTGTCTTTTTTTACTGCCGAAGTGTCTTTTTTATTTGTTACCGTGCCTGTTGTTGAGTTGATTGCCCCGGTAGCCGTATCTGATTTCTTTTGAATACTGTCTTTATTAGGGTTCCGTTGAGGAGGCGGCGGCGCTAAAGGCTTCAAACCCATTTTTATCGAATCCCGCTTTGCTTTACGCCGGGTAGAATCAGTCATCCGTTTAAGCCGTAAAGAGTCTTTCCTTGCCACGCGCTTCAGCGAATCAGCTTTTAGCTTCTGCCTTGTACCCTCCAGCTTTTTTTGTTTCTCCGCTGAGTCTTTCTGCGCCCTGGTGCTATCTCTTTTAACGCCCATATAGGCATCGATATTCGCCTTGAAATTGAATATAGAGTCTGGCACCTTTATATCTTTGGTGGTACTATCCCTGTAAGTCAAAATAGCGAAGTTCGAATACATCGTAGTTTCAAAATTCCTGGCTATCTCGCCATTAAATTTACTGATAGAATCAATAGCCACATCCAGTTGACGCATATTGTACATGCGCTCATTATTGACGTTGGCGCTGTCGTCAGATTTACTGAATTTAAAGGAGCTGATGTCCATCTGCATTTTATACTCCTTAAAACCAAGCCTGATATAATCGGTAGTGGAATCTCCTTTACTACCCCGTTCTTCATATCTCCAGCCATTTTTAAAAACGATATCCAGGTATCGCTTGTCGGGCGAAGGCTTCATAACCCCGTCCCTGGCAATCAGGAATGCGTCCTGTAAACTGTTATCGCCCGCATGGTAAACAATGACATCCCTGATAACAGAATCATTGGCTTCCTTCTTTCCTATCTTGATGGCAAATTTGTCAATACCGTCAAAAAAAACGCCTTCTTTAA
>JBQGCI010000378.1:0-6979 GCA_052038405.1 Acinetobacter pittii
CCAGAACGACTGTGCTGTATTACATGGTGACCTGCATCACCAAAACGTGTTATACGATGCCGTGAAAGGCTGGCTCGCTATTGATCCCAAATGTTTATGGGGAGAACGTGCTTTTGACTATGCAAATATATTCTGCAACCCTAATAAAGACGTCGCACTGGCCCCAGGACGATTTCAGGAGCAGCTGCGGGTTGTTTCGGAGGAAACAGGAATTTCGTTACGGCATCTCCTGAATTGGACGATTGCATGGTGCGGCTTATCTGCTACCTGGATCCTCGATGATCCACATGAAGGTGAAACGCCTGAAATTGACCTGGGTGTTGCCAGAATTGCCTATGATATCTTGCAACATTATACGGGATAGTGGGGGCATGGGTGTACAGCATGGTCCGATGGATACGGAAATCTTTACGTCATTGATTATGAAAGGAAAACACACGGCGTTTAAAATGTAAGAAATATTTCTTTCCCGGGGTTCGGGACTGGAAAGTACCTTGCCGAAAAGTTGGTTTTATCTCTTCGGGCTTTATATGTGTTTTAATTTTTAGACATTTAAATAACTGGGCAATTGTTAAAAGAAAACAGGGCACTTGCTTTCATATCAATGAATGAGTGGGCGACCTCTAATCTTGTGGCTTTGGTGCTGCGTAGCACTGTCAACCGCTATCCGTTCCCCCCAGAGAGGCATAATAAGCTTCGGGCGACATTTTATATTGCGCTTCGAAACTGCGGCTGAAGGCGGCCTCAGAGCCAAAACCGGTTAGCTTGATGATCTCAGGCAATGACAAACGGTTTTCTGCCATCAGCGCTGCCGCTTTTTTAAGCCGCGCTGTATCAACAAACTCTTTGGGTGATAAAGATGTTAAAGCCGTGATCTTCCGGTAAAAAGTGGCCCTGCTCATAAATAAATGTTCTGCCAGCGCATCAAAATCTATATTTGGCTCTTTCATACGCGTGTTAATATACCCGTTCAGTTGTTCTAGAAATAACTCATCTTTTTTAGAACGCGCCGGCACCTGTATATGGGCAAAGGGATCGCTGGCAAAATGATCTTTGATTTTGATCCGGTTCTTTAACAGGTTTTGGATCTGCGATAGTAATAAGTCAACCGAAAAAGGCTTTTGAATATAGGCATCAGCGCCTACCTGTAAACCTTCAATATGCGCCTGGTGCGTGTTTTTAGAAGTGAGCAGGATGATGGGTATATGGCTGTAAGCGATATTGGATTTAATCAGCTGGCAAAGCTCAAAGCCATTCATACCCGGCATCATCACATCTGAAATAATGAGGTGTATGATTTCTTCATCCAGAATTTGCCGGGCTTTTCCCGCTTCCGGTGCCGTATGTATCTTGTAGGTATATCCCAGTATATGCGATAAAAAATCCAGCACGTCCTGTTCGTCGTCGATAATCAAAATGGTTTCGGTCATATTATTTCATTTTTTTCCAGCTGCTTAACTGAAATTCTATTTCCTGGTGTATCGGCAGTTGGAGCACAAAACTTACCTGGTCGGGTTCACCTGATACCAGCAGCAAAGTACCGTTATGAAGCTCCGTAAGGGAGCGGGCCAGCGATAAACCAATACCTGTTCCCGGTTTATTATTGCCGCCCACGCGTACAAAGGGTTCAAATACCCGTTGCCGGTACTCAGGTGGTATCCCCCTGCCATCATTATTAAAATAAATATTAAAATAAGCATCCCCCTCTTTTACAGCTTCAATATTAATAGTGGCGCTGGTGGCAGCATATTTCATGGCATTCGATACCAGGTTAGTGCATATTTTAATAAAAGCCTCCCGGTCTACAAAAGCCATAAAGTTTTCAGCAGGTGCTTGCAGCTCCAGTTGAACAGGGCTGCCGGTTGCCTGCTCTTTAAAGCTTTCTGCTACATCAGCAACCAATGCTGCAATATCGGTCTTTACAAAATTCAGGCTAAACTGGTTGGCTTCTGTTTTCCTGAAGTCAAGCAGCTGGCTCGTCAGTGATACCAGGCGCCGTGTATTTTTTTCCGCAATGGTGAGGGTCTTGTTTATTTCAGGGTTTTTACCAAACTGCCGCATCAGCCATTCTATGGGTCCCGATATCAGGGCCAGAGGCGTTTGTATCTCATGAGTGATATGGGTAAAGAATTCGATCTTGGCCTGGTAAATCTCCTTTTCTTTTTCATGCTCAAATAACTGCAGCTTCCGCAGGTTTTTTCTTTCGAGGTTCTTACGGTATAAACGGGTCAACACAAATATCGCGGCTGCTAATAACAAGATGTAAAACAAGTAAGCGATATTGCTTTGCCAGAAGGGGGGATGGATCCGGATGAAGAGCCGGCGTTCTTTGCCCAGCCAGCTGCCCGTATTGCTTTCGGCCTGCACAATAAATTCATAGTCGCCATGCGACAGGTCGGTGAAGAAAGCTCTCCGGTTCGTGTTCAGGTAGGTCCAGCCTTCATCTATTCCCTTCATACGGAATTTATATCGGGTTACCTGCGGTGAGGAATAGTTCAGCGCGGCAAATTCAATACTGAAATTGTTTTGATCATAGTCCAGTACCAGGGTATCGGTATAAAATATCGATTGCGTTAAAGGGCTTCCCGGTTCCCCCGGTTCCACATCTTTATTGTTGATCTGGAAGCCGGTGATATAAGTGGGCGGACTGGGTTCGGGTGGGTCAAAATCGGCAGGGTTAAAAGCGATCATGCCTTTTACCGATCCGAAATACATGCTGCCATCGCTATGTTTATAGGCCGAGTTATAATTAAACTGGTCGGTCAGTAAGCCGTTGGCCTGCGTATAAACTTTTACTTTTTCTGTAAGGGTATTAAAACAAATCAGCCCTTTTAAGGAACTGATCCATAGGTTTCCCGAGTCGTCTTCCAGTATGCTGTACAACACATTGCTGGGTAAACCTGTTTTAGTGTTAAATTTTTTGATGATCTTTTTGTCGGGCCCTACTTTAATAAGGCCGCCGCCCGTAGTGGCAAACCATAAAAACCGGTTGCGGTCTTCCCAGATGCTGTATACCGCAAATTCGTTAACGATCGAGTTGTTTACCGTATCGCCAAAACGGATATTGCCGGTTTCCCCGGTTTCAGGGTGGTAATAATAAGCGCCTCTTGATACGCTGCCGGTCCATATATTTCCCTTACTGTCTTCCCTGATGTCCCAGGTATAACTATTGTAGGGTATTTGCGGTACCCTCTTAAAATTTTTCAGAGCAGGATTATAGGTAAGCAGGCTGGCGCCGTGGTAAGCCGATCCCACCAGTATGGTACTGTCTTTTGTAAGATAGATACAGGATACAAAATCGATGACCTGCTCTGCACTGTCTTTGATCACTTTAAAGCGATCGGTGACCCGGCCGGTGCGGGTATCCATAATATCCATGCCATTATAAAACATACCCACATATAAGCGGTTACCCAGCGCCAGCAAACCATGTACATTGTAATAAGCAATGTCATCTTTTTTACCCGTTGCGGTATAATGGGTAAACCGGCCGGTGGGCAGGTTCAACCGGTTTACACCTGCATCTTCGGTACCAATCCAAAGGTTTCCTTTTGCATCAGATACAATTTTTCTTACGGCATTACCCGAAATGGAATTCACTCCCGGTTGCGGGTAGTATTTTTTAAAACGGGCATTTTCTTTTGAATAGTAATTAATGCCGCCAAAGTACGAGCCTACCCACATGCCACCCTGCCGGTCTTTGCAAAAGGTGTACACCGGGTTGTCATTTAAGGCATAGGGATCATTCAGTCTTTTTTGCAGGTGTTGTGCTGTTTGGCGGGCCAGGTCGTAAATATAGATGCCCGATTCGGTGGCGATCCAGTATTGCTGGCCGTCCCCGTGGATAATATCGCGTACATAAACAGAAGCCCCCGCATTTTTCACCAGTGGCAGGGAGCTGCAAACGCCCGTTTTATGATTGTATAATTTCAGCCCCTGGGTAAAACAACCAATGAGCACTTCGCTGTCGTTGATGGGATATATTTTGCTGATCGATCTTGAGTGAGGAGGCGTGCGTTCATCAATAATGGTGGTATTTACTACAGCACCGGTTTTAAAATGGTACCGGCCAATGGTGCCGTTTTCACGCCCGATCCACAGGCCGGTTGTGCCGTCGGCAGCAATACAGGCGCTTTGCAGTTCTAGGTTGTCCAGCTTTCCCTTATCGCTCTGGTACCGGTATAGCGTACCATTGTTAATAAACCACAGGTTGTCGCGAATATCTCTCACCAGGTGGTGGATATAGCTGGCAGGTACTGCCTGCACCCGCCGGGATATCTCCCGGTGCGGGTCATAGCTGAACAGGCCTTTACCGGTAGCTACCCAAAGTTTACCGTTGCGGCCCTCAGTTACTACGTTTACGATATTGTTGCCGATATTGTCGATGGTTGATTTCCGGTTATCACAGGGTTTAAAAGTATACCCGTCAAATCGGTTGAGGCCGGCGCGTGTACCCACCCATATCATCCCGTTTTTATCCTGTATCACCGAAGTTACCGCATTGTGCAATAGACCGTCATCTACCTGGTAATGTTTAAAATAATACTGACCTTGGGCAATAAAAGGGGCAAGCTGTACCAGCAGGCTTAATGCAGAAACGTAATAAAACAAGCGCATCATAACTACACTCAAATATAGAACATGGTAGCCAGAAATGACTGGTTCTAACCGCCGATTTATGCGGCAACAGCGGCCTTTGGCGTTATTTGAAACGATTGCGCAAAATGTTGAACAGGCAATCTGCTGCTTGTGTATTTATTTTGATCCCGTAATATTATTAGCTAAAAAGACCTTGTTTCACTGCCGGGTCCAGGTGGCTATAGTTAATACCGTGGGCGATTGCAGATGCTATCCTGCTTCATACATAACTATCGGCTAATGGCGGCTGCGGTAACTGTCCGGGCGATCTTCGTGTACTGCTGGCTGCCATACTATTTTATTAAAACAGATAGCGCTTACATGCCGAAAGATTTTTACAATTGAATAACTATGCGCTTGATTTTTTCTTTGTTCCTGTTATTGCCGGTATTTCATTTGAGAGCCCAGCAACTGGTATTGCCTGCCGATCACCCCGATCCTTCGGTAGTGCAAATTGGTAATGAATACTGGGCTGCCGGCACCACATCCAACTGGTTCCCGGCTTTTACCCTCTACCGTTCTGACGACCTCGTTAACTGGAAAGCCTCCGGGCATGTATTTAACCAGATGCCGGCATGGGCCGACTACTATATGTGGGCGCCCGAAATAACCTACGAGAATGGCAAGGTATACCTGTATTATACCGGGCACAAAAAAGGGGGAAGCCTTTGTATTGCGGCTGCAGTAGCCGACAAACCCGAAGGTCCCTACCGCGACCTGGGGCCGCTGATGTGCGAGGCTGATGGTTCAATTGATGCCTTCCCCATGCGCGATGAGCAGGGAAAGCTCTATATGATCTGGAAAGAGGATGGTAACAGCAAGGGTAAACCTACACCCATTTGGGCGCAGGAGATGAAGGAAGACCGTACCGGCCTGCTGGGCACCAAAAAAGAACTGTTTCGCGCCGATGCTCCCTGGGAAAAGGGTTTGGTAGAAGGGGTATCCATTATAAAGCGCCAGGGTTATTTCTATGCCTTTTACGCTGCTGCGGCCTGCTGCGGTAAAACCTGTAGTTACGGCACGGGCGTGGCAAGAGCTAAAAACCTGCTGGGCCCCTGGGAAAAGTTTCCGGGTAACCCGGTACTGGCCGACAACGAAGACTGGAAATGCCCCGGCCACGGCACACCGGTAGAGAAAGAGGGGCGTTTTTACTATCTATACCATGGCTATAGCACCGCCAGCGGCGCTTATGGCGGACGGCAGGGATTGCTGAGCGAATTTAAATTTACGCCCGATGGCTGGCTGCAATTTACCAATGAACCCGGCGCCACCCGGCCTGCGCTTCCGGCTACCGTTACCGACCTCTTTGCGGGTAACCGGATGGAGGATGCCTGGCATTGGAGCGTGTTCCAGCCGGTTAAGGCCAAAGTAACCGGCAATAGCCTGCACTTGCAGGCGCTGCCCGGTAATGGCGGCGCCTATATAGGCCGTTCGGTAATGGCGCGGCACTACGATGCACGTGTCACCCTTCAAAGAAACAGCACAGCCGAAGCCGGCCTGGCCCTCGTGGGCGACGATAAAAATATGGTATATGCCAGCGTAGTCAAAAACAAGGTTCGCCTGGTTCAGCTGAAAAAGGACAGGGAGACACTATTAGCGGAAACAAACGTACCCGCCGGTACATCGCTCGTGTTAAAGGTAGAGGTGAGCCATAATACATCGGTTCGTTTTATGTATAGTGCCGATGGCACTGCCTTTACCACTTTAAATGCCGAACCGGTAGATATTGCCTTTCTGCCCCCCTGGGACCGGGCCGTACGGGTAGCCTTGCTGGCCAAAGGCCCCGCGACCCAGCAGGCTTTCTTTAAAAAATTTATCATGAAGAATCACGCTGAGACCCTGGCTAACCGCCCGGTACTACAAACAGGTGTAATCCGGGGCGTAAAGTAGGCCAGGATGCTGGCTGATCATTATTCATACAATCCTGTCATTTATCGTAAACCTCCATAACCTTTTGATGCTATGCATATGAAACGATTACTCTTTACCGCGTTATTGCTCAGTAGTGCACTTACCTGGAGCGCCTGCCAGAAAAGCACTGAAGCCGGTCCCGACAAGCCAGAAACGGAGAACCCGCCACCCAAGGGCGATGACCTTTCGGCCTTAACCCCCGATACCCATTTCAACAATCCTGTTATGCCCGGCGGGCCCGATCCCTGGGTAGTGCAAAAAAACGGGGTGTATTATTATATGTATACCCAGGGCGCCCGGCTGGTGATACTTGAAACCCGCGCCATGTCGGAGCTGGCCTCCTCGCGCCGCTACGAAGTATGGGTGCCGCCCGCCGGGCAGCTGTACTCTAAAAACCTCTGGGCGCCTGAGCTCCATGAAATAGATGGCA
>JBQGCI010000379.1:0-2869 GCA_052038405.1 Acinetobacter pittii
TACTACCTGGTTCTTCCTGCACCTGCCACCCTCAAGTGTCATCTGTCATCTATCAACTATTTGACTAACTTTATGTAAGGGCTTTATCCCGGTTAAACGATAAACCATGAATTTTGAATTGCAGGCAATTACTGCCACAGCTCTGGCGATCGCACTGGCGGCCTGCTCGGGCTTCCGGGTGTTTCTCCCCATGCTGGCAGCCGGGGTGGTTAGCCGGTTTCAGCTATTTCATTTTTCTGAAAGCTTTCAGTGGCTATCTTCCACACCCGCGCTTATTTGCCGGGGCGCTGCCACCTTACTCGAAATAGCAGCTTACTATGTTCCGTTTATCGACAACCTTTTAGATACGGTCGCAGCGCCCTCAGCAGCTATTGCAGGCACCTTACTGGCTACCTCGGTAATTCCGGTCGACAATGAATGGATCAAATGGATTATTGGTACAGTAGCCGGTGGCGGCGGTGCCAGCCTAGTATCGGCGGGCACCGGCCTGCTACGGCTCTGGAGCAGTAAAACCACCCTTGGCTCAGGTAATGCTGTTGTAGCAACCGGCGAAAATACCGCCGCTTTGGGTGCCACGCTGCTTAGTTTCCTGATACCTGTTATCATGGCGGTAATTTTTTTACTGCTCTTTGCCTGGGTGCTCAGGAAGCTACTGAAACGACTACGCAGGAAGCGCCCCGCAAAACCCGGTCATATCCCCTATTAAGCCTTTATAGCACGTACCATTTCTCTTTTGCCAGGCGGCCCCGGTATCTTTTCCACTTTAAAACCCGCCGCCTGCAAAGCCTTTCGCACAATACTTTTGGAGCAATAGGTTACCAATATGCCATTGAGTTCAAGCGCATCAAACATTTTTTTACAGATGGATCCGCTCCACATTTCTTCCTGGTCTTCGGGGGCAAAAGCATCGAAATAAATAATATGCTGCGGTTCTGCAAAAGTACATTGCTCCAGCCCCATCCTTATCTTTTGAATCTTAAAGAACGCATCAATAGATGCTAATTGCTCCCATCCGCTTTGCATAATAGCCCTGTACAATTCAGTACCATCCAGTATTTCAGGATAATTGAGCTGGTTAAAGATATCTCCGCCCAAGGGGTAAAGGTCTACCGCCTTATACACCACCTGTTTACTCTTCTGACGGGCGGCTTTCGCCGTCAGTAAAGCATTAAGTCCCGTTCCTAACCCCACTTCGAATATTTTCACCACTTTTACCGAGGGATTTTCCTGCGTAAAGTAATCGAAGCCACTTTGTATAAAAACATGTAACGACTCCTGTATGGCGCCTCTTTTGGAATGAAAGGTGATCCCGCTGCCCGCCAGCCTTACAGTATGACTACCATCTTCTGTTTCCATTATTTCATATTTCCTAATCATTTGCTCTTCTTTGATTATTTGAATATATTGCGTCTCTTTTGAAATGATATTCTTCAAAGAAAATTAAAAAAATCAGATTGTTTGCAATAAAGGCAAACCCGCTTGTATCAATTAAAAACCATTTGGAACAACGATGCCGGCGCTGCCATGATCAGTCAGCGGCATGGTTCACCAACTATTAAAACAAAATTTGACGAATGAAAAAGTACTTTCTTCTTTTCGCAGCTACGGCATCGGTTGCTGTTTTTTCATGCAATAGCGCACCTAAAAACGAATCGGGTGAAACAGCCGAAGCAACGAGTGACAGCAGCAAAGTGAAACTGGCTGACAATGACGCATTCAATGATACCCTGAATGGTAAAATGGTGAGCATTTTTTACCTGAGGAATAATGGCATTGAAGCTGCTGTTACCAACTATGGAGGACGGGTTGTTAACCTGTTGGTACCAGATAAAGGCAACAAAATGGTGGATGTGGTAATTGGTCCGGGCAACTATAAAGATATGTATGAGACCAAGGACTATTTTGGCGCTACTATCGGCCGCTACGGTAATCGCATTGGTAAGGGTAAATTTAAACTCGATGGTGTTGAATATATATTGCCGCAGAATAATGGCGCCAACACACTGCATGGCGGCCCAGATGGCTTCCACAATGTTGTGTTTGATCCCAAACAATTAAGTGACAGCTCGCTTCAGTTAACGTATTTATCGAAGGATGGGGAAATGGGTTTTCCGGGTAACCTGAATGTAAAAGTAGTATATACTTTAACTGCCGATAAAGAAGTGAAAATCGATTATGAAGCCACTACAGATAAAACAACTGTTTGCAACCTTACCAACCACACTTATTTTAATCTGAACGGTGCAGGAACGATCAACAACCACGTGCTTCAGATCAATGCAGACGAGTACACTCCAGTTGATTCTACCTTGATACCATTTGGTAAAAACGAAACCGTAAAAGGTACACCGTTCGACTTTACCACACCTACTGCAATCGGAACCAGGGTAGATGAGCAAAATATTCAATTAGCGTATGGTAAAGGATACGATCACAACTTTGTGATTAAGGGCAGCGGATTCAGAAAAGCGGCTGAGATCAAAGGAGACCAGAGCGGTATCCTGATGGAAGTTTGGTCGGAAGAACCCGGCTTGCAGTTCTACGGCGGTAATTTTATGAATAGCAAGAAACCCATGAAAAATGGAACTATGGATGATTTCCGGACAGCTTTTTGCCTCGAAACACAGCATTATCCCGACTCTCCTAATATTCCTGCTTTTCCATCCACTACTTTAAAACCGGGAGCCATTTATAAAACCTCTACGGTTTATAGGTTTAGCAAATAACTGAATCATCTAAAAATTTGACTCATCAAAAAAGCCCATGATTTAAACCATGGGCTTTTTTGATGGGCTTCGCCATTCTATTCTCAAAACTCCCCGCGTTTTATCAGTTACTTTAAACCGGTCGTCTATACGGTGCCCTATCA
>JBQGCI010000380.1:0-1782 GCA_052038405.1 Acinetobacter pittii
CCACGATGATATTACTTTATACATTTTAATTAGTCATATTTCCATCATCTTTAAAAAACATGGTCTCATTGTATCACACCGCCTGCAAACAATTATTATTGCTCCGGTTGAAATACTTTCTTCAGGTAGGCCACATTCGCCCCGTAATTGTATTTAACGTTCCTGGGTTGACTGGCATCGCGGCTGCGTTCTACTACCAGCCAGCCTTTCCATTTCATTTTATCCAATATCTTTTTAACTTTGTATAAGTTGATCTGCGGATCTTTTTCCAGCCACACGCTGTCCTTATTAGTGGCGTGGATCATAGCGATATTTTTCGCACCCAGGACTTTTATTTCTTTATATAAGTCCCTTCCACTTTTCAACGGATTTGAAAAATTAAAATAGATTTTAATAGCAGGAGAGCCGATCTCTTTGAGCAGCTGTTTTTCCTCCGACGCAGAAAGCGCTGTTTCGATGGCTATCACCACCCCGGCCTTTTGGGCCATCCTGCCTACTACTTTTAAACGGCTGATGACAGAGTCCCTGATGCTTTTGCCGGAAGCCATATCGCATTGAACGCCCATGGGAAGAAAAGCTGTTTTAATACCCATTAATTGCATCGTTTTTATACAGTCGGACACCGATTGCAGGTATGCTTCCCTGCCGCAAAAGGATTGCGCATAATAGCCGGTCATGGCCAGGGAAAAAAGCTCAATACCATTATCTTTCGCAGCCTTTAAATATTGCTGCCGGATGGAATCTGTTAGCAACTTATTATCGAAAGTAGGCCGGCTACCCAGGCCGCCCATGTCTACTTCTAGTCCATCTGCCTTTAACTCCTTAGCCAGGGCAACTGCACTGAGTTTTTGACGTTTCAATAACATCAGGTCAATCAAACCGATCTTGTAACGGCTTTTTTGGGCCATTGCCGGCAGTGCCACTAACGCGATGATACTGCTTAACAAAAACAGCTTCTTAATTTTCTGCTTCATTTTAAAATAAAAAGAGGTTCTGGTTTGCGGTGCAAAACTAAGACCAGTAATGAAAAAATTTATGACCGTAAACAGGTATCGGGATGAGTATACCCATTATTTTATGGCTGCTGCAAACACTTTCTCCAGGTTGGCAAATCCTTTTACGGCATGTACCGGTAATTTTTCGCCTTTCTCACCAAACGCATATAGATCGGTCATTTTTTCGACCGTAATACCCGATTCGTCTATTTTCCCGTTCTTTTCAATAGCTGCCAGGTTCAGGTTTAGATTTTTTGCCATGAAATGATAAACGGCTGTTCTTTTATTAATGCCAAAATCATGCTTCTCATCGGGCAGGTGTACGTTGGTCACATTCTCTTTTTTGCCATACCAGCTGTACATTTTTTGGAGATAAGGGAAGTCGTGCTCAGGCATTCTATCGGTCCAGTCGCCGCCATCTGATACCAGCAGCTGTGGGTTGGGCGCAGCCATAGCGGCCAGTTCCAGGTTGTCCGTTCCGCCGCCGCACATAAATACCGGCATACCGCTTTCGCAGGGGCAGCCGCCGTACATATAGGACGACACGGAAACCACCGGAGCAGACACTTTAATACGCTCATCAATCGCGGCCATCAGAACAGTATGACTACCGCCACCCGATCCTCCCGTAATGCCGACCCGTGCCCGATCTACCTCTTTTAACGTTAGCAGGTAATCCAGGATGCGGATAGCACCCAGTGTTTGTATGGTTTGGGAAAGGCTTTTACGATGGTCGGCATACTCAAACTGCAAACCCGATTCACCCCACCCAAACAGATCGTAGCTA
>JBQGCI010000381.1:0-2848 GCA_052038405.1 Acinetobacter pittii
AGTAGCGTTACGTACGGCTTCATCTGCACGAAAAACATGCAGCAACTTAGCCCAAAACCATTCACTGGAGTAAATGCCACCCACATACTGCAGGTAATTGGTTTCGAATTTAGTGGCATGTGCATTTATTTCATCTGCTTCTTTTATAGAAGTATGATCCTTCCATAAAACAAACATCGCATTGGGATTTTCTGCAAACTGAGGATTTAAAGCCAATGGAGTGCCCGTTTCATCCACTGCTACAGGAGTAGAACCGGTTGTATCGACAGATAAACCTTTTACTTTTTGTGCCACGTCAGGACCCGCTTTTTCCAGGCAATTTTTTACTGTGAACGCTAACCCTTCCACATAATCCAGCGGATGCTGGCGAAATTGATTGGCCCCTGCATCACAGTACAAACCTTTTTTCCAGCGTGGGTATTCAAACACCGAAGAAGCAATTTCTGCTCCATTACGAGCATCTAAGATAACCGACCTTACGGAATCTGATCCGTAGTCGACACCTATCACGTAAACATCTTGAGACATGGCAGCTAAATAATTTCTGCTAAAATAAAGAAAAAACAAATAATAATTGTAAGAGGTACAATTATTTTATCCGCCTGGGCGCCACCCCCTCATTCGTTATTTTCACTGTTTTTATAAGTCCCTGGTCATCAAATTCCATTTTATCAATGCATACCACGCGTGAGTTGCCATCCTTCTCAGTAAGAGGCCGGCGGTGATATACAATATAGTATTCATCCTTCCCAGGTATTTGCACCACTGAATGATGTCCTGCACCGGTAGCGATAGCGGGGTTTTGCTGTAGTATCTTATCGACCCTTTTGAAAGGTCCCATGGGAGAATCCGCTATGGCATAAGCCACGCTATAGTCAGGGCCCGTCCAGCCCCCTTCCGACCACATAAAGTAGTATTTGCCGTTACGGATGAACATGAATGGCCCTTCGACATATTTTTCCGGAGTTACCTCTTTGAAAATGGCACCGTCAGCAAAAGGCTCGAATCCCGTGAAATCGTTTTTCAGTCGGGCTACGTTGCAATGTCTCCAGCCACCATAATACATGTAATATTGACCGTCTTTATCTTTAAACACGAACTGGTCGATGGGTTGAGCCCCATTATGGAATTTGTCGATCAGTGGTTTGCCGAGATAATCTTTATACGGCCCCTCGGGTTTATTGGCCACGGCTACGCCAATTCCGCCTTTCTCATTGTCGCTTTGTATATCATTAGCGGCAAAGAACAGGTAGTACTTTTTATCTTTTTCAACAATCGCGGGCGCCCACATGGCACGCCAGGCCCATTTTACAGCGGCAGTATCTATAATCCGCTCGTGCTTTTTCCAGTGAACAAGGTCATTCGATGAAAACGCATCCATGAAAACCTGCTTATTATAAGGAGCTGAATAAGTGGGGAATATCCAGTATTTTTTTTGAAAAACAGCTACTTCGGGATCGGCATACCAGCCTGGAAAAATAGGATTACCGGATGTGGTTTTCTGAGCATGGATACCTACCATCAAAAATAGGGCGGTAAAAAAAAGCAAGCTGCGTTTCATTTTGAATTAAAGTTATGCGTTAAAATAAATCAGATTGAAAGAAATATGCCTAAGATAGGGAGATTAAGATCACCAACTTGTTAAGATACTTTCAAGAGGTAGTGCCAGGCAGCCCCGGCCCTTTGGTATCAATTTTGTTTTATGTTCAGTCTAAAAATGATGTACTTATGAAAGCGATTTGGACAGGCGCTATCGGCTTCGGCCTGGTAAATATCCCGGTAAAACTTTACTCCGCTACGGAAGAAAGCAGTCTGGACCTGGATATGCTGGATAAAAAAGACCATAGTCATATCAAATATAAAAGAGTAAATGAAAAAACCGGGAAAGAAGTGGCCTGGGAGAATATTGTAAAAGGTTACGATTATGATGGAAAGTATATCGTGCTGGATGAAAAGGATTTTGAGAAAGCTATGCCGGAAAAAACCAAGATACTTTCCATTGATCATTTTGTTCAGGAAGATGAAATAGACAGTATTTATTTTGAGACACCCTATTTCCTGGAACCGCAAAAGAATGGTGAAGCGCCTTATACGCTGCTGGTTGAAGCATTAAAGAAAACAAAGATGGCAGGTGTAGGCACTTTTGTGATGCGTAATAAAGAGGTACTCGGCATTTTAAGACCTTATGATAACATTATCCTGTTTCAAAGAATACGATACGATCAGGAAATACGTAAAACAGCGGATCTTTCGGTGCCCAAGAAAACAGTAAAGCCGGCCGAGCTGAAGATGGCCGTAACATTGATAGAGCAGCTTTCTGAAAAATTTGATATTTCAGCGTATAAAAATACTTATTCAGAAAAATTAATGAAGGTAATTGAGGCTAAGGCCAAAGGCAAGAAAGTTACCGCGCCTAAGCTGCGTGTAGCCCATGTTAAAACCAAAGACCTGATGGAGCAATTAAAAGCCAGCCTGTCGGCAAAAAAGAAAGCCTCTTAAGCTATGGCAACCCTGAGCAATTATAATAAGAAAAGAAATTTTGACGCTACCGCTGAGCCGAAAGGCAAACTGGCAAAAAGCGGTAAGCAGCTCAAATTTGTGATACAACGCCATGCCGCTTCCAGGCTGCATTATGATTTCCGGCTGGAGATGGAGGGTGTCTTAAAAAGCTGGGCGGTGCCCAAAGGCCCATCACTAAACCCCGCAGATAAGCGGTTAGCCATGATGGTGGAAGATCATCCTTATGATTATAAATCTTTCGAGGGGATCATCCCCAAAGGAAATTATGGTGCCGGTGTGGTTCATATTTTTGACGAAGGCACTTATGAGGCTATTGATGAAAAAGAAA
>JBQGCI010000382.1:0-13309 GCA_052038405.1 Acinetobacter pittii
AAAGAACCGTTTGATGCTTTAGATAAGCATAGACACTAAAATATGAAGATAGTAAAATCTGTTGCAAACACAGTTGCGTTTTTATTAGATCCCGGTAAACTGTGGACACGTATCGACATAATAGCCGGTGAAAATTTCAGAACCCTCAAGAGCGGACGTTTTATGCTGAATGAAACGTCGCTGGTGGATGCCTCTGTAGTTCCTTTTTCGAACTTACATATTGATAATAAAAGCATGACTTTTGATGCGAAAGTTCAAAAAGCGGATACGGGCTTCGAAGTAGACCTTTCAAAAAATAAGGCGGCGCCTCTGGTTGCTGATTTTATAAAAAAGTATAATGAAGAACAGTGGCAAATCTCAACAAGCCATTTTAATTCGGTGCAGATAAAAATTGAAAAGAAATATCTCACCATTCGTTTAGAATATATTCGTGAAGGCGATACCAGCATCGAAAGTAAAAATTGGCTGATCATAAGCTTTAACCGGTCTTGTAACTATGTACAGATAAAGGAGCCATCATTACCTCAAAAACGGTTTGAAAAAATAAAAGCTATTGCGCTTGATGGTCTGATGTTGCGTGTAGATTGCGCAGGCAGGGATGTTTGGTCGGAAGAGGATAACACAGAAGGATATACTTATGAATGGGATTTGGATCTTCAGCCTGAATTTGCAAATCTGATCACCGGATTGCTGGACATCGGGGTTCGGTCGCAACGTAAGAATTTTAACGGGTAGTCTTCATATATCGTTATTGCAACTCGGCTTTATACCCATTACCTTACCAGCCGACTTAAAATGCTCAGCCGCTAACTGAACCTTATCGGCGGGTAGGGTATATATATAAATCGAAGCCAATAATAATATATTCCGGAGGTATTATGATTATTTAGTAAAAATATTACTTTGGCTATGAATTTGCTGTGAGCTTATGTAATTCAATATTGCGCTCCATGATCACCATACAGTTAGTTGCGTTACTTTTGGTATCGGTTTATATTTTTTATATCTGTCAAAAGAATAAAAAGGAGAAAAAAGCCCAACAAGCCGCTCAGGATGAACTTTTGCCTGCCAGGCGGCGGCTATCGGAGGCAGGCGAAGATTTTAACCATATTGAAACACAAATCTTTCAGCTGATTAACGAAGGATTTGAGGCGCCTTATGCTGATAATATCAAAAACGGCGTAGTGGATATCGGCACACCAGCTACTTTTCTCACCATGGCCTGGGGGCACCCGCAACGAATTGAAATGATCGATGCGCAGGCCGGTACCGAAAATTGGTATTACAAAGAGAAGGATCATTCTGGAACCTCAACCCTGGTAGTGGTTCAGCAACAACGGGTGATACAATTGAAAGATTGCTGATATGTCCGGAACATTAAAAAACTATTATGAAATTCTGGGTGTACCCCGGTCTGCTACGCCCGACCAGATACGTATTGCCTATAGGAAATTGCTGCTTAAATTCCATCCCGATAAAAATGTAGGCGACTCCTATTTTGAAGAATGGTCTAAGAAAATCAATGAGGCATTTGAGGTATTGATGAATACGGAGGTACGGTCAGAATATGACCTGGTATACGATGAAGCCAGGGCGGCTTCGAAGCAAACCGCGACGGTAAATAAACATCCGCCAGATAGTACGACACCGGAGGCGGAGCAGCCGATTATCCTCGTAGAGGCATCCATACAAAAGCTGGCTCCTGTTTACATATCTGCAAAGCAGGCTTATATAAACGCAACACGCCATGTAAGGGCAATAGAAGCCAGGTTAAATATAAAGAGACTGAATGTTATCCCGCATTTTATTTCAGGCGGTATATTGATGCTCGCTATCCTGGTATGGATGGGCGTTACCCATAAGCATCGGTTTCAAATATTCTCAACACGCCATTCCCCTGCCGCAGATCAGGCTTCAATACTGCCTGTGCCGCCCCGGCTCCAACAGGTAATGGCGCCTTCAGTAAATAAAAACGCAGCAGGGCAGGAGTCATTAAATCTCTGGCTGAAAGTAGTTGTTGACAGGGCTTATTTTTTGGAAGAGCCGGGAGGCGCCGCCCTGAATGAGAAGTTCTTATCGAAAGGGAATAAAATTCATGCGCTGAAAAAAGCCGGAAATTATTATTATGGCGTATTTAAAAGTTCGGTAAACCCTTCCTATAAAATAGAAGGGTGGATAAAAATGGAAAACGTTGAAATTTTAGCACAATAATTGTTGTATGACGGTAGTGGGTTGATTATTAACGTTTGGTAAAAATTAACTTAAAATGCTTGGAAGAACGTAAAAAATAACCATATTTGTTAGACGAGATGTTACTGTTTCGCGTTTACCTATCAAGAAAATATCTTTTGAACCTGGCTAATCGCATTTTACCACTTTATGAAAATGCGGGTATATGAATTTTCAAAACTATTACAAGCTACCGCTTGATCTGGGAAGGATCACATCAAAGAAAATATTGCCAAAATGTAATCAAAAAGAATCTATTGCGCATCATCTGCATCTGATACTTACCACTTCCTTCGGGGAGTTGTTAAGCGATGCACAGTATGGCAGCAGTTTATGGGACGAAGATTTTGATAACGTATCTTATCGTAATAAGCAAAAAGAAAATATACTCAGGTCTATTACTGTAACTATTGCTAAATACGAAAAGCGTATAGAAAAAGTAAAGGTGGAAATGAAGGTGATGCAGGAAGAAGTGCCTGACCGGAACACAGACCCCCGAATGAAGCGAAAACTTGATTTTGTAATAACAGCAGTGATGCTGGCTACCAATGAAAGCATTGTTTACAGGGATAGCTTTTTTGTTAGTCCCCTGGCCTATAATTAATTATAACATGACTGAAAGCAGGGAGCATATAAGAAACAGGATGTTGCATCATGCAGCCAGGATATGGGGGTACCCCGAGACAGAAGATACTTCCAGCTTCGATCCGTTGGTAAACCTGCTGATGTCGGTTAATGCGGCAGAGTTAGAAAGGTTGTCCAACGAGATTCACCATTCCCGTACCAGAGTAATGGAGCGTATTATGCAATTGCTGGCCCCCGATGTGCTCACAGGACCGCAACAGGCCTCGGCCATATTAAATGCCAATAGCGTGGATGATGCAGCAGTACTTTCGCCGCGGGAACAGTTTTTTGTAACACAGCCTTTGACAACCGGACAGGAGGGGAGTGCTAATATTGACATTTATTTTACACCGGCCGATGCTTTCTTTGTTAATGCCTGTTCGGTAAAATACCTCGCTGCAGGTAATAAATTCTTTCGCTATACGTCAGATAGTATCACTAAAGAACTGGTTGCACTAGGGGCTGAGCAACAGTTGTTGCCCAATGCCACCCTCTGGATCGCGCTGGATCATCCGCATGTAAACCTGAATAATACCCAATTTTACTTCCAGTATCGCAGCGAGATCCATAAAGATATTTTTTACAATCAGCTGAAGAATACGCAGTGGACAATAGACGGCAAACCGGCAATTACACGCAAGGGGTATAACCGGTTGCCAGAATCCAGTGCCGATTGGTACGCGCAGCAAATCATCCACCAGCAGGCCAGTGTCTCCGATAAGTTTATGAAACTGGTAAAACAACAGTATGAAAGTCATTTTATCTCTTTACTAGAAGCTCCCGGAAGGATGATCAATAAGTATGCTCAAACTCCCGATGAGTTAAAGGAAGCATTTGGTAATGCGATCGACAGCCTGGATAACGAAAAGTTAAGGTGGGTCAGGATTGTTTTCCCAGAAAACATTACGGGTGCGATGCTGGAGGAAGTGAGTGTTTTTGCCAACGCCTTCCCTGTTGTTAATAGACGCCTCCATGAAATGTCCTATCGCCTGCAGGAGATGATGAATGTGATTCCGCTTCTCTCAGAAGATAACCAGTTTTTTGATATTGACGCTATTACTGATGAAAACGGGAAGAAGCTACATGTGAGAGAACAGGAAGGGGTAGAAAAGTCGGGATTGAGCATTGTTATGCGGAACGGAGGTGCCGGCAGATTTGATGAAAGAGATGCGCAGATGGTAATAGAAAATCTGGTTCAGTTGTTAAGAGATGAGAGCGCGGCTTTTTCAAGCATAGGTAAAGATCTGATAGCGCAGGAAGTTAAAAACCTTCAGCAATCTATTACAAAAATCGAGCAACTGGTAGGAGCCGGAACAAAGGGAAATCCTGCTTCTTTCACACCTTACCTGATGGTTCGGAACAATAAGCAGTCAGATTCCCGGTTTCTTTATATAGCTTACTGGAGCACCAATGGCGCCGCCGCCAACGGGGTTAGGGCGGGAACAAGACTGCAGTCTTATCGTACCAGTTCAGTAAAGGCATCTTCCGCATTTTTGTTAACGCCAACACTGGGGGGTAAAAACCGGCTGAGCCAAACAGATAGTGTAGTGGCATATAAATATGCATTGCTTACCAAAGACCGCGTGATGAGTAAGGAGGATATTAAACTCTACTGCCGGCTAACATTGGGTAACAGGGTGCGGGAGGTATCGATTGCAAAAGGTTTTATGATATCAGCCGAAAATAACAGTGGCTTCAAAAAAACAATAGATGTAACAATTGCCGTAGATCGAAAAAGCTACGAGGAAGCCAGGGAGAATGGTGAATTAGTGACCTGGGAAAGAGATATCGCCCTGCAATTAGACGAAAGGTCTATGGCTTTTATACCTTTTCGGGTATTTATAAAATCAGCAACGAGCAATAGTATCGCCGTATGATTAGGGAAGAGCAACTATATACGCTACTGGATGTATTGTCAAAACGCGGAACTGACATCAGGGCTGAAGTTTTAATAAACCACTTGTGCGAAAATGGCCTGATCAACGAAGGATTTGTGGTAAGTTATAATGGTTTCTTTTATCGCGAGTTTACCAAGGATGTATACGGGGCTTCTGTGGCCGAGGATAAATGGTACAGGCAATACCTGGAAGTTGAGCTTTCGCGTTGTGGTTTTTATGACATGCTGCCCGAAGCGCTGTTTCATCAGCCCGAAACGAGTGAGTTCAGGCAACGCTCGGGAGTTTCGGAAATGATTACCCGTTACAAGACGAATACGGCCAAAGAAAAAGAGGCCCGCAAATTTTTTCAGCCCTTTGAGAATGCGTTTTTTCACCAGCAAATGGCATTGGAGCAGGAAGAGTTAAACCTGCTGGATACCTTGCGTAACAAAACGCTTAGTTTATATTTTCTGAAGTTTTGGGGATTGCCGGCAAGTTTCGGCGTGCATGAAGTATCTTCTTTTTTACTATTGTTCCCTTATGCCAACGTTATCAATGGAAATATTCCGTTGATGGAATCCTGCCTTCGGGTACTGCTGAATGAGGAAGTCGTGATTACTGAGAAACAGCCGGTAGCTACCTGTGCAGAGGGCGACTGGGATACAGGCTTAGGTAGTCAGCCGCTGGGCGATTACATGATCTGTGGTAAGGAGTTTATGGAAGAGTATCCCAATCTTTCCTATAAAATTGGCCCCCTGAAAAACAGCCGTGTAACTGACTATATTGAAGAGGGTAGTAAGGAAGTGCTGATCCGGACTTTTAATAACTTTTTTGCGCCTGTAGAAGCTGATATAGAACTTGATATCGCAATCGATAGCTATGTTTCGGGAATGAGTTTTGCGGGGGAAGATGAAATAATATTGGGATACTCATCTGTTATATAATATGATAGAATTTTTATTGATCAATAATAGCGCTTTACAAATGGATAGTTGGTTTTCTCAATCAATGCGGGGCATATTTTCGATGCTGGGTATTGGGTTGGTCAGTTTTTCAGTGATCGCGGGCATTATTATTTCCCGCATCAGGGGAAGCATAAAACCCTTTATAAAGCCCTGTTTGTTCTACCTGCTTTTATATGCATTGGCTTTCGCTATTACCGGACTTTTTATTGCGGTGCGTCTGTTTGAAAGCTACACGCAGTATTTTATGTTCTTCCAGGCGCTCTTTATTGGTTTAGGAATACTGCATGTATACACACTTTACAAATATCAAAAATGGATCAATGAAAGAACTTTTTGGGCGGAAGCTATTTTTACATTTCTGATAGCCGTTGCTGGCGGTTTGAGTTTTATAATGACATATCGTTATTTCAGGCGTGATGAAATGGATTGGTCTATGTTGGGAGCTGCGTTCAGTTTTATTATTCCTCTGTTTGTTTACTACACTTATAAAGCAGCTATTGCTATTCCGTTTAAAATATTGAAGCAATGGCATTACCCTTTGCAGGCGGCAACCGCGGAGCCAGATGAAAAAAAACTAAAGAATCTTCTGGTGATCAGCTTCGAATTTTTAAAAAAAGAAAATGATAAACATTACACCAACTTCCGGGCGAAAGCTCCGTCGGATATGGATTTCGGGGAGTTGTTCTTTTATTTTATTAATGATTACAATGAACGCCACCCCCATGCTACGATCTCTTATACCAATGAAACAGGGATGCCCTCGGGATGGATATTTTTTAAGAAACCTAAATGGTATACTTTATTCACCAAATACATAGATTCGGAACGTACCATATTTACCAATCACATAAGAGAGAACGATATCATCATGTGTATCCGTGTATCCTGATGAACAACGAGGTGACGGACATACAACATCGTTCAATATATAAAAACATAAAAGAATGAAAAGGCCGGAAGCATATCAACCAGTGAACTGGATCAATGGGATGAAGATCAACAAAACCCATTTTATTGCCGAACGCAATGCCAGCACCTACCAGCAGGCAGTGGGCAACATGTCTTTTTTAAATGATCATAATTATGGTATCCTGCCTTTTAAAGGCAATACACCATCGTCAAAGATCTGGCTGAGTATTGATAATGCTAACCATATTAATATCCGTATCATGTCCTGTCTGGCCATTACCAGGGGTGGCTACATCATCGACTTTAATTCAGATGAAATTGACCTGGCCAGCCCGCTCTCTGCAAAAATCCCCGGACTGAGCATCCCCTTTAGTTTATTGAAGGACAAAAGCAGGTCTTTCTATATCGTGTTGTCGGTCGATCCTTATAATCCCGAACCTACCGGTGCCGCTAACCCCGAGGAACAACCGGTTCGTTTACCTTTTTTACGGCCTGCATATTCGGTGCTTTTATTGGCAGAAGAAGAAACCAGTGTTAACACCCTGGGAGATTTTCAACTACCGGTAGGAAAGCTGGAAGTAAGAGACCAGACCGTTTTGTTGGTAGAAAATTATATACCTGCATGTACCAATGTCAACAGCCATGAGTTCTTGATGCAGCACCATGCGCAAACCGAACAATTCCTGGGTAAACTGGAGTTGAATGCCTTACAGATCATACAAAAGATCTTGCAGAAAAACCAGTCTAATGACATTACTGACCCCGTGAGGAAATTAAGCGAACAGGTATTGTCATATATCTCTAATGTATATGGTACTTACCGCCAAACAGGCCGGTATGCGGCCCCTATTCAGCTGATTGCAATGGTGTCGGGGCTTGCAAGAAATATTAAAAATGCAATAGATATTTACGCAGGTACCTCTAAGGAAGAGATGATCAACTATTTCACCGAGTGGTGTAATGTAAAACAAGGTGAACTCGAGGATGAGATTGCGGAAGTGTGCAACTATCGATACGATCATTTAAATATCCATGCCGGCATTTTAAAATGTTCTAACTTTTGTGGATTGATACTTGGCCTCTTTGATGCATTGGCTGCATTGGATTATATAGGCAAGAAAAAGGAAACCGGCATATTTGTAAAAGAGCAGCTGATTGTTCCCGAAGAAGACATACAATCAAGAAGGAGAGGATTTTTCCTGGCTGACTAAATTGATAACCAAAAAAAACAGGTAACAATGGCGCAGATCGTTATTAATGCGAAGGAAAGAAGACAGGCTTTCTGGAAGTTTTTGTTCTTCTTTATTATTTCTGTAGGCATCATATTGCTGGCCGTTTATTTCGATACCCTGGTGCCCACTAAGGAAAACAGGATGATGCGGGAACAACTGGCCAAATTTAAGGTAAGGGAAGCGGCACAAGAGCGGTTTACCAATAGCATGATAGAAGCCCGTACGCTGATAGATTCGTTAAGGAAGCCGGGGGTGAATGAGGCTTATATTAACTCCCAGGCGCTGGAAAAAATAAGAGAGCTTACTGCTTTACAGTATAAAGATAGTAGTATGTACAGTCGCTTAAATGCAAGTGTTATTGACGTATTTCAACGGTACCAGGAAGCAATGAGCCAGGTTGCCAAGCTGGGCACCATGCCTGAAGATTACCAGAAAGTAAAAATGGAATATGAAAATGCCCAGAAGGAGTTGATCACCTGCAGGCAGAACCTGAATAACCTGCTCAATCCTGCAGGTACTTATTAAACCTGTATCTAGTTCTTTGATTACTCTACGCGAACCGATTTGTTAACGATCAACCTTCCGGCTCCCACATATTTGGATGACCAGTAGGGATCGTTAAGGCTGGCAATACTTACGCCTTTGGAAGAAGACGAGTTGACAAACATGCTGTTGTCCAGGTACATGCCCACATGTGAAACATAAGTGCCGGGCAGGGTTCTGAAAAATACCAGGTCGCCTTTAGCGAGCTCAGGCCTTACTGTAAAACGCTCTACGTTCTGTGTGAAGAACTGCTGAACGGATGTGCGTGGAATGCGTATCCTATATACATCGGAGAATAATCGTTGTATAAAAGCCGAACAGTCGATGCCGTTTTTGGTGGTACCTGCCCATAAATAAGGTGTATGCAGCCAGTCATCAATAAATGCATAGAGCTTCAGGTCGGTTATTTTGTCGGGCTTCGTTTTGAGGTAACCGGAGTATTTGTTTTTTAAACGCGTCTCTTCCTGGCCGCTCACCGCTTTGTCAGGCGCGCTGCCGGTTACTTTAATAACCATCTGATCGGGTTTTTTAGTGCTGTCGTTAATAACAGCTACATCAGAACCATTTTCATAAATGAATTGACTATAGTCGGGTTGCGGGCTCTTTTTCAATGCGGTACAGCCAGTCAGTAATAGAATAATTAATGTAACGGATATCGGTTTTGTCAGCATCCTTAAAAGTACAAACTAAGATCAAAACAGAATGATAATTTTTTATAAACAGGCTCTTAAACTTAGAAAAAAATATACCGATGAAAAAGAAGCAATACATGACTTTCCGCCTCGACGATAACGTCACCATAGCCTTCCTGGTTATTTGCGTGATTGCCTCGATGGCTTTCGTGGTGCGCTACAAAAATCATACACCCTGTAAGGAGTTTGAGATAAAAACACTGACCAACAAAATTTACACGGGCACTTTAATCCGTTTTGACGCAGAGGTAGCAGGGTATGAAGACTTCGAATGGGATTTCGGCGATAATGAAACCAGTCATAGTGAAGTGAATTCTGCCGTTCATTCATACGACCGGCCAGGAGAATACGTGGTGACCGTTAAAGTAGACGACCGCTGTATGGAAACCACCACCATTTTTGTACAACAGGCAGCAGAAGTCATGGATCAGTCGCGCATGCCGCATGCGGTCATTCCTGAAGTTACTGAAGTAGGAAAGCCAACCAGTTTTGCGGACACCACGGCTAATGCCAGCGCCTGGGAATGGCGTTTCGGAGAAAACGAAAAAGTGGATGCTTATGTAAAGAATCCGGTTTATTCTTTCAGACAACCCGGTTGGAAAACCATAACGCTGACCGTTAACGGTAATAACAATGCCGTTTTGGTAAAAAAGATCTTTGTAAATCCTCCTAAACAAACAGGCGAGCCCAGGCTTGTACCCAGGTCTGGAGTTGCGCGCAAGCCAATGAACTCAAGGCCGGAGACGGATCCTTTGGAAGAGCAGCTAAACCCCGAACCGGAGCAACCCGTTGCACCGCCTCCTGTAGTCAAAGCTCCGGAAATCTCCATTACAGATTTTAAATATATGCTATATGGAGTAGCCGATAAGAGAGTGAACGCGGCAAGTTTTGCAAAGTATTTCTGTGATGGTAATTTAAATAGCTATACGAATATCAACGGTAAGCCTTCCACCTTCAACGAGCTTTGCGCCAAGCTGGCAAAACTTAAAAAGTCAGGGGATATCAAGAGCATGACAGTGACTCCGAAAAAGAATCAGGAAACCAATTGTATTTCGTCTGTAAGCATTGTAATAAGGGTAAAAACAGGTATATTTGGTTTATCTAAAACCCCTGATTTTTAAACCATGCAACTATCAAAAACGCTGGAGAAAGCAATCGCTATATCTAAAGCTATCGCCAAAGAAAATATACATGCTCATTATGCTGCCCCCCACTTATTAAAGGCACTCCTGCATGATGACGTGGAGCTTGATCCTTTATTGATGAAGGCAGATATTGATATGTATTACCTGGCAGATTGGGCTGATGTAAGAATTGAATCACTGCCCAAAAGTCCGGGACCCAAAGAAGAGATCCCGCCTGCGGAAGATATTGCAACCATTCTGGATGATGCCGATAATATCAGGCTGAGGCTAAAGGGTGAGGAAATAACGCCGCTTCATGTACTGGCTTCCATTAGTACGCCCGGAGTTGTATTCTCTTTCGATCAGCTTAAAACCTTTCCCGTAAAAAGGGAAGAGCTGATAGGGCTGGCCGAGGTAGGCAGCCACATCGGGCAAATATTGGGGAGTAACAATAACGCTGCCGGACCTGTAAACAATGAGGTAGCTTCAAAAAAGGCTTTGCAAAAGTATTGTGTGGATAAAACCCGCCTGGCTCTCGAAGGAAAGTTGGATCCTATTATCGGTCGTGAACAGGAGGTAAGGATGATGGCAGAGATCTTATGCAGGCGAAGCAAACCCAATGTGATTTTGACGGGCGAGCCAGGCGTTGGTAAAACGGCCCTTGTGGATGGATTTGCATTGGCGATTGCAGCAGGCAAAGTTCCGTTCTTCCTCAAGAATGCCAAGTTATTTGAACTGAATAACGGAGCCATGGCTGCAGGAGCTTCCTATAAGGGGGAAACAGAGGAACGCCTGAAATCGGTGCTTACTGAAATAAAAGAGTTTGACAAGGCGGTTTTATTTATCGACGAGATACATGTACTGTTAGATAAGAATGGCCCATTCGCTGGTGCAGCCAATCTGCTGAAGCCGGAACTCGCCCGGGGAACGATCACTATCATCGGCGCTACTACCGTAGATGAGTATCGAAAAAATATTGAACGGGATGAGGCTTTTGCAAGGCGTTTCGAAATACTGAATGTAGAAGAACCATCGCCAACCGTCGCGTTCAGGATGATGAAAGTGGTGATGCCGCTTTATGAGCAACACCATAAAATCAATGTAGACGACGAAACCTTACATGAATCGATCAGGCTGGCAAAAAGATATATAAAAGATCGCCGTTTGCCTGATGCAGCGATAGACCTGGCAGACCGTTCTATGGCAGCATTGAGACTGGCTACGGATACAGGTGCCACTACCCTGGCCGCCCGGAAAGAAGAGTTTCAAAAGCTCAAAGAAGTAGCTGATATGGACGTGACAGAGTATCAATGGCATTATCATCAGTTAAAAAGCGGGATGAGTCCTATTGTATGGAGTTCGGTTCCGTCTTCCGAAGATCCGCTGCAAATGAAGGAAGCCGAAAAAGTGACCGGATTTTTAGACCAGGTGTATGAAATATTAGAGCCCCTGGTGCAGGAGCAGCGAACAGCATTACAAAAACATGATGTGATCTCTATTGTAGCGGATAAAACAGGCATTCCGCTCGGTAAAATCCAGGCACAGGAAAAAGAGCGGCTGTTAAATATCAGGGATATTTTATCGCAGCGGGTGGTTGGGCAGGATCATGCAGTAAAAGTGATCAGCGAGTCTATCCTGGAGTCGCGTTCGGGACTCGGAAAAGCAGGTCAGCCCATCGGATCATTTTTCTTTTTAGGTCCAACGGGAACCGGGAAAACGGAGCTGGCTAAATCTCTGGCAGATTTCCTTTTCCAGGATGCCAGCAATATCATCCGCTTCGATATGAGCGAGTTTAAAGAAGAGCATTCGGCTGCCTTATTGTATGGAGCGCCGCCCGGCTATGTGGGATATGAAGAAGGAGGATTACTTGTAAATAAAATAAGACAACAGCCTTATGCGGTGGTCTTGTTTGATGAAATTGAAAAAGCGCATCCTTCTGTTTTTGATTTGTTCTTACAAATACTCGACGAGGGTAAATTGCATGATAAATTGGGTAAAGAAGGAGATTTTTCCAATTCACTGATCATATTTACTTCCAATATCGGCAGCAAGTTCGTGGTAGATGCTTTTAATAAAGGCGAAATACCGGATCATTCACAATTGCTCACGACCATGGGCAATCATTTCCGTCCGGAGTTCTTAGGACGGCTAACCGAGATCGTTCCTTTTGCACCTATGACACAGCAAATGGTAGAACGCATCCTGGAGATCAACCTGAAAGATCTGCATGCAGCGCTTGAAAAGCAACAAATATCATTGACAATAACACCAGCAGCTAAAAGTAAAATAGCCGTGCTTGGTTTTACACCTGAATATGGAGCGCGTCCTTTGCATGGTGCTATACGGTCGCAGGTGCGCAGACCTTTATCGAAAAAGATTATTGCAGGTGAGTTAACACCCGGCACAACCATCACATTGGATACGATCAACGATGAATTCGTCTGGACAGTTTAAGTGTGATGGTGATGAAATCATGAGTTGAGGAGCAAAGGTTGGTTAAGGCGGTATGCTGTTACGCTCCTTTTCTAATGTTCCTTAATCTCTTAATGGTTAAAAATAATAGAACTATTAAGGAGTTAAGATTAGTTAAGGTTGAATGGTATGACACAGCAGGCCTTCTTAATGTTTTAAACAAATCGTTATTCATCCTTGATATTAATCTCAAAAGGGAACATAAACGACCCGTTTAATTGTAACTGATAAGAAAGCTGTTTAACCAGGTATGCTATCTCTTCTTCTGTATAGTTGTCATTGGCTACAGATAGCGTTATTTCAATAACCCGGCTAATACCCGAACGCGTACCTGTAAGTACTTTCATTGTTTTCTGAACCTGAACTTCTCTGAGCTTTTGCCCGAAGATCTCATAGCATAACAATTTGATATCTTCAACCGAAATAATCTTGCCTTTCGAAGAAAGCTGTCTGACCAGCATCTGCTTCTGAGCAAAATCATTCAATATCTCCATGCCTCCAACAGCCGCTGAAATGGAAAAACAACTGGCTGTCTCAATCAGGCTGTGTTGTACGGGCTTGAACCCTGCATTGGCTTTCACAAAAGCCGCTTCTGCAGGGGCCGTTGTCCAGTATGATACCTGCACTTGCTCTCCGGGGTTT
>JBQGCI010000383.1:0-6075 GCA_052038405.1 Acinetobacter pittii
GCGGGAAACCCACAGAAAAAAGATGGGTGCTGTATCCGGCCATTGCCACAGCACAGAGCGCTATGAAAATATTACTGAAAATAATGAAATCAAAAAACTTTCTATTGTAAGATGCCAGCAATGAAATTATTTTTGTTCAAAAATATTTAAAAATACATGGATATCGGAAACCAACTGGCCAATGAAATTTTCACAGGTTCAGTAGACTTTGATACAATTTGCCTGGAGCTGTTCCGGTTTCAATATCAGCACAATCATATCTATCAAAAATATATAAATGCACTGGGAGTTGATGTTGCTACAGTTAACGAGCCTTCAAAAATACCTTTTTTGCCCATTCGCTTTTTTAAAACACACGATGTAATAACAACTACCTTTAAACCGGAAGTAATATTTGAAAGCAGCGGTACTACCGAAACGATTAACAGCAGGCATTATGTAAAAACAAAGCGTATTTATGAACAAAGCTTTTTGGCAGCTTTCGAACAGTTTTATGGTAACCCTGCACAATGGTGCGTATTAGGGCTATTGCCCTCTTACCTGGAGCGTCAGCGTTCTTCGCTGGTTTATATGGTGGAGGAGCTGGTGAAAAGAAGCGGGCATGAAAGGAGTGGTTTTTATTTATATGAATTTGAAAAGATGTATGAGACGCTTCAGGCTTTGGAGCGGGCCGGACAAAAAACATTACTGATAGGGGTGACTTTTGGCCTGCTTGATTTTGTGGAGAAGCATCAGCTGCCATTGCATCATACGGTGGTGATGGAAACAGGTGGTATGAAAGGTCGACGCAGGGAAATGATCAGGCAGGAAGTGCATGAGGTATTGAAGAATGCCTTTGCGCTTCGGGAGGTACATTCGGAGTATGGTATGACCGAACTGTTGTCCCAGGCTTACTCCAAAGGAGACGGGCTGTTTAGAACCCCGGATTGGATGCGTATTTTATTGAGAGACGAAGAGGATCCGCTCACTATAAAAAATACAAAAGGTACAGGTTCAACAAGAGGGCTTATCAATGTTATTGATTTGGCCAATATCTATTCCTGTAGTTTTATTGCCACTGATGATCTGGGTGTTTTACATGAAAACGGCCAATTTGAAGTAACCGGAAGAATGGACAACAGTGATTTACGGGGATGCAGCCTGATGGCGTTATAATACTACTGCAGCCCGTTTATGTATGTTGTAAGATAGCTGATCCTATTGGTAAGCCAGGTTTTTAAAGCAGTTATATCGGTTTGATAGCTTACATTTCCCCGTTTCCAGAGGGCGTAGTCTCTTTCTCTTGCTTCTTTTAGAATAAAAGCCCAATCGTCAACAAATATCTGGAGTTTATTATTGGTTGCGAAGCTGGCCCATTTTTGTTTTAGCAGCGCAACGGTTTGAGGGGAAGAAAGAAGCTTTTGAAAAAAGCGGGTACCAACCCCGGCTGAAGAGCCTGTCCAAAAGAACCGGTCATAATGCCAGAAATGTTTTTGAGTGCCCTCGTATCCATAAGCCCAGTCGAAATCCCAAAGCGGCCCGAGCACAAATTTTTCATTTGCTTTTTTGTTTATATAAACGCTTTTGGGGTGATTGAGCTCTTCATTATCCGTAAGCATAAAAACCATTAAAAAATTAGCAATTGATTCATTGTCGATAAAATCGAGATAGTTATTATCAGGAAAGGAGCTGGCGAAAACCAGGCTTTCCATTTGCTGAAATTGTGCTTTAATGGAGGACAGATCTGTAGCGTTATTCACTTTAGGGTGTTTCACCATTATTGGCAATTTAAAGTTGTCCGAAGTGAATTTTGGATCTTCATCGTAGTAACTGTCGAGTTCGAGTAATAAACCCTGATCCCCAATATTTACCCTGTCAGATGCTACTTCCACCTGTTCGGTAAACAGGTATATGCCAGCATATTGCCCGTTAACGGTTAATTCTACCGGTATCCCGGAATTGGTGTATGGAATGTTGAGTTGCTTGCCAACGTGAAAAGCAATGCTGTTTAATAAATACGTTTCATCCAGATAATTGGCCAGCAATACCCAGTCTTTTTCTGCAGAAAGGCCCAATAATTCGGCCTCGGTATCGAGCTTTAAACGATAGGGTTTTTTGGGATAACTCCAGGTAGAATTGCCACGACCCCGGATCTGGGTCGTGCCGGAAAAATTACTATAAATGTTTTTACCATCGATGTTAATTGTAGCCGGCAGATAATTATCTTTCGAAACAATAGGCATGTTACCCTGGGTATTAATCGAAATTTGGGGCAGATCACCATCCCAGGTGATAATTAATCTAAAGTCATGCCGTTTGCCATTTTCCGAAAAAAAGGAGTAAACACCAGCAGTTCGAAGGTCAACTTTATTGATCTCGCTAACCTGGTCTATACCACTTGCGGTAACCTTCGAAGCATTGGAGCTAAAACTTGGCACAAGTGTATGGTGAAACCTGGAAAGCCTGCCCACAATAGTATTGCCTTTTATTTCAAATTGTATATCGTGTAATAATTGTGGATTATTCTTTTTTTCTATTTTAAAAAATTTGATGTTAACTGTAGAATCGCGGGTGTCCACAGCGGGGGGATCGACGGTTCCGGTATCTTTCGATTTGTTGCACGACTGGGAAAAAAGGATTGCAGTAAGACAGAATAACAGGCATACAAAGAATACCCGTAAGTTTTTACATTTCGTATGGGGTAAGCAAATCATTTCTTAAAGATAGCAAAATGTATAACATAGAAAAACCCGGTCTTGAAAACCGGGCTCTTACGCTATATCTTCAGTGATTATACGTTAAATCTGAAGTGCATGACGTCTCCGTCTTTCACCAGGTATTCTTTGCCTTCAATTCTAAGCTTTCCGGCGTCTCTTGCAGCGGCTTCTGATTTATAAGTGATATAATCATTATAACCAATTACCTCCGCTTTAATAAAACCTTTTTCAAAGTCGGTATGTATCACACCTGCACATTGTGGAGCTTTCCATCCTTCATGGAAGGTCCAGGCGCGTACTTCCTGTACACCAGCGGTGAAATAAGTGTTTAAACCTAGCAGCTTATATGCCGAACGGATAAGGCGGCTTAATGCTGGTTCTGTCATCTTATATTCGTCCATAAATAAAGCTTTATCATCCGGGTCATCCATTTCAGAGATCTGAGCTTCGATGGAGTTATTCATGATGATGATTTCAGCACCCTCCTCTGCAGCAACTTTTTGCAGCGCTTCTGAGTATTGGTTGCCGGTATGCATAGAGGCTTCATCTACGTTGGCCACGTACAGTACCGGCTTGCCGGTAAGTAAAAAAAGGTCTGCTATTGCCGCTTTCTCTTCCTTGCTCAAATCCAATGCGCGAATGCTTTTACCCTGCTCCAGGTGTGCCTGGCAGCGTTGTAACACTTCCAGTTCAGCTTTTGCCTTTGCATCCGTTTTAGCTTGTTTTTCCTTTTTCTGGATCTGTTTTTCAACACTATCCAGATCTTTCAACTGCAGTTCGGTATCAATGATCTCTTTGTCGCTTACGGGGTTGATAGCGCCTTCCTCGCGCAGTACATTTTCATCTTCAAAGCAGCGGATCACATGTATAATGGCATCTACTTCGCGGATATTTGCCAAAAACTTGTTTCCTAATCCTTCTCCTTTGCTGGCTCCTTTAACAAGCCCCGCAATATCTACTATTTCAATTTGAGTAGGCACCGTACGATCGGGTTGCACCAGTTCGGCCAACTTTGCAATACGCTCATCCGGAACATCTACCAGTCCGACATTGGGTTCAATTGTGCAAAAACGGTAATTGCTAGCCTGCGCTTTAGCGCTGTTACTTACCGCGTTAAATAAGGTTGATTTTCCTACATTGGGTAAACCTACTATACCTGCTTGTAAAGCCATATTATTTTAATTTGAATAATAATGTTATTATGGGTTCATGCCCGCGGGGCATCTGACCATAAAAGTCCGCAAAGGTAAGTATTTTAAGCCGAGGCCAGGACTTACAATAATCTTCTTATTTTTGGTAATGGACTTTAAAGGGCTGCTTTCTTCCATTTCAAAAACCCATGTGCTGCTGCAGCAGTCAGCTGTAAATGCAGTAAACCGCCACGTTACGCTTCGTAACTGGCTCATCGGGTTTTATATCGTGGAGTATGAGCAGAAAGGAGATGACAGGGCAAAATATGGAGACTTACTTTTAGAGAAGCTGGCGCGACGTATCAAAATCAGCGGGCTTTCAGAAACCAACCTGAAGAATTTCCGTAGGTTTTATCTTTCTTATTCCTCAATAGGTCAGACAGTGTCTGACGAATTTCAACAAATGATACCAATAGGTCAGACAGTGTCTGACCTATCTAAGCCAGTCGTAGCAGGCGTTTCAGCCAATCGGTTGTTTTCCCCGGTAAAAGGAGTTACGTTAGCCCAATACAAAAAACATATTGTACAGCTATTCGCCACCACATCTTTTTCACATTTCACGGAGCTTGTTAAAATAGAGGATGCGTATAAAAGGCTTTACTATGAATTGTTGCTGATTCATACGCAGCCTTCGGTAAGAGATTTAAGAAGGGCCATTCATACTTTGTCTTATGAAAGAACAGGCCTGTCTCAGAATAAAAAGCTGTCCTTACAGGAAATAGAAAAAAAGATAAAGCCTGCGCAGGCTACAGATGTGATCAAGGACTTTTATTTTTTTGATTTCTTACAGTTACCTCAATCGGAAACGATACATGAAACAGAGCTGGAAACGGCATTGCTAACGCACCTGGAAAAATTTATCCTGGAGCTGGGGAACGGATTTTGCTTTGAGGCCCGGCAAAAGCGACTACTGATAGGCGATGAATATTTTTTTGTGGACATGGTGTTTTATCACCGTATTTTACACTGTCATGTACTGGTAGAATTAAAAGTTGAGAAATTTGTGAGCTATCATGCTTCTCAATTAAAATCTTATTTAAATTATTACGAAAAGAATTGTCGTACCGAAGGGGATAACCCACCTATTGGTATTTTGCTGGTAACCGATAAAAACAATGCGATGGTGGAATATGCCGGCGCAACTATTGAAGAGAAGATGTTTGTATCTAAGTACGCTATAGTGTTGCCGACTAAAAAGCAACTGGAAAACTTTTTGAAAAAGGAGCTTAAGAAATATAAAACAAAATAACAGAATTAAAGGGTATGGTATTAAGCAGGATATGGAGTGCCTTTATTATTATTGCTTTGGCGGTGGCTTTAGGCAGGTTTGTGTTTCAGGATAGCCAGCAGCAGATATTCACACAAATGGTAACGGGCAAAAGCGGCGATACCACTTTTGTGGAAACGGTGGATTCGTTAACGCTGCCTGCTTCGGTACACAGCCAGTTGGCAGCGGGGCAAAATAGCGCAAAATGGGAAGGCCAACAGGTGATAGCCCTGGGCGCCGGGCAGTTTAAAATGTATAGTTTACAATCAACCAATGGAGTGTTCGAAACCACCAAAGATGCGGTTACATTGTGTATCGGACTGATTGGTATTATGGCTTTGTTCCTGGGTTTTATGAATATTGCCGAGCAGGCGGGCGGTGTACGATTCTTGTCGCGTATTATTGGCCCCTTCTTTTCAAAGATCTTCCCGGAGGTTCCCAAAAATCATCCGGCCATGGGGCATATGGTAATGAATTTCTCGGCTAACTTACTGGGCTTGGATAATGCAGCAACGCCGTTTGGGATCAAATCCATGGAGAGCCTGCAGGAACTAAATCCCGATAAGACCAAAGCTACCAATGCGCAGATCATGTTTTTGTGCCTGCATGCATCAGGGCTCACTTTGATCCCAACTGTGATCATAGCAGATAGAGTAGCGCTGAAGTCGCAGTTCCCTACCGAAATTTTTATACCCTGTATGATCGCCACGTTTGTGGCAACCATAACCGCTATGGTTATTGTATCTTTTAAACAGGGCATTAAAGTATTTCAACCGGTAATTGTTGCCTGGGTGCTGGGCATCACTGCTGTGTTTACTGCATTGATCGTATATGTGCGTATGTTGGATGCAAAGGGAATACAGTTGTTCTCTACCAGTCTCAGCAATGGATTGATTTTACTGATCTTTTTATTGATCATTGC
>JBQGCI010000384.1:0-2709 GCA_052038405.1 Acinetobacter pittii
TTTTGAAATCCCCGTTTACGTCGCTCAGCAAAATAGGCCACAGGAACGAGCGGTATAGAGTGGAATAAAAAGTTTCCTTCTGGTCTTCGGTTCCGCCACTTACCTCGATTTTAGATAATAATGTCTCCCAGGTATGAGCTGCTTCTTTTCTAACCTGATCGAAAGTTTTAGCTGCCAGCTCCGCTTCCAGGTTCATACGGGCGTTCTCCACACTTACATAGGAGAAGCCTACTTTTACTTCGAGCGGCTCGTTGGAGGCTTTATCTATATAATTAACAATACGCACTTCTGCATCACCATCCTTCACTGCTTCGATGTTCCGTATCTGATGATTAGAGACCGCGTAAAAATAAAAATCAGCGCCGGTTTTTTGATTGCCTGCAAAAACGCTGTCATTTAATTGTTCTATTTTCCATTCGTTCACTCTTTCGTTCGAACGTGCCAGGTCGGCCAGCATTTTTTTGCCCTGCCCGTTTTTATAAGTATATTTATGAAAAGCACAACGCAGCGTTGAGGTTACTTCTGCATTGATATCATATTTATCAAGATATACCTGGTAGTAACCCGGACTGGCTGATTCACGGGAATGGTGAAAAGGTGAATAATAGGTTTGGGGTTCAACTTTTCCGCTTACCGCTATTAGAGGCACATAGCAAAGGTTCCAATGTCCCTTGCTGGTATGGGCAAATGCGTATACAACGGTATCTTCATATTGATAGCCTGAGCCGCTACGCCACATGGTAACGGGCGTTACCTGTACCATCGAATTAGGGAGGGTTGCGCCGGGGTAAGTTTCTCCGCCCCAGGCTCTGCGGGTAGGCTTATACCCCAGGTCTGCACTATCCCAAAGCGTGGTGGTACCTATAAAAGTATTTACGTAACCGGTAAGGCGCTTTCCTGTTTGCCCCAAACCGGTAGCGGTTATGAATAAACCACTCAATATTAAACTCAATCTTATTTTTCCGAACATGGCAATTGTAAAAGGTGGATAAATTTGAATCGATCGCCGGCAATCATCGAGCGAGCCCTCAAAATTAAAAAAAATATTGAAAAAGCAAAATCGTTTTTGCGATAAAGATATATATTTGAAGGGAAGAAAATAAATTTATTCCTTTATGATCAGGCACCGCCTGGCAACGATTCGCTTTAGTAGCCTCAACCAATGGCTCATTAATTATGAATGAAGATCGCAAACGATACCTGCTGCTCGTAATAGCCGAGCATGATAGTCAGCCGGCATTTGACGAGCTGTTCACCTTCTATTTCCCGGGGCTGGTTGCATTTGCCAACCATATTATTAAAGACCGCCAGCTGGCCGAAGAAGTGGTGGAAGATGTATTTGTAAAGCTATGGCAGAACCGGAAAACGATGGTAGCTGTTAAAAGTCCCTCTCACTATATTTATACAGCGGTTAAATATACCTCGCTCAGCGCTTTGAAAAAGCAAAACCGGATATACAGTGAAGATTACGCTGACAATATGGAACTGAGTTACTCCAGCCCTGAGTTGACCTATATCAGCAAAGAAAATATCATGCGCATCAATGAGGCCATTAACCAGCTGCCACCCAAATGCCGCCAGATCTTCCGTTTGATTAAAGAAGAAGGCCTTAAATATGAAGAAACCGCTCAATTGCTGCAACTTTCGGTTAAAACTGTAGAAAGCCAGATGAACATTGCAATTAAAAAGCTTGCCGTGGCATTACAGCAAATGCTGCCTGACATTGCCGAAAACCTTTTGCGAAAAAAAGCCTGATTTTTTTTCCTTGCTTTAGGGGTAAGGGGGTTTTCAAACCGACTTACTATAACAGCACCCTGATGAATGGATAAAAACAGACTTATTGAATTGCTTAGAAAAAGGGAATCCGGAGTCATTACGTTACCGGAATCCAGGGAGCTATCTGATCACCTGAAAAGCAATCCCGGTGATCAACAACTATCGCATTTGTTAGCCAGCCTGCTGAAAGGCAGGTTCCAGGAGCAGCAGCATTACGATCCCTCCTATATTCAAAAACGCCTTCAACGCGTAAAGGAACAAGTCGGGACGGCAGTGCACAGTCCGGATCCGTTACCGAAACGCAGGAGCCCCATTAAAAAATTGGCATGGACAGTTGCCGCAGCGTTGGTGTTAGCCATGGGCAGTGTGGCACTATTCAGCCTTCTGACCAATAGCGGGCCTGCTGATCAATCTAAAAATATCCTTACAACAAAAAAAGGCTCCAAGTCTAACCTGGTATTACCCGACGGCACCCGCGTTTTCCTGAATTCAGACACACGTTTAAGCTATAACCAGTCTTTCGGCAAGCAGGTAAGAGAGGTATTCCTGGAGGGTGAAGCCTATTTTGAGGTAGCAAAAGATGCCAGGCATCCTTTTATCGTACATACACATGCCATGGATGTAAAAGTGCTGGGTACCGTTTTCAATGTCCGGGCATATGATAATGAAAAAAATACACAGACCACTTTGCTGGAAGGTTCGGTGGAAGTGATATTGAACAAAAGAAAGGAACGCAACCTGGTGGTGTTAAAACCCCATGAAAAGATAGTGGCCAATAATGACCCGGATCATATTACCCGGTTAAAAGCAGATGAGATGCCTGTTCCGGATATTTCCGTTATTACCATCAAAACGAATACTGAAGATTCAAGTATACTAGAAACAGACTGGACAAAAAACAAACTAGCCTTTGACCAGGCCAGGTATAGCGAA
>JBQGCI010000385.1:0-2765 GCA_052038405.1 Acinetobacter pittii
ACCCGCTGGAAAACCGGTTCGTGGAAATCACCAAAAATGAAGCCGCTGAATTTTTAAAGGTAGAATTACAGAATACCCAGTTACAGCTCTTTAACCTCATTGATGCGAACCGCCAGCCGGTACAGGAGGAAGTGACAGAGCGCCCGTTATCTTTAGTAGAACAATACCAGAAAATGATAGCCAAATACCCTTTAGTGCAACAATTGAAGGATAAGCTCAAGCTGGAACTGGGGCGTTAGTACGCTGGACCGGAAACTTAATCAAGATTGAAATCAAGGCATATTATGCCGATAAGGAACACAGAAAACGGTATTTTTTTGCCGCTTTCCTGTGTTTTTTTACTATTATTTTCCTAAAAAGTAGAATCTGCGGCCGCGCACATTTCACTATTGCCTATTCACTATAATTCACTAATTTCGGGCGAAATATTTTATATACATGGCTGATAAAATTTTAATGCCCCGTTTGAGTGATACAATGACTGAAGGGGTGATTGCTGCCTGGCATAAAAAAGTAGGCGATAGTGTAAAAAAAGGCGATTTGCTGGCTGAAATTGAAACCGATAACGCCACCATGGAGTTGGAAAGCTATAAAGACGGAACCATTTTATACCTGGGAGCAGATACCGGCGGAAAATTGCAGGTAGATGACCTGATGGTAATTGTGGGGGAAGCAGGAGAGGACATTTCTGGCTTAGTGAACGGGAAATCAGGCGGAAGTGTTGAAGCTAAAGAGGAGAAAAAAGAAGAACCGGTAAAGGAAACAGCTAAAACTGAAGAAAAAGCAGCAACAGCTACTTCTGGCTCAACCATAGACGTATCTAAACTTGAAGAGGTAGTATTAATGCCTCGCCTGAGCGATACGATGACAGAAGGCGTTATTGCCAGCTGGGCCAAGAACATTGGCGACGATGTGAAAAAGGGCGATTTGCTGGCTGAAATCGAAACGGATAAAGCCACCATGGAGCTGGAAAGCTACAAAAATGGTAAATTATTATACCAGGGTGCCAAAGCCGGCGATAAGATACAGGTGAACGAGCTGCTCTGTATTATTGGCGAAGAGAGCAAAGTAAATGTAGATGAGATCGTGGCCGCTGTTAAAGGTGGCGGTTCTATCAGCAGCAAAGGCGATGATGTAGAAGCCGGAACCAATGCAGCTGTTCAGGAAGCCGAAGGTGCCCCTGCTGTAAGGGATGAGGCCCCCGGTGCCACATCAGACCAGCCATCGACAGAAAATGGTCGTATCAAAGCATCTCCTTTAGCTAAAAAGCTGGCTGCGGAAAAAGGCATCGATCTGGGCAGCGTGCAAGGTTCGGGAGATGGTGGAAGAATTACCAAATCGGATATTGACAACTATAAGCCGTCGGCAGCTAAACCGGCGGCTCAGGAAAAATCTGCAGCTCAGGCGCCGGCGTCCACCGGCTCTGCCATTACAGGCCAGGTTTCTTTTGAAGATGTTCCGGTTTCTCAAATGAGGAAAACAATTGCCAGACGTCTTTCTGAAGTGAAGTTCTCGGCTCCTGAAATCTACCTGACCATGGAAATCAACATGGATAAGGCGGTTGCCAGCCGTGCACAGATCAACGAAGTATCTCCTAATAAAATATCTTTTAACGACCTGGTGATTAAGGCGGCGGCGCTTGCTTTAAAACAACATCCCGATATCAATAGCAGCTGGCAAGGCGATACCATTCGTGTGAATCATCATATTGATATTGGTGTGGCGGTAGCTGTAGACCAGGGATTGCTGGTACCGGTAGTTCGCTTTGCAGATACTAAGTCTTTGTCTCAAATTGCGGGCGAGGTGAAAGACCTGGCGGGACGGGCCAAATCGAAGAAACTGGCTCCGGCAGAGTGGGAAGGCAACACCTTCACTATCTCCAACCTGGGTATGTTTGGCATTGAAGAATTCACCGCCATTATCAACCCTCCGGCATCTTGCATCCTTGCTGTAGGCGCTATCAACCAGGTGCCTGTAGTGCAAAACGGGCAGATCACTATTGGCAATATCATGAAAGTTACCCTTACCTGCGATCACCGCGTAGCGGATGGCGCTGTGGGAGCAGCGTTCCTGCAAACACTGAAGAGCTTCCTGGAAGAACCTTTGCGTATGCTGGTTTAACAGTACTTCAAACTTTATACAAGCCACAGTGTTATTACATTGTGGCTTTTTTATTTTTGCTTACCGGCTGTAATGCCCATGGCATCAATATTGCGTCTTCAAAAAAGTCCTCCGGACGTGCACTCCGGCGCACCGGTGCACCTGTCAGCAGGTAGCTCCGCATTTACCCATCAACAAAACAATATGTATGGCAAATAAAAAAACGCTGGTTTTAGGGGCATCAGAAAATGCCTCGCGATATGGTAACATGGCTTTAAGAAGATTAAGGGCGAGCGGGCACGACGTGGTAGCCATCGGTCGCCGCGAAGGAAAAGTGGGCGATGTGGTCATTCATAAATCCCAACCGGAAGAAGAAGATATTGATACCGTAACTATGTATATGAATGAACAAAACCAGAAAGAATACGAGGATTATGTTTTATCACTGAACCCGAAACGCATCATCTTTAACCCCGGGGCCGAAAATAATGCATTAGCTCAGAAGGCCCGGGAACAGGGCGTGCAAACGATAGAAGCCTGTACCCTGGTGATGTTGAGCACGGGGCAGTATTGATCCTAACGATGCTGTCATTTTTGGGAAAGTAAAAACTGAATATGGCAAACAGGATCCTGATTCAGAGTATTGCTATTGTTCAAGTACCAGT
>JBQGCI010000386.1:0-6691 GCA_052038405.1 Acinetobacter pittii
AATTAAATTAACAGCATATTCTTTTGCCGATGAAAAACTATTAAACACCTGAAAAACATCGAAATGATCATCTATATCATTTAAAAATAAAGTTAAATCTCTTTTGTATACATGCCCTGTTGCATACTCAGCTATAAGAACAGAACATTTGTTATTATCTAAAATTGGTATGTCCATATTTCTTCGGTAAGAAGTCTTTTAAAATAACTGCATCACGCCCCCTGCTTTTTAATATTTTATTTCTACAGTTACCATCAATCCGAATGCTTCAACTTATAGTTTTGAACCGTTAAGGGATGAAGAAAATTAAGAAACGCTTAACGAGTCTTAACTTATTACTGTTTTATTTTTCATTGCTGCCAGCACTCGCTGATAAAACTATTATCACCAAAACTTCCACCAAGGCTTACTTGTAGGGATTTGTTTATTATTCATTTGAACCGGTTCAGATTCCAGCATTAACTGTGTTGTCCAAAATTGATATGTTTGTCCCTTGGGATTCCAATTATCGTCTATCGGAGCGGGTATTTTAAGCTTGCTCATAAAGTCAATCAACTGCCAATCTTCTTTACCATACTGATCTGTTTGATAAGCTTTTGCAGTTTCATTCTCACCACCTATAGACCACCGCACTAAATACTTTTCAATGTTGCCTGCCTGAATATCGGAGTGATATTTAGCTACAACATCGGCATTACCATTCCAACTACTAAGTTCCTCCTCAGAAAGACTATCGTCCCAATAGTCAGGAATGGGATTAAATTGATCAACTATTTCTCCCCCATGATATAAAACATACATCCATAAATCCCCATCGTGAACGTGAAAGGAAAATACAGTAACATTAAGATCCCTTGAAATAAACTCTGAACTACTATCCCATTCTACATACCCCTGAGGATATAAAACAGAAATGTTGCCGTTTGCTTCATCAACAACACAACGGTTTTGTTCACTTTTAATATTATCAGCTTGCTCTAATCCGCCACCATTTGCTATAGCATACTTGGTTAAACTGTCGATAACTTCGGCTTTTGTTTTGCCAATAACTCCCGAAATTGCTAAAAATCCTCCCATAATTAAAGATAAAATTTTAATTCCAAAGCTTTTGTTTATACAGTGACGTATGTAACCACCGTTACCGGCAGCTCGCGCCCTCAGCGAAATATTTTTGAACCATTAAGGGATTAAGGCAATTAAGAGAACGCTTAATGATCCTTAACTCCTTAATGTTTATTTCCTCTGCGTTACCAGCAGCTCGCACACTTCTGGCTCTTTAATACTCGTTAGGAAATAAAGACACTGAAGCCACATAATCGCCATTCTTGTCTGCGTACATTGCTCTTAATTCTACACCGTTTTTCTTAAACAAAGAAAGGTCAGGATTTTTTGCAACTGTTTTTAGCATCGCTTCTTTTTGTGCATCTTTAAATGCCTGCGTATCAATTTCTGTTCTTTCTATAGTAGTAAGTGTATAATTGTATTGAAAAGTTTTGCCCGACAATGCATTAACACCATCAAATCTTGTTGTGCTATCAATTATAATAGGCACATGGGCATTGATCTTATTAGCAGCATGTATTAAATCGTCATTAAAATTGGTTTCTGAAGTACCCAATGCTACCCTTAGAATAAAGCTTATAAATGCGACTATGATTATCCCAAATATGATTCTTGCACCAGTACTCGTTTGTTTTTGTATTTCGTACATATAGGTTATGTTGTTTTTTCTCTTTATCTGCAGCCTGCACACTTTAGCAAATAGTTTTAGAACCATTAAGATATTAAGTTAATTAAGAAGAAGACTTAATGAACCTTAACTCCTTAATGTTTTACTTCTTCCCCGTTACCAATAGCTCGCACAACTTACCAACTACACTTGGCAACATGTCCTTTCAATCTATATCATCAGGCATTGCCGCCACCTGCTTGCAAATCTGCCCCGTCATGCTGAAGTGAACTGATATATCAGTTGCCTCAAAATTAGCCACTGAATAATCTCCGCCTAAAACAGGCATTATCTTATAACTATATACTTCATTTTCTGCCAATGTCACCCCTGTATCAATCAAGTCCGATACAACTGAGGCAAGCAACCAAAGATCGCTATTATCGGAATCTTCAAGCGCTTCAAAAAAGGAGTCAGTGTTATCCGCAACTTTTGTTAGTTTACCAATTCCTGTATCCAGCCAACTGATTGACCCGGTTTTATGAGCTAGAAACGCATCTCCGGAACACGATACCACTATCGGTACGTGCTCATGATTAAGAAGCCATTGCCAATCTGAACAAATATCTTCAAGGTTAATTTTGTCGATATCTTTTATAAATCTGTGATAGTCGAATTTCATTGAAATAGCTTTTACTTCTTCCCTGTTACCCGCAACTCGCAAATTTCTACGCCTAATATTTCAACAATAGTAAACAATTTTTCTTTTCACATTTTTTGCTTGTCCAAAAAAGTGGAGCAAAAAAGGACACCGCCTCCCGAAGTTTCGGGAGGTTGCCAGGGCGATTGGCGGGGGAATATCTATTGAGCGGTGTGCTTGGCAAATGAACAATTAATATTTGCCTGCCTGCCGCAGGCGGGCTTACACCACATAAGTGCGCTGTCATGGTAAGCCTGTCCAAAGGACTCCTTCGGAGGCGAACCCTGCCCGTCCGATAAGGCGGGCATTGAGCACGGGCGTTACGACCAGTCCCCTTCGTCAGGCTCAGGGTCACAGTGGTATGCCGTCATTCCGAGCGCAGCGTAGCGAAGTCGAGGAATCTCCTTCTATTATTGGACAGATTTCTCCCCGTCCGACCAGTCATCCGGGCGGGCGCTCGCTTCACCATGTTTCGCTCGGTCGAAATGACAATGAAGTTGGTCTGCGCGCTGTCATGGTGAGCCGGTCCAAAGGACTCCTTCGGAGACGAACCCTGCCCATCCGATAAGGCGGGCATTGAGCACGGGCGTCACGACCAGTACCCTTCGTCAGGCTCAGGGTGACAGTGGTATGCCGAAACTCGTAGCTTTAATCGAAAAATTAATGTAAATTTGAATAGCTTAAAAATGCTGTTATGCATACTACAGATACAAGGAAAATATCGGTAATTGAAGAGGTGCTGAAAGTAGATAATGAAGATACTTTAAAGGCTCTGTAGGCTGTGTTGAAAAGCGCCAAAGCAAAGACACCTCTAAAAAATCAAAATATCTCTGATTTGTTGGCACCCTATAAACAATAAGTAATTCATTGCAATTAGCTGAAAAAGTGGAGATATCAACTATTTTTACAGTTCCAACTAAAATCAGTTACTAATGAGAAGAGGCATAGCCTATGTTAAGTTAAATTTATTATTTCTTTCACTAATTATTGGTCAAGCCTGTAAGAGAGAAATCAATTCGGCTCCTGCGGCCGTGAACTTAGAGAATTACAGGACATTTCAGTTATCTGCCGGCGATTATAAAAGTTTTGTACTAAAATCTGATCATACCCTTTGGGCTGCCGGAAACAACCAAAATGAAGAGTTCGGATTAGGCGTTGCACCTGAAGTAAAGAACGGTTTAATTACGATAATGGCTAATGTATCAGCAGTTTCCTCCGGAGTTGTATACACATTGGTTGTAAAAACTGACGGCACTTTGTGGATATCGGGTAAGAACGGCCCTGGCTTGGAAGCCGGTGTAGGATTTACAAAAATAGCCGACGATGTTGTCACTGCAAAGGCGGTATACGTGACCGGTATAGCACTCGGTGTTTTCCTAAAAAGCGACAAAAGCGTTTGGATGATAAGTGCAGGACAAGAGCCAAGAGTGCGGAAGCTTATGGACGGGGTTTCAAAAATAGAGGCCGGTGCCCGCCATGCATTATTTCTTGGCCCCGACCATGTCCTTTGGGGATTTGGAAAAAATTCCAGTGGACAATTTGGTACTGGCCATAACGACCCCAGAATGCCCAATGGGGTGGCCACAACTCCTATCCAGCTAATGAACAACGTAATTGATATGGCAGGAGGTTATTTACACACACTCATTCTTAAAACCGACAAAACACTTTGGGCGGCTGGTAATAATAGTAGTGGCCAACTTGGCGATGGAACAACGACCACCAGATTCTTGCCTGTAAAAATAACGGATAAGGTTATCGGAATTTCCTGCGGCTTTACCCACAGTTTTTACATCAAAGAAGATCTCTCTCTTTGGGCAATGGGCAATAACGGAAGTGGTCAATTTGGCGATGGAACAACTAATGGGAAACTGGTTCCAATAAAAATTACGGATAAGGCAGTTAAAGTAAGCTCCGGAATTTCACAAACTATTATATTAAAAACGGACAGCACGTTTTGGGCCGCCGGATCAAACAAATACGGAGAACTAGGCACTGGAGAAACAGCATCAAGTCTGACTTTCGCGAAAATGAAGTTTAATGAATAAGATAATTGCGTGTATGAAGTAATTGCCCCATCAAAACCTCAAACATTCTGTTCTTACACGAAGCTCAACAACGCATAAGCTGCATATAAAAATCCGGCCAGTAAAATAAAAAGCCCGAACCATCTTTCAATGATCCGGGCTTAATCTTATTTAGTTCTTTACGCTTCGCAGCTCACACAGGTAACTAAACTTGTTACCAGCTCTTTACTCACGCTCTGGCTGCGCTGGTAGTACAGGGTTTTTACACCCAGCTGCCATGCTTCAATCATCAGCTTGTTTACATCTTTCACCGGCAGATTGCTTGGTATGTTTAGATTCAGGCTCTGTGCCTGGTCTACATACTGCTGGCGGATGGCGGCCTGCTGTACAATTTCCAGCTGACTGATTTCTTTAAAGGTTTTAAATACCGATTTTTCTTCGGGCGTTAAACCTTCTACCTGCTGCACGCTACCGTGGTTCAGCATAATATTACGCCAGGTATCTTCGTTATCCAGTCCTTTAAATTCCAGTAATTGTTTCAGGTATTTGTTCTGGCGCATAAAGTTACCTTTTGCCAAACCTGCTTTATAATAGTTGCTGCTAAATGGCTCAATACCCGGAGAGGTTTGTCCTAATATAGCTGAAGAAGACGTAGTAGGTGCAATAGCCATAGTAGTGGTATTGCGGCGACCATAGCCTTTTAATACTTCCGGCTCACCATAAATTCTTGCCAGGTCGGCAGTAGCTTTATCAGCTTTTTCTTTAATATCAGCAAATATTTTAGAAGTCAGCTGCTTGGCTCTCAACCCTTCAAACGGAATCATATTGCGCTGCAGGTAAGAGTGCCAGCCCAATACACCCAGGCCTAAAGCACGGTGACGCTTGGCGAATTTATTGGCGCTTGCCAGGTAATGATTACCTTCTGTTTTGTTGATAAATTCCTGTAATACCGCATCCAGGAAGAAGATAGCCAAACGTACCGCATCAGTATCTTTCCACTCATCGTACAGCTCCAGGTTCATAGAGCTCAGGCAGCAGATGAACGACTCATCGTTGCTGGATGGCAGCATGATCTCCGAGCAAAGATTGCTGGCATTGATCATGTAGTTCAGATCTTTATATACCTGTGGTTTGTTACGGTTGACGTTATCGGTAAAGAAGATATAAGGGAGACCTTTCTGCTGGCGGCTTTCGAGCAACTTGGCCCAGATCTCACGTTTTTCTTTATCGCCTTCGATCATATCCTGCATCCAGTAGTCGGGTACGCATACGCCTGTAAACAGGTTTTGTATAGGGTGACCAATACTTTTGATCTGTAAAAATTCAGCGATATCCGGATGATCGATATCCAGGTAAGCCGCAAAGGCTCCGCGACGCACACCACCTTGTGAGATGGTATCCATAGCTGTATCAAATAAACGCATAAAGCTAACTGCACCGCTACTTTTACCGTTGTCGGTAACCGAGCTACCACGGCCACGCAGGTCTCCAAAGTAGGCAGATGTACCACCGCCTATTTTTGTTTGCATGATCACTTCGCCCAGCTTATGGGTAATGCCTTCTATATGATCAGGAACATGTACGTTAAAACAAGAAATAGGTAAACCTCTTTCGGTACCCATATTGGCCCAGATAGGCGAGCTCAGGCTCATCCAGCCACGCTCTACCATTTCCATAAACGCCTCTTTCAATTCCGGCTTATACAGGCGTTGTGCTGCTGCTGCACACACACGCTCAATAGCGCCTTCCACGGTTTCACCTTTCAACAGGTAACCGCGATTGAGTATTTGCTCACTTTCTTCGTTCTTCCACCACATTTTCTCTGTGATGGGCGTTTTTTGTATCATTGGGTCCATTACTTCCATTTTGCTATAGGTTTTAACAGGTTTTAGTATTTATTGTTTAGGGGGCGTGGTTACTACTATCAACTATCTTGCCTGCCCGTTCCATTCAGGCGGGCGTCGCACACTTGTTTTGTGATGCTACTGTCAGCAGGTCCGTAGTCCATTGTCGATCGTCCATCGTAAAACAGCTATGGACTATGGTCTATCCACTATCAGCTTTTCTAAAAAAGATCATCCGCCGTAATACTCTTGTCGTGCTTGGTATAATCAACCGGGCGTTTTGCAAAGAAATCATCCAGGCTGTTAGCAAACACTTCTTCTTCAAACCAACGCATCGGGCGGTATTGCTCGGCGCTGATAAAGTATTGCGATGGCAAACCGATTTTATTCAGGCTCTCATCCACACGGAACTTGATAAAATTGCTCAGGTCCTTTTTGTTCAGGATGTCTA
>JBQGCI010000387.1:0-4883 GCA_052038405.1 Acinetobacter pittii
ATGCGCCAACTGCAAAGAAGAACCAGGACTTTGTACCCAACATCCACATAGAAGATAATAGCAGTAGCCCCGATAAAAAATCGATCAATAAATGTAGCTTAAAAGGCATGATGCGAACCAGTCCCCATTCATACCGGGTGAGCAAACTATACAAGATAATGATCACTCCCATTGTTATTGAAAAGGTTTGTTCAATGCCAGGCGAGTCAAAGCCCAGGATACGGGGTGCCAGAATCAGTAATAAACCTACCAGGTAGTCTAGTAGTCCATGTAATTTTGTATTAATCATAAACGATAAGTTTTAAAATTTGTACCTGATGGGCGACGCTATTTCATTTTACCACTTTTATTGTCGCTGTTCTTAGGCGCTCTATTCACAAAAAACAGGACTACCAAAACCAGGATCAGTATTGTTGCGGCTATAATTACAAACATGACTTTAATTTCTTCAACCGGTTCAAAGCAGATGCCACAAACAAATTTGTGCTGAGTCCGTTGTTTTTGAGAGCAGAACAGAGCGGCATCATTCATATTTTCTTGTGGAAGCGGGCCTCTTTTCTCTACAATCCGGGAAATAAAATGCCGTTGTAATAAACCTTTCTAATTGTTTCACATTGCGTCTTCCCGCGGCATCAATTTTGGCAACTCACACTGGATCCCGTACCGGGTCATCCGTATATTTCCTCACCTTATAAAACTTAAAAAATGAAAATTGTTAGTACCGTATTGGCATTTGCCACACTTACGTGTTGCTTTTGCAGTAAAGATGATGACAGCGGTAATGGCCGCCCATCTGCACAAGACACCAGTTTTATAAACCATGCCACTTATATTAATTTAGGTGAAGTGTCGGCCGGTAACCTGGCGGTTTCAAAAGGCGGTCACCAGGCGATTAAACTATTCGGGCAATCTATGATTGCTGATCATACCAGCGCCCAGGAGGATCTTAAAAAAGTGGCTGCCGATCTGAGACATAACCTCCCTGGTGATACGGATGCAGCGCATAAGGCAAAAGCCGCCCTGTTGATGAGCCTGAGCGGAAGCCGGTTTGACTCGACTTATATTCATATGATGGTGGAAGGCCATAACAAAGCTATACAGCTTCACGAATCTGAAGCGCAGGCCGGGTCGAACGGGAATGTAAAGCGGTACGCTTCTGATAAATTGCAGGTAATCCGTCATCACAAAATGATGGCCGACAGTATAGCGAATGCATTGTTTCCAACGCGCTAAATCGAAGCAACATCATCGCATTAAAATTAAGAGCAGACCGCGGAGAACCGGATCTGCTCTTTTGTTTAACCCATCATAAAAATATACCTGATCAAATAATACTATCGCTGTCGTAGGTGCTCCATTGCATATTACTATCCGGTGTAGCACTGGCCACTTCGGCATTTCTCTGCTGCCCTAAAGCCTTGTCCATCGATTCAATTTGTTCATTGGTTCTGCCGGTACCTTCTATTGGCTCTTCTACCAATCCGTTGGTTTCCCGTACCCGCTGCAAGGGCTGATCCACATACACCCAATCTTCATTTAACTGGGTACTGACACCCTGGTTCCAGGGTCCGCGAACAGTGGGTCCCTCCGACATATTAAAGTACTTGTTACTGTAGCGGGCATCTCCCTGCAAAGTACCTGGTGGAAAATTGGGCTGTATGGTTTGCAGGGCGGCTTCAAACATCTGGAAATGGGCCACTTCACGTGTCATCAAAAAGCGAAGCGTATCCTTCACATAAGGATCATCTGTAAACTTCATCAGGTATTCGTAAACGATCTTTGCCCTGGATTCAGCTGCCATATTAGATCTCAGGTCAACAGACAAGTCGCCATTCGCATTAACATAAGCTGCCGTCCAGGGATTCCCGTTGCTATCTGACAGAATGGGACTTCCCCCTGATAAAACGCCAAACTGCGGGTTCATCATCGCTTCATGTATATAGCTTTCTTTAGAAGTGGGATTCATGGTCTGCATAATCTCAGAATCGTCGGCAGCATTTTTCAATTCCCCATTGACACCGGAAAGCAACATCTGGATAGTAGCGCCCACTATTTCCAGGTGACTGAATTCTTCAGTAGCAATATCCATCAGCATATCGTACTTATCAGGGTGGGGCTGCTTGCAGGGAAAAGCCTGAACAAAATACTGCATAGCAGCTTTCAGTTCTCCATTGGGTCCGCCAAATTGCTCCAGCAGTATTCGGGCGAAGCGGGGATCGGGTGCGGACACCCGTGCGTTAAATTGTAGTTCTTTTACATGATGAAACATAAGAATAGATTTATTGAGTGATAAAAAGACAATACACGTAAGCATGAATACTCCCGGGCCTGACTGAGCACCGGCGAGACCTTTTTTGTAATCACCGGGCAGGCTGCTGCCAGGCAACTGTGACTATACAAGAGGCTTTATGATCAACTGAAGTCCAAAGGCAATGCCACAGGCAATACGCTCCCTTATTATTTTATTTTTATTTGGTATCAATCCATTTTGGAAAAACGGCCTTACGAGACGTTGGGGAACCGGGCAGTTTTTTTCCACACTCTGTGAAAGCATTTGCATCAGAACTGAAGGGATTTAAGCCTGCAAACCTGGAGAAATAGTAGTTTCAGGCAGACCAGGCCGGTATGTAAGTCGCGGCACACTGCTTGTTACCGTTACACGTACATCATCATACAATTCCGGAAATGAAATTTACAACCCCATTCAACCTGCTTTTACTGTCACTCTTTTGCTTAGTTTTTAAAGCCTGTAAAACGCATAGTATTCGTACGGCAAAGAGACAGCAACTACCTGGAAAAGTTATTGTTGTTACCGGTGCATCGAGTGGCCTTGGAAGAGGCATCGCACTGGATGCAGGCCGGTCCAAAGCCTCAGTTGTACTGGCTTCCCGCGATAAGAATGAATTAGAAAAAGTAGCCAATGAGATTAATGCTTTAGGAGGTGAAACGCTGGTGATACCCACTGATGTAAGTGCTGAAGCTGATATAAAGGCTTTAACAGAACGAACGGTTGCGCGTTTCGGGCGTATTGATGTTTGGATCAACAATGCCGGTATCGCAGTGCTGGGCCGGTATTGGGAAATACCGCTTGAGGATCAGCTGCGCGTAATAAATGTGAATTTAAACGGGGTCATGTTGGGCAGCTACTATGCCTTAAATCAGTTCAAAAGGCAGGAAGCCGGCGTACTCATCAACATCGCCTCGGTAGAAGCAGAGATCCCCACTGCTTACCAGGCCGCCTATTCCATATCCAAATCAGGCGTTAGAACGCTGGGTAATACCCTGCGACAGGAACTAAGGCTGGCCGGTTATAAAAAAATTAAAGTAGTTACCATTTTGCCTTATGCCCTGGACACCCCTCTTTGGGACCATGCAGGCGTGTATACGGGCCATGCGCCCCGCATGATCGCCATGGACGATCCACAAAAGGCGGTCAATACCGTTATGCATGCTATATTTTCTAATCGAAGGGAATTAGCTGTTGGCTGGAAGGCAAGATTGAGTATCGAAGCGCATCGGGGTTTTCCAGGTCTGATAGAACGTGCAGGATCCAATCTGGTACATAAATACCAGGCTGAAGTAACGCCGCCGATGTCTCCTACAAAAGGAAACCTCTATCAATCGCTACCCACCCCGGGAGTAGATGGCGGCATCCGGGAACGTATGAAAATAGAAAAAAAGCGACGTCAATCAGGCAGCCGCCATTGAGGATCGACAGTTCTGCATTGCATGAACAATAAAAATGACGGGTAAAACCCGTCATTCCAAACAACTAAAAAAAATCATGATTAATAAATTCCTTCGGCATCTAAAAAGCAAAAAATCAATAGCTTAAATTACTAGACCCAATATACGCTCTTTATTGTTATTCACAAAAAAATATTTTCCGGTTAATAGCATTCCCCACCCTGTTCGAAGGACCAAACCTTCAAAATCCGGTGTAATAAACGCCCACTCCTATTATTGTAAGGACTCAGCAGGTTTGCCAACCCATTCTATAACATCACGTTCTACACAGATGTCGTAAAGCGTATCAGTGGTCAACAATTGTTCCAGCTTGTACAAATGGTTTTCGTTTTCCAGGTCAAATATAAACGTATACTTCCCCTTTAAATTATTGCTATGTACGCGGGCTGTTATCAGCGCATCATAGTGATGGAGGGTTAAAATTGTTTTTTCCGATTGACTGGTCAGGGCGGTTGGGTTTTCACAGGGGGCCAATATAATAAATCTTCTCTTGTGATCTTTTAGCTGATACAATAATCTGACATCGGCTTTTTCCACTTCACTTTTCATTCTTTGAATTTTACTGATAGCAGGTATGCAAATGCCGCGCCAAAGCGAACAAAACACATTCCTGACCTGAAGTTTTACGGCGGAATTTGTAGCATATTTGATCGGAGTACATTGGGCAGGCTTTTTGTATTATCAGTACCGAAGAGAATAGAAGCGATGAAATTCGTAAAAGCCCTCCCTTTAACCCTACTCTACCTGGGAACAGGAATGTTATGGATCTACCTGAGCGACCGCATTATAGCATTCTTTTTTCCTTCAGGACAGGCGCCATTATGGTATGAAACCGCAAAAGGAGCTTTGTTGGTTTGCGGCACGGCTATATTCCTATACTTTATTATGCAGCGATTTTCGAAAAGCCAGGTACAAAAGTATCACCAGCTAAGGGCAAAAAATGAGCCGGTGAAAGATATTCAACAGAGGTACCAGCTGCTATTCCAATCGGAGCTCACCGCTAACCTTATCTATGAAACAGATACCGGGACCTTATTAGATCTTAATCAAAAAGCTGCTGACCTATTAGGATGTACAAAGGAAAAAGTTACCGGCAAAAGCGTCTTTGATTTATTGCGCGCACCTGATAACTTTTA
>JBQGCI010000388.1:0-4457 GCA_052038405.1 Acinetobacter pittii
GCCAGGAAACTGCCCGGTTGCCTGTTGAAACGCCGGCCGTTGCAACAAAGAATTCGGTTGGTACCGCACTCGCCGATGTTGATCTCAAAGCCGGCAGTACCCGCTTCGATAAATCATTGAATAACGCGGCCGGTTTAATTGAGGTGGACAGTTCGGGACAGGTGCTATTCAGGGTAGGGGCTAAGAAAGATTTCTTCTCCGATCCCGACGGTAAGCTGTCCAATAATTCTGCGCCCATTTTATTGTCGTCAGTTGATAACACGAAGCCATTTACCCTAACCGCAAAGGTAACGCCTCAATTTACCGCTAATGGAATGTACAATGCCGGTGTATTGTATATATACAGCAATAATGACCTGTATCAGAAATTCTGTTTTGAGCAGGATGAAAACGGCGACCATCGCATTGTATCTGTGAGAACGGTTGGTACTTCTGATGATAATAACCATGACCTGGTTCGGCAAAAATATGTGTATATGAAGATTTCATCCGATACGAAGACCGTGGGCAGTTATTATTCGCTGGATAATAAAAAATGGAAGCTGGCCCGCTTGTATAAAAACGATTATCCTGCGCAACTTTACTTGGGCATCAGCGCGCAATGCCCGGTAGATACCGGAACGTTGAGCTATTTTAATGACGTGCGTATTGAACCTAAAAGTGTAAAGGATTTTCGTTTGGGGATTTAGCAATAAGGAAACAATAGCCGATAGATTAGCCAATAGTTGCAACTGAGTTGCAGCCAGTGAAAGCGTTTGCTTGAAGTATGCCTGGCACTGGCGGTTTGTTTGCCTAATGTGGAATGGCCGCCAAAGTAAGCCCTGTAAAAGCTCTGGATGAAAAATTCCCTCAAAATAGACTGCCTACCCTTAGACTGACCAGCTTTTTCCATTATCAATCTAACTCTTTACATTTGCGCTCCAAGGAGTCTATGAAAGGAAAAAATTATACGCTGGCTGTTTTTGATTCAGACAGAGCCATGCTGAATGCATGCGCATTAATATTAAAAGAGCAGGATATTAACGTCCATGCTTTCGCTAATAGCGGGAACTTTGCGGAGCAACTCCGTCATTCTTCCCCATCTGCGATTTTGCTCGATAATTCCATTGTACCACATGGGGGGCTTGAGGTATTGCGCTCATTAAAACAACACCACCAGCTTCATACAATCCCTGTCATTTACATGACCGGAAATGGAGCTATAGGAGATAAGGCCTTAAAGGAGGGTGCGCAATATTTATTGCTCAAACCTTTCGATTTAGCCCAGCTTACAGCTGCGGTGCTCAGAGCCTGCGAGGCCGGTCATTAGTACCGGATGATTGGCCGGAGAAGCATCCTGCCTGATTAAATGGACAATCATCAAAGATTACTGTTCGCTTTTGGATCCTGCGGGGGCTGCAAGCAGGTTAACAGGTAACCCGAAAGTTCCTTTCGTATTCATAAGCGTTTGATTGAATGGTTAACCGGATCAGTTTCATCTCACGCTTAATGCTTCACATTTCGATGTACGCTGCAATAATCTTCCCGCATTTTTCCGCCAGTCTTGTTTCTATTCCATCCTCCTCCCATCGCAGGGTATCGGGGTTCAATACCAGGGAAGCAATACTTTCATCGGGAAAAACCACGGTATAGTAAGTTTTACTTTTTTCCTCATCGGCGCGATACAAAATGGTGATCTGGCCATCTATGCCAACATCGGGTATCTCTCCATGGTAGATCGCTATTTTCTCAGTCATATTGAGGCGTCGCAATATCCGTTCCCAACACTTAGATACTATACAAGATTTAACACCCTGTTCATTTGCAAATACTTGAGCATATAGCCTACCACCGAACCACGTCATTTCCAGGAAAAAAATCATCAGCTGTTGACAATTTTCCTCAACCCTGTTCGAAGCCGTCGCCTGGCAGACAACGGCATCCGCGCTTTTCGTCCGTCGGAGATCCGTTTACACCTAACGCTGTTTTAACCAATTGAAGTGATTCCGTTTCTGATGATTCCTGGTTTATTTGCATAGTATAATCAGCAGGTGCGGGCGCCTGTTACTTTTTTTGAAAACCACCGGCCTTTCAAAACACTGAATCCGTCGATCTTTATTAACCTATTTGTTTTTATATTCTATCAATTTATAAATTTGTAGTGTTATATTCTAAATTATTTTATAATAGTAGTGTTTTAGGCTACATTAAATAGATTTGCCGTCAGTATGTAAATAGGAACACATCCGCAGGCGGGGTTACCGATGTAAATCGGGATTAATAGGGAACCGTGTGTAATTCACGGGCTGTCGCGCAACTGTAAGTAATAAAAAAGTTCCGGTCTGGTTTGTCCACTGTGTTGTTACGGCGGCATGGGAAGGATGACCGGGATATTACAAGCCAGGAGACCTGCCTCATTGCGGGACGCGCTTTTGTTGATACCGCAGGTATGAACCCATACATAAGTTATGGCTCTGTTACAAGTATGCCTGATGTAGCCGGTTGGCCTGGGATATGATGGAGGCCGTCGAAATATTTATTCATTTTTTTTAAAACATTTTTGATGAAGACGCAAATTCTCGGCTACCCGCGTATTGGTAGTCAAAGACAATTGAAAAAAGCCTGCGAACAGTACTGGGCAGGTGCTATTGATTGGAAAGACCTGCAACAGGTCGCTTTTAAGATCAGGGAGGAGAACTGGCAAACCCAGCTCCGGGCAGGCATCGATCTGATACCTTGTAACGATTTCAGCTTTTATGACCAGGTGCTCGATATGAGCCTGCTGTTAGGCGTCATTCCCAAGCGGTATACACCTGTACTAACTGATGTAAAAACCAACGGCGAAACCGACCTGTATTTTGCAATGGCGCGTGGATACCAGAAAGACGGGTTGGATATCACCGCTATGGAGATGACCAAATGGCTGGACACCAATTACCATTATATCGTACCGGAGTTTACGGTAGACCAGGAATTTAAACTGTTCTCCCAAAAAGTGTTTGGAGAATATGTGTCGGCTAAGGCCTTATTGGGGGGGAAGGCCAAGCCGGTGCTGATCGGGCCTGTAAGCTACCTGTTATTAGGTAAGGAAAAAGAAACCGGTTTTGAAAGAATCAACCTGCTTCATAAAATGTTGCCGGTATATGTACAGGTGCTGAACCGCCTGAAGCAGCTGGGCGCAGCATGGGTACAGCTGGATGAACCCTTTTTAGCGCTCGATCTGTCAGCAAAAGAAAAAGCAGCCTTTGAGCAGGCCTACCGGTATATTGCCAAAGAAACAGCAGGAATAAAGATCCTGGTGGCCACTTACTTTGAAGGTCTGTCGGATAACACGCAACTGGCCGCTAACCTGCCGGTAGCGGCTTTACATATCGACCTGGTAAGAGCTCCTGAACAGTTAACGGAAGTGCTTGCAGCAATACCTGATCATCTTATCCTTTCGCTGGGCGTTGTCGACGGCAGGAATGTATGGAAGAATTGTTACGAACGATCTTTATCCTTTATTGGCAAAGCCATTAATAAAATAGGTGACGATAGAATCATAATTGCGCCATCCTGTTCGCTGCTGCACAGTCCGATTGACCTGGAGCTGGAAAGGGCCATCGATCCGGAGATTAAAAACTGGATGGCTTTTGCCAAACAAAAAGTACAGGAAGTCGCCGATTTGAATGAGATTATCAATGGCAACGATCGTCTACTGGCACTTAATAAAGCGGCCATTGAGAGCAGGGTACAGTCGGAACAGGTGCACAAGAAAACCGTTAAAGAAAGGGTGGCTGCTATCCGGGAATCAGATGCTACACGCAAAAGCCCTTTTGCTATACGCCAACAACTGCAGCGTAAACGCTTTCAGCTGCCTGCTTTTCCTACGACTACTATCGGATCCTTCCCTCAAACTGATGCAATACGCCAACTGAGAGCCCGGTATAAAAAAGGGGATCTGACACTGGCTCAGTATGAACAATGTATTGAAGAAGCTACTATTGAAGTGATTCGCTGGCAGGAATCGATAGGGCTGGATGTATTGGTACATGGCGAGTTTGAAAGAAACGACATGGTGGAGTATTTTGGAGAGCAGCTGGATGGCTTCCTTTTTACCAGCAATGGTTGGGTTCAGAGTTACGGAAGCCGTTGTGTAAAGCCGCCGGTTATTTACGGAGATGTCAGTCGCCCCAGGGACATGACGGTGCGCTGGACCAGCTTTGCTGCTGCGCAAACCAATCAGTTAATGAAAGGTATGCTCACAGGGCCGGTTACTATTTTACAATGGTCGTTTGTGCGTGATGATCAGCCACGCAGTGTTACTACTAACCAGATCGCACTGGCAGTCCGGGATGAGGTTTTAGCGCTGGAAAAAGCGGGCATTGGTATGATCCAGATTGACGAGGCCGCCATCAGGGAAGGTTTGCCGTTAAGAAAGTCCAAACAGTTACCATACCTTAATTGGGCAGTCAAAGCCTTTCGCATTGCGGCCAGTG
>JBQGCI010000389.1:0-16857 GCA_052038405.1 Acinetobacter pittii
CGGTAGCTGGGGCCCTAAGGAAGCAGACGATCTTATAAAAGAAGGCAGGATCAAATGGCTGATGCTGCCCGAATCATCTACAACAAAAACCGCCAAAAAGAAAAAATGAAACATATTAAATTGATCTGGGAGCACGCCGAAGCATTGAGCGTGGCAGCAGCACATTATTTTGTAGAACGCAGCGCTACAAGCATTGCAGACACCGGTCGCTTCACCGTGGCGTTATCGGGTGGCAGCACGCCCAAAGCTTTATACCAATTATTGGCCACCCCTAAGTTTTCGAGAAATATCGACTGGAAAAACGTGCACCTGCTTTGGGGCGATGAGCGATTTGTACCGCATACGCATGAAGACAGCAATTACCGCATGGTAAAAGAAGCCTTGCTGGATCATGTAAAACTGCCTCGTAAGAATATATTGGCCATGCCTACCAAAGGTGAAGCCAAAGATTGTGCAGCGCAGTATGAAAAAATGATAGCGGATACATTAGGTAAAAAAATGCAGGTAGACCTTACCCTGCTGGGCATGGGCGATGATGGCCATACCGCATCTTTATTCCCGGGCACCGATATTTTAAACGAAAAGAAAAAATACATTAAAGAAGTATGGGTAGAAAGCAAGCAAACCTTTCGCCTGAGCTTTACCTATCGCTTAATCGATAATAGTAAAGAAGCGATGTTTATGGTGGCAGGCGCTGCCAAAGCCCCCGTGGTAAAGCATATTTTTTCAAAAAATGCCAAACATAAATTCCCGGTGCAGGAGGTAGATCTTAAAAAAGGTACGGCCATCTGGATGCTGGACGAAGCAGCGATGGGGAAATAGGGTGGCGTACCTACGGCACGCCGGAACGCTGTGGACGGATTTGGCTACCAATATAATGTTCCTAACGGAACATTTTTCATATTTCATTTATATGCGGATATTAACGAAGCACTCTTCTCTGCTGTCGGGCTATTGAGGAACTTTGTGATCAGCCACAGACAAGAAAGAACTTTATACCAGTTAAGCTTCTTATCCTCTCGCCGGGAACAAATACTGAAACCTGATGATACTACATTTACGCACCTTCTTGTCCCATTAGGGACAAACTATTGGTAGAAAAACAGGGCATAACAATATTGCGTGCCGTAGGTACGCAACCTTACGCTATCATTATTTGAGAATGCCATAATTTAAATTTGACTGATTAGAGACTAAAGTATATACTAACCTTCGCCACCCCTTGTCCCGTTAGGGACAACCTATTGGTAGAAAAACAGGACATAGCTATATTGCGTGCCGTAGGTACGCAACTACAATTCGCGTAAATAAAAACAACATGCCGGTTATCGAATTAACAACATTTATACATGCCGACATCCATACCTGCTTTGATTGTTCCCGGAGTATCGATCTGCATACCTTATCCACCGCTAAAACCAAAGAAAAGGCAATTGCAGGCAAAACAAGTGGCTTGATTGGCATGAATGAAACGGTGACCTGGCAGGCCACCCACTTCTTCATACGTCAAAAACTTACTTCTAAAATAACGGCGTATAATCGCCCCTTTCATTTCAGGGATGAGCAGCAAAAAGGCCCCTTCCGGTTATTTGCGCATGATCATTTTTTTAGCGCCACCGGTACCGGCACTGTAATGAAAGATGTGTTGCACTTTCAGTCGCCAGCCGGGTTATTGGGTAAGCTGGTGGACCGGCTGATACTCGCCCGGTATCTCGGTAAGTTTTTAACAGAGCGAAATGACATGATCCGTCATTTTGCCGAAACCGGCAAAGGGGCAGGTTTACTGTATGAGTAGCCTGTTCATTTACAGCAATTTTATAAACGCTGCGGATGAACGCAGGCAGCTATTTTTCATTAGCAGGCAGTGTGCCCGTATATGGCGCCGGGTGTTTATGATCATCGCCGCCAGGTGTAAAAGCTGCTTTATATGGCCGATAAATACATAGTATGAACGGCCGTTATTTCATCCGCCACGGAGCTATCGGCAATAACGGCATGGGTAAAACACTGCAGCCGTCTTTTCCATTTTTGCAGGGAAGCCTGTTTAAAGAAGCTGCTTAAAAAATCATCCTCATTAGCATACGCATCATTCATTACCGGCAGCCATCTTGTATCATTTTTGAAACAAGCTGCATGCCGGCTCGGCTTTACATACAGCAGGTAAGCGGCTTCTATCAGTAGCTCCAATTGCCCGGCATAATGCAGCGCATTAGCCGGGCTGCCCCTTTGCCATGCATACTTCTCTTGTAGCGCTGCCCTGCAAAAGGCATCAAAAGCTTTTACATGTTCCGCGGGTTTGGCATAGCTGAAAAACTCCTGTAATACCTGCAATGGCGATACTTTCAGCGGATTGCCTTAGCAGGTTGCCGCAATGCGGTTTAGGGTAACAATGTGTTTTTTCCTGGTGTGCTACATTTAATTTCTTATTGTGTATCAGGTTGTGAAAAGTGGGACAAGTAAACGGAATGATCGTCATACCGTCCGAAGGTTCGAAGAACTCCTTGGATACCCCCCTTTTAGGAGCGAAGCGCAGCGTAGCACCCGCCCGGATGACCCAGTCGGACGGGGAGGGATCTCCCGTATCTTTTAATCCTTCTACACCTTTTTCTTCCGGCCCGACTACAAACAGGGAATAAAAGAAGTGGTAAGTGGAATAAGTGTTCTTGTTATTACCCTACTGTTATATATGCGGGTTTTTGCCTCTACGCCCGGCGGGGCGAGTAACTGCACCGGCACTGATTTTTGTTCTTCCGCCTTACGGCGTCTGGTGCCTTCGCACCACCGAACAAAAATAGGTGCCTCATGCAGTCACTGATAGAAGAATATAGCTCAAGCTATGGCAGGATGCAGGACCAGCCTTGAAAAAATGGCGCCTGCCTGCCGGCAGGCAGGTTAAAAAGCCGTCCCAAATACTTTCGGGATTCTGTAAGCTCCCCATAAATCCGGCCAAGGGAGTTAGAGTTATAGTGCAACGTAACTAAGTTTAAGATTTTAAAGGGTGGCTTTGGCGGCCCTTTAGTTTTTGACGAATCTATTATTTGCCCCGCGAGGCTCCGAATACAACCTTCGGCCTTCTCCTTGTTCAGCTTTTGTTAATTAGCAAAACATAAACTAATTCTTGTTGAAGCTCAACCTACATTCGCCGGAAATATTACCAAATGAACACTTACCGCTGCATCGCTCTTTTGTTTTTAATCTCCATTTTGTTTGCCTGTAAAAAGAAAGATTCGCTGAAAGGCATCAATAAAGCTGCTTTGTGTGCCACCCCCACTACAGAAGAAATTAATGCCGTAACGCACAACTGGGCGCAAAGAAACCTGGTACCCCGGCAGGTTACCATTGAAGAAACCCAAAGTATCAGCCCCAAACTATCCGCCTATATTATTTCATTCAGCCTCGGGAACATTAAAGAGTATGCGGCGGTGCTGGCCCCTGTAGCGCATCAACGGGTGCCTGTATTATTTTATGCCGGTGGCTTCGATATGAACGAGGAGCCGGAGAGTTCGGTAAAAGTAAAATTTCCCGAAGCAGACCTGCCCTTTATATATATAGTACCGGCTATGAGAGGCCAGTATGTAAGCCTGGAAGTGAGTGGTAAACTATTAAAATCTCCTTTATCGGGTGGATCAAGGCTGGATGCTTTTGACGGCGCTACCGACGATGTGATCGCCTGCCTGAACGCAGCGGGCCAACTGTTTCAACAGGCCGACACGAGCAAGGCGATGATCAGGGGCGGCAGCCGTGGCGCCATTGTAGCCCTGCTGGCCGGCATACGCGATCAACGCTTTAAACTGGTGGCTCCTGTTGCATTTAATTCGGATTTTGTGGGCCTTACTGCCCAACACTACAACGATCCTGCTTATAAAGCACAATTCCTTAACGGCCTTATCAACGGTACTGCCACCCCTGGCTCAAACCAGGCAGCTGATGATAGCGTCATCGCCATTCTACTTCGCCCAACGGGTTCCTGAAGCACAGCTACACGCCGCCCAACAGGATCGCATCACACCCGCATCGCAGGCTGAGCTGTTATTGAATGAAATGAAAAAACAAGGAGTTGGCCACCGTGCCACGTTATTCATTTATACGGGCCGTGATCACCATAATATCGCCTCGGGCAATACCGAATTGGAAAGCCGGATCAATAGCTTTTTTAGTGCGCCCTGGTAAAATAGTGCCCGGTATTTTCATTTGAAGCAGGAATTTTGAAGCAGGATAACGCATGGCATAATTTTGGCCCGAAAATTTCATCCAGCATTATACAATGAAAGCGATACTGATAGGCGCTACCGGCGCTACCGGCAAGGCCTTACTGCAATTATTATTACAGGATGACAGCATTACCGAGGTAGCTGCCTTAGTAAGAAGGCCATTACCGCTGCAGCATGCAAAGCTGCAGGTGCACCTTGTTAATTTTAACCGGCCCCAACAGTGGCAAAACCTGGTTACCGGAGATATGGCATTCTCCTGCCTGGGCACAACTTTAAAAGCGGCCGGCAGCAAGGAGGCGCAATACCAGGTAGACTATGAGTACCAGCTGGCATTTGCACGGGCCGCAAGCCAAAACGGCGTACCCCGGTTTTTACTAATATCGGCAGGTATGGCCAATCCTAAATCGCTGGTATTTTACTCCCGTATGAAGGGAGCGCTGGAACAGGCGGTTCGCTCGTTGAACTTTGAAAGTGTAACCTTGCTCAGGCCCGGCCTGCTATCAAGACCCGGTACCGACAGGGCAGGTGAAAAAGCAAGCGAATCGGTATTGCGTTTTTTTAACAGGCTGGGGCTGCTTAAAAGACTGGCGCCGCTGCCCGTACATCAACTGGCTATGCTGATGCTGCGCTACGGCAAACAACATCACAAAGGTGTGCAGGTGCTCGAATCCAGGCAGATCCTGAGCAAGGTGAAACAGTTTGCTTAAGCAGCCAATACCTTTTCAAATGCATTCCTGGGCGCCCCCATTAAAATTACTTCGCCGCAAAAAATATAACCCAGCTTTTCCAGTATTCTCAACATAGCCGGATTGTCGAAATTGGTATCTACTTTAATGCTGGGCATATGTTGAGCAACGGCGTATTGTTCAATGGCTTCAAATAAACGGGTGGCGATGCCTTTACCCGCTACGGTGTCCCCTACCGCTACGCGATGCACCACCAGGAAATCCCCGTTCGTTAACCAGGCGCCGTTGATGTGATCGTAGGCCGGTTCGTCATTTTTGATCAATGCGCTATAAGCTATTATTCGGGTGTCGTCTTCCAACACAAAGCCCCATCCGTTGCCGATATCTGTTTGTACGGTAGCCGGGTTAGGGTAGCCATCCTGCCATTGCCGGCTTCCGTCTATCCTGCGCCTTTCAATGGCCTGCTGCAATATTTCCCAGATAGCATCAGCATCTGCTACTTCGGCTTTCCTGAAAATAAATGGCGCTGCCTGTTCTTTATTCATCGCTTCCATGGCTGCAAATTAAGTGCATCAGCCCCATAGCTCCTTTGTTTCTTTTAAAGACTGCAGGATCATTTTTTCAAGCACCTCAAGGTTCAGGTCTTCCAGTTTTTTGAAATAAATACAACCCACAGCCTTTTTTATTTTGCCCAGCTGATCGACCAGTTTACTTTGAACCGGGCTATCGCAGCTTAAAATATATAGTGAAAACTGGGCTTTTCGCGGCGAGAAGCCTATACGGCACATATCGCCTTCGCGGCCGCTGGCGTACCGGTAATGATACCTGCCAAACCCGATAATGGAGGGCCCCCACATGGTGGCTTTCTCCCCCGACAGGCGTTCCATTATTTCTATTAACTTCAAGCTATCCTCCATTTTTTTAGGATCGCTCTTTTCAATGAATGCCATTACGTCCGCTGCCGTGGCTTTCGTTTTATTTTCACGCATCATACCTGATTTTAAATACAGCGTTCCCGCTTATTGAAGGTACATCAAACGATCTGTTTATAAATAGTTGTATTTTGGTGTATGACAAAACGCATCCCCTCTATTGACATCGTAAGAGGCCTGGTAATGGTGATCATGGTGCTCGATCATACCCGCGACCTGTTCCACGAAACGGCGCTATCGCAACAACCTACCGATCTGGCCACTACCACCCTGCCCCTATTCTTTACCCGGTGGATCACCCATCTTTGCGCGCCTACTTTCGTTTTCCTGTCGGGTACATCTGCCTGGCTATCGCTTCAAAATAAAAGCAGCGTAAAAGAACACCGTAGATTTCTTTTAAGCAGGGGCATCTGGCTGATCATCCTGGAGCTAACTCTTGTGAATTTCGGGATCTGGTTCGATGTTCAGTTCAGTGTCATACTGCTGCAGGTGATCTTCGCCATTGGTTCTGGCTTTGTCATCTTATCCTTTTTATTAGGCCTGCGCAGCAGTACTATAATAATTACAGGCATTGCAATTATGATATTGTCAGGCTTCCTGCCCTTATTAACCTTACCCCGGGAAAATGCAGCCACTACTATACTAAACCTCCTTTTTCAACCGGCCTTTATACCGCTTGGCGACAAGCATCGTATTATTTACGGATACCCGCCACTGCCCTGGCTGGCCATTATGCTGGCAGGTTTTGGCGCTGCCCGTATGTTTATGAAAGAAACCGCTGTTGTTCGAAAACGCTGCATCAGGACAGGTATACTGTTGATCACGCTTTTCGTTTTACTCAGGGCTATTAATATTTACGGCGATCCTGCCCCCTGGTCTGCACAAAAGAACGATGCATTCACGATCCTGTCATTTATCAATGTCACCAAATATCCACCCTCTTTACAATACACCCTGCTCTTTTTAGGCCTTATGTTTTTATTGCTGGCTATGTTTACCAATAACCGGAATCGCCTTTCGCGGATACTGGCGGTATATGGCAAAGTACCCCTGTTCTTTTACCTGGTACATTGGTACCTGATACATACTACTTTAATACTTGTGATACTGTTGAGTGGCTTTCCCGTAAGCGACCTTGAATTTGGATTTAATTTCGGCCGGCCCGGTGCTTTTAAGGCTTTCTCCCTCCCTGTTGTTTATGGAGTATGGATACTGGCCATACTGGTATTGTACCCGCTCTGCCGGTGGTATGGTACTTACAAGACTGCACACCGTACCAACAAATGGTTAAGTTACCTGTAAAAAATAATCAGGAATTCACGGGCTAAATCTTAATTTGGTACTCTAAAAAAAAATTGCCATGGGCTTATTCGACTTTATTAAGAACGAACTGATTGAAGTTATTGAATGGGTTGACACTTCTGATAACACCATCATCTGGAAGTTCCAGGACAAAGGCAACAATATTAAGAACGGCGCCAAGCTAACCGTGCGTGAAAGCCAGGTGGCCGTGCTGATGAACGAGGGCGAGTTCGGCGACGTGTATAACCCGGGCTTACACACGCTCACCACCAGCAATATGCCGGTGATCACCACCTTGAAGTCGTGGAAATATGGCTTTAACAGCCCCTTTAAAGTAGATATTTATTTTATCAATACCCGCCAGTTTACCGGTTTAAAATGGGGTACATCAGGACCGGTTTTAATGCGCGATCCCGAATTCGGGCAGGTGCGCATCCGGTCTTTCGGCAATTTTGCCATCAGCATTGTAGATGCTAAATTATTCATTACCGAATTTGCCGGCACCAACCCTTTCGTACGTGTAGATGCCGTAGAGGAAACTTTACAAGGCATTGTATCCAGCAAATTTGCGGAAGCACTGGCCCAGGCCAATGTAACGGCTTTAGACCTGGCGGCTAATTTTCAGGCTATTGGAGAAAAAGTAAAACCGGCTTTTCAGAAAGAACTGGACAGCTATGGTATTGCGCTGGAGAAATTCTTTATAGAAAATGTATCGCTGCCGGAAGAGGTAGAAAAAATGCTGGATAAAAAGACCCAGCTCCATATACTGAAAGGCAACCTGAATGAATTTAACCAGATGCAGGGAGGCATTGCATTGGAAAAGTTATCAGAAAATGATGCCGCCGGCAATATGGGCGGACTGGGCGCTGGTGTGTTGTTAAACAACCTGATGGGACAGGCCACGCAGCCCCAAACCCCGCAGGCTGCCCCTGCAGCTGAAAGCAAAGCTGCCATACTGGAAACGCTGAAACAGCTGGGCGAATTAAAAGCACAGGGCATTCTTACCGAAGAAGAGTTTAACGCTAAAAAAACAGATTTGCTGAGCAGGTTATAATATGCAGGTTTTAAAAGAACACCCTTGTCCTAATTGCAACTCGGAGCTGAATTTTGATGCAGATAAAAACGCGCTGAAGTGTTTGCATTGCGGCGCCTTATTCCCTATTGAAAAAAGCAGCCAGGTGGTAGAAGAAAACAATATCCGCATATTTGAGGATGCGGCCGCCATGCCGCTGGAACCGGTTACCACGGTTACGTATAAATGCAGCAAATGCGGCCAGGAAACACAATCGGGAGCAGATATTGCTTTTTTTGAATGCCGCAATTGCGGCAATAATGTTTTAAACCCCGGGGCCTACAAAACCCGAACCATTACGCCTACAGGTATATTACCTTTTCAGCTATCCAAACAGGAGGCATTGGATGTGTTTAAACAATGGATCGGCAAAGGCTTCTGGAACGACAGCAGCCTGAAAGAACTGTCCCTGGCTGATAAACTGGAAGGCCACTATGTACCTTTCTTCACCTTCGACTGCCACACTTACAATCAGTGGGAAGGCTATGCAGGTACTTATTACTATGAAACCATCAGATCCAAAGATGCGAATGGTAAAGAAGTAACCCAGAGCGTGAGACGCACGCGCTGGCACTGGCGGGAAGGATCTTTTGAGCGTTTTTTTGACGATATACTGATATGCGGCAATACCCGGATTACGCAGGAACAGATCAACAAGATCTATCCTTTTAACCTCCAACAGGTAGAACTATTTAATCCTGAGTATTTGCTGGGATGGCATGCGCAGGCATTTGATAAAGCCTTATCCGATACATTTAATGCAGCCCGCAATGAGATTGATAACCGCGTACACCAGGAAGCAGCGCAGCACCTGGCCCACGATACCTACAAAGACCTTAGCGTACAAACGCGCTATACCAGCGAAACCTTTAAGCAGGTAATACTACCGGTTTGGTTATGCCAGTATCTCTTTAAAGGAAAAACTTACCACTTCATTATTAACGGGCAAACCGGCGCCATTAGTGGCAATAAACCGCTGTCGGCTTCCAAAATTGTGATCGCTGTTATTATCGCTGTTATCATCATAGCGGTGCTGTATAGCATGAGTCAATAAATTGGTTGGGTCTGGCAGGAAGCTGTTACAATTTGCTGATGTGCCCCAAAATAAAACCGGCCCGGTTAGCCACCGTATCTACCGGAACCTCTGTTACCTGGTAGCCATACCGGGTATATACCTCCTTCATGGCTTCGTAAGTTCTCACGGCCTCTGCCCAGGTTTGTTGACGCTCTTTGTCGGTTTTATAAATCTCCCTCCAGGGTGGTAGCATGAATACGCAGTTGTTGTACGGGCAGGCTTTTACCCATTTGTTTACTTTTGGGGTGACGGGTATATTTTCCATCATCATATAGCAAACCGCATCCACGATGCTACGGTCGAAGAAAACGGCTTTTGCAGCAAGAGCTCCGGTTGCCACCTTTTTATACGATGCCTGCTTTGCTCCAGCATTAACGCCGCATACAGTTCCTTATTTTCCCAGGGCAGTCCTTTTCCACCCGCGGCCACCTGTTCCTGTATGATACGCCTGGCATCTTCAGGAACGATGTGGAATTGGCGCGCTCCTAATTCGTTTAACAAAGTTGTTTTACCAACACCGGGACCACCGGTAATAACAAAATAGTGATGTTGCTGCATTTTGCTGATCATTCAAATGCCCTGTCCCTTCTATTACCTCTGAATAAAATGATTAATAAGAAAAACAGTAACCGCTACCTGCAGTCGGCAGCTAAAAAAAACAGATGGAACCTAGTGAGAAAGTTCTAATGCCTCGCTGCTCCACTCGCGCTCTTTCGTAATAGGAGAAACAGGCGCTGGCACAGCCGGTAATGTGAGGGAGAACGTAGTGCCCTTTTCTGCACGACTGGTAAAATATAACCGCCCGGCCATTTTTTCGGCAAACTCATGGCAAAGCATTAAACCCAGGCCGGTTCCTTTTTCAGAATCGGTACCTCTTCTTGAGCCAGACTCCATCCGGAAAATTTTTGCCTGCATGGTATCGGGAATACCAATGCCATCATCTTTTACAACTATAACACATTCATTGGCTTCAGTTATAGCGGTTATCCATATATTACCTCCCTTACGTGTAAATTTAATCGCGTTCATTAAGAGATTCCGGATGATCAGGGCCAGCATCTGTGCATCTGCTTTCACAAAAATGTGCCGGGGAAGATCCACCCAAAAAGATATCTCTTTTTTCCGGCTGATATTCCTGGTCAGCTCCACTACATTGGCCAAAGCATCCTGAACCACGAGCGTTTGCAAATCTACCCGCAAACGATGTTCCTGCGTACGGGCCCATGCCAATATATTGGAGAGCATAAAGGAAGTGTTGCGGGTCATGGTGAGCAGCTGCGCTTTCATTTCTTTTCGCTCTTTTTCATCGAGATCAAACTCTACCAACAATTCCAGATATCCCTGAAGCGAGGCCAGGGGTTCTTTCAGATCGTGGCCTAAAATAGACAAAAGCCTGTTCTTTGTACTGTTCGCTTCTTCAAGCGCAATAGACTTCGCTATCAGCTCTTCGCGTTGCCGGTTGTAAGATTTACGTACGAACATGGTGACAATAAAGATAAACACAACAATGCCTGCATAGGAGGCAAAAACATCAATAAACCGGCTGGTGGTATCGCTATAGGTTAACGCAATAAAGCCGGGTTTCGTATACTCCACCCACATCATACCAGACAGCAAAACTATATTAAGCGGTAGCCAGATATAATATTGCTTTATGGGCGAGGTTGCTGCTGAAATAAAAAAAGCCACGAGGAATATAATGTCGTTCGGACCGTCAATACCTGAATTATAATAATAATTGACCACCAATCCTATATTTAAAGCCACCTGGAAGAGTGTGGCGCTCAGCCTGGAGAGGCCTTTAAAGCGGGACAGGTAATATAGTATACTTACTAAAAAAGCCATACCCACCAATATCAGAACCAGCTCTGTTGTAAGTAAAAAATACGAAATGGGTGTATACAGGAGTACGCATATAATGAGTGCTACACAAGTGGCATTAAATACCCTCGATTCTAAGGCAAAGTGATCCTTATCTCCCATTAACCATTTCCAATAGCGAATCATATTAGTTTTTTATGAGGGCTGAAGCAGTGTCAATTTTAGTGGCAATTGTACCTGAACACAACAATTGAGTAGTAAAGATAATGTATTTGACATTCATTTTTCGCATAGGTAAAAAATACAAGCGTTCCAGTATCTTTAAAAGCAGTGCCCACCCTTTTTTATGAAAAATCCTGCATTCTTAATCTACATTAAGTGCCGGTAGGCCAAAGCAATTTAGCTTCGCGTTTCATATCAAAAATTAATACATACCATGAAGCGTTATTTATTTATTGCAGCAGCATTTTTAGGTCTTTCGGCCTTTACGTTCAATAACTTATGGAAGAATGACCCTGCCCATTCACAGCTGGGATTTACAGTAACCCACCTGGGCATCAATGATGTTTCGGGATTTTTTAAAGATTTTACCGTTTCTGTTGAATCCGGTAAACCCGATTTAAGTGATGCAGTAGTTACTCTTTCTGCAAAAACAACATCCATTGATACAAGAATTGAAGCAAGAGACAATCACCTGAAAAGCGCTGATTTTTTTGACGCTGAAAAATTCCCTGAAATATCTTTTAAAAGCACCGGCATTAAGAAATCCGGAAAAGATGCTTTTAAATTAAACGGCGACTTAACCCTCCATGGCATTACCAAGCCCGTTACGGTTGACCTGCTTTATAAAGGCAAAACCCAGAACCCGATGAGCAAAAAAGAAACCATCGCCTTCCAGGTTACCGGTACCATTAAACGTTCGGATTTTAAAGTAGGTGAAAAGTTCCCCGACGGCATGGTAAGTGATGTGGTACGTATTAAAGCTGATGGCGAATTCGCGCAGTAGTACATGCAGCTTTTTATAAGATCAGCAACCCTGGGGTTGCTTTTTTTTATGCCCCGCATTTTCACTTAATCTACATTATTGCCCTAATGCATGGAAGCAGGTACATTCGTGGTGTAAAAAAGGAGTACTAATGAAAACATTAAAAGCTTACGTAGTAGCAGATAAAAGAACCAGCATGGATAGCTTCAAACAGGTTGCCCAAAAATTTGCAGGCCTCGATGTGCAGTATGAAACAGATGTAGAGCAAGCCATCAATACCTTCAGCCTGCAAGGTTTTGATTTATTGATCATTGATAAAGGTTTGCCGCACGAAGACTACAACAAGCTGCATAAAGTGGCAGACCTGTTGCACCCCGATGCAGCGCTGGTAGCCTTTGTAATGACGGATGAAGAATTTATTCATTACAAGCTGGCCGGATTGTTGGCTAAATGGGCCGACGCTCACTCTGAAAGTAAAACCAATTTTATCGACAACCCTAAATTATAACAGATGAAACCTGAATTTGAAAGCATACCCCTGGTATCCAACGAAAATAAATCGCGTTTTGAAATGGCTGTAGATGGCTTGTACGCTTTTGTTGAGTACGAAATAGATGAAGACGGGTTGGTGGCATTGGTACATACAGAAGCAGATCCGGGCCTGGCGGGAAAGGGCGCTGCCGCTGCAGTAGTTGAAAAAACATTAGTGCAGTTAGAAAAAGAAGGGAAGCAAATTTTGCCCTATTGCCCCTATGTATTTGCTTATATAAAAAAGCATCCGGAATGGAAACGTATCGTTCATCCGGGCTTTCCGGCCTATCACCAGTTTTAATGATTTATTATACAATAAACAGGCATCAAAATTATTACATATGATTTAACCTCCTCCCGGCCAGTGGAGACACTGACCAAGGCTGTGCTGAGGTTCTTGCCTCCTCAAACCAGCTGGATGCATGTTAATAAAATTGATGCCGGCTTGTTATTAACACGATTAATCGTTGATACTATGTCAAATATTGGAATGATACATGAAGAACAGGCGGCTCATATCGGGAACTTCCTGGTAGGCCGCCTGTTGCCGTTTCGTGAAAAAAGATCAGTAGGTCCCTTTGTATTTATTGATCACATGGGACCGGTACACATGAGGGATTACGAGAATTTCGACGTGGCGGCACACCCGCATATTGGTCTTTCTACATTAACTTATCTTTTTGAGGGGTCGATCTTCCACCGGGACAGTATCGGCAGCGCTGTTGAAATTAAACCCGGGGCCGTTAACTGGATGACTGCCGGTAAGGGTGTGGTTCATTCTGAAAGAACGCCCGGGTACCTGCGTCATACCGATAAAAGCCTGCATGGATTCCAGATATGGGTAGGCCTGCCCGCAGAGCTGGAAGATTGTGAGCCATCCTTTCATCATACCGGGGCTGCCGATATCCCTTCCTGGCAGGAGGGAGACATTTCTTATAAATTAATTGCCGGCGAGGCGTTTGGACGAAAATCACCGGTACCGGTGCATAGTCCTTTGTTTTTTCTTGAAATTAAAAGTACTAGTGAACAAACCGTCAGCATTGGTAAAGATCTTTTTGGTGAAGCTGCGCTGTATGTGCTGGAAGGCCAGGTAAATATTGAGGGTAATGATTACGGAACCAGGCAGTTGCTGATCGCTAAAAATGCAACGCTTTGTGAGTTTAGGCTGCATGCCCATACCAGCGTGTATATATTCGGAGGGGAGCCCTTCGAAGAGCCGCGCTTTATTTATTGGAACTTTGTTAGTACCAGCAGGGAAAAAATAGAAACGGCTAAGCAAAACTGGCAGGACCAAAACCTGGCCGCTTTTCCCAAAGTACCGGGCGATGACCAGGAGTTTGTACCCTTACCGCAACCCAGGTTGGGATAGCGATTAGAATAACCCTGGTGCTGTTTGCATCATTTCAGCCATTGATATAAAGAGAAATCTACGATGCCATCCTGTGTGGCACCTGTTACTTCTATAGCTATGCGGTTATTCCATTGTTTGATCAGGTGCATAAAGGAGGAGAGGTTGATATCATCCCAATGCCTCCTGGTTCTTACTTCCTGCTCCTGCCATACCAGTTCCCCGTTGATAAAGATCTTTACATTACCCGCAGCATAGAGCTTTAAGCCTAATCCTTCCGGCACTTTGCCAAAGTCCACATCCTGGTATAAATAAACGTTGGCTCCTTTCTTTATTTCAACAGGCTGCTTACTTTTTTCAAACGTAACAGGGCCTGTTAACCAATCTGCTGCCGGTTGCTGGTGCGACGAAAAAATAAAGGGCCGGTCCAGCTCGGTTCGCTGGTTCACGAAAAGAATACGCCCGTCGGCATCGTTATAAACAGGTTGGTGTACCTGCTTTAAAAGTGTTTCGGGAATCTTTACTACTTCCCGGTCGTATGTCATCAAGCCGTTCACCTCCCCTTCCACATCGGTTGTTTGGGTGTAGATGGCGGCCGATAATCCACGTTTCACCATCAATGCCACATGATGCATCAATTCGGTGTACTCCTTAACCAGTGTATCCCTTTCCGTGTAGGTTTTATACCCCCAGTTTCTTTTACCGGGATCCCAGATATGGTCTTTTACTACCAGGCCTAATCCCCCAAATTCACCTAATACCATCGCCCGCCCGGGATTTTGGTCCACCACGCCCATGGCCGGTCCCGGGTACTGGTGTACATCCAGCACATCTCCTACGCCACGGTCGGTCCAGCCACTGGGCGCATCTACCAAACGGGTGCGGTCATACTGCTGCGTCCAGGCCGCTATTCTTTTGGTGTCATATTGTCCCCAACCTCCATTAAAGGGTACCCACATGGCAATGGAAGGGAAAAAACGCAGGTGGTCTATAATGGCTTTCCATTCCTTTTCAAACTGAACAGCCGACTCCTTCGGGCGTACCCAGTCCTGCGGGTGATCATGTTTCACAAATGACGGGTGATCGGTGCCCAGGAACCCGGAAGGCATATCCTGCCAAACCAGCATACCGATGGAATCAGTCATGTAGTAATAACGGGAAGGCTCTACCTTAATATGTTTGCGAATGGTATTGAAGCCCATTTCTTTCAGCTTCACTATATCGTACATCATGGCCGCTTCGGAGGGAGGCGTCAGCAACCCGTCGGGCCACCATCCCTGGTCGAGTGTACCCAGGTGAAAAACAGGTTGGTTGTTTAATGCCAGGCGCATATAGCCATTCTTATCTTTTATCATGTTGATCTTGCGCAAAGCAAAATAGGTAGTGAACTGGTCAACCACCTTTCCTTTCTTTTTAATGGTGATGGTAGTATGGTATAACTGCGGATCGGCAGGCGTCCATAATTTGGGGCCGGGTATCGCAAGTATCAGATTGTTCTGGAAAAAAAGCGTGGTATCTTTTACTATGGCATTGCCATTTTTGATGGAGATATTCAACTCGTGCGACCTGGTAAGGTGCTCTGCCTGGAATGTAAAGTATACCCGGTTACGGTCTACATCCGGCACCGGATGCACAGCAGCAATATGCTCTTTTGAAACAGCCTCCAGCCATACGGTTTGCCAGATGCCGGATACCGCTTTATACCATATCCCGTTAGGATCCAAAACCTGCTTACCGCGTGCCTGCATATCGGCATCGGTAGGATCCCAAACAGATACAACCAGCTCCTGGTCTCCATTACTTGTTAAGTAGGGGGTAATATTTACCTGGAAAGGGTCAAAGCCACCCTTATGCGTAATAACCTGTTTACCATTTACCCATACTTTGGTTTCCCAATCCACTGCTTCAAAATGCAGGATAATATTTTTATCCTCCCAGCCGGGTGGAATCGTAAAGCTGCGGTGATACCACAACTCCTGTTGGGGTGATAAAGGTTTGCCCACGCCCGATAAAGAAGACTCAATAGCAAACGGCACCAGTATTTTCCCATCATATTGGGTGGGTTTTCCGGCACCCTTTTTCTGAACGCTATAATGCCACAGCCCGTTCAGGTTTTGCCATGCTGCCCTTTGCATCTGCGGCCGGGGATGTTGCTGCCAAACATTCCCGGGGGTTACTTCACGACCCCATTTGGTGGAAAGCGATACGGGTGCGGGCTTGTATTCCTGTGCCTGCACAGCCAGGGCTGCCAGAACGAGTATGCCGGATAAGAGTTTGTACATGAATATGGTTTTAAGAGGGCTTGTCAGAAGTAGCGGGGCATTGTCAATCTTGGTCAACCCCACTGTTGCACGCAACAATGTCCAACGCAAAAATAGCGGCTACCATCCGAAATGCTGATAACTATTTCCTGCAAAATGCGGGCCTGTTTCCGTTGATAAATAGGAGGCCATATGCCTGCGATGGGAAAGCCGGAAAAATGCGCTTGCTAAAAAAAGAAAGCCGACTCTGTAGAAACAGGACTACTTACGGTTGAACGGTACTAAAGAGCCGGCTACCTAGTGTATGGAATCGCCGCATACATCATAACAAACCGGCATCAATTTTATTGAAATGCATCCAACTGGTTTGTGAGACACCAACCTCAGCCTAGCCATGGCCAGTGTCTCCACTGGCTAAAAAGACAGCCGATCTGTAGAAACAGAAAGGCTTACGGTTGAATTGTAACTAAAAAGAGGTTTGACTGATGTATGGATTACAGGATACATCAATTGAAAATATATTATTGTATGGCCGGCAGTTGTGTGTGCGATCGCCGCATACATCGTAACAAACCGGCATCAATTTTATTGAAATGCATCCAACTGGTTTGTGAGACACAACCTCAGCATCGC
>JBQGCI010000390.1:0-2476 GCA_052038405.1 Acinetobacter pittii
TTTTTTTGCACCACTCTTTAATCACAAATAGATTATCTCCGCCACCACAGCCTATTTCGCAAATAGTGATTTCCTTACGGGCGCCCAGTAGCTTTTTAAAGCCTTTTATTGTAATAGCATGGCCGCCTAGTAAAGTATTGATGGTATTGAGCTCCTGCATATTTTGCCTGATCTCTTCAAAAGGAACCGATGGATCGTCCAGTATTTCCTTTTCACTACTTCTGGCAGAAAAATCATGCATGCGTTAAATGGAAGGTTTCTAATGTGAGGCCAGGACCAAAGGCCATTCCTACGATATTTTTAACGGAAGCATCTGCTTCCGCCCTTTTCAGGATCTTGTTGAGCACAAAAAGAACGGTAGGACTACTCATATTGCCGTACTCCTTTAATACCTCATAGCTTTCCTGCAACTGGTCGCGGGTAACGGAAGATCCCCGCTCTATTGCTTCCAGTATTTTTTTACCCCCGGGATGAACGCACCAGCTATTGACCGACTCTGGGTTTAAACCGTAGTACTGCAACGCATTTCCCATGATGCCGCTGCACTTCTTCTCGAGAATTTCAGGTACTTTGCTGGTAAGTGTCATCAGGAAGCCATCTTTAGAGATCTTCCAGGCCATATCGTCTATGCCTTCAAAATTGATTTCACTGTAAAAATTTTTCATTTCCCAGCCGGCGCGCTCACTCGCTGTATTTTCTACCAGTACCGCGGCTGCACCATCTCCGAATATAATAGTGCTGGTGATATTATCGATGGATCTGTCTTTTTGAAAATGCAAAGTACATAGCTCTACACAAACCACCAGCACTTTAGCGTCGGGCTCCTTTTCCGCAATATAATGGGCATGCTTTAACCCATGAATGGCTGCATAACAACCCATAAAATTAACGGAGGTTCTGTAAATATTGGTTCTAAGCCCCAGCTCCTTTATAATAGAAAGATCCAGCCCCGGCGCCTGCATACCCGTACAACTAACGGTGATGAGATGTGTAATATCTGAGGGCTCCCTATCCCCCGACATACATTTCCGGATCACATCAACGGAAAGATCCAGCGCCGCCCTATCATATATCTTTAAACGGTTTTCCAGCCCGCTGGCAACGAGCGCTTCACCTGTGCCCGACAGTATCTCGCTTCTACCATTCGCAAGGTTAAAATCAGGAACGGCAGCGTAACGGGTTGCTATCCCACTCGATCTATACATAAACCGTAATATCCTGTCTTCTTCTTCGGTACCTGCATGAACTGCACGAACCACATCATATATCTGCATCTGGCTTTGCCGGTATACCGGCACTGCTGTTGCAATAGAGGTAATTTTACTCATGTTTAATGTTCCGGGATATAATGAGTGATGAAAAAGCAGTTATCAGAACAACCATCAAAACGCTCCTCAAACACTTACTGTTTATCCTGTTCTGTTAATAATTAGTACACCGACAAATGCGATACTACTGCAAACGGAAGCTATATAGTTCATCTTCATCAGGTTTTTGAAATTGGCGCTGTCCGGGTCCTTTGCAACTTTTAAAAACCAACCCGTAAAATAAGCACCAACGGGTAACATTGCCACTCCGTAAGCTAACAGCGACCACCACTGGTTTGCTTTTATAAAATAAAGAGTTAGCAATAATAATGCTACAAAAAGAACGATGCCGCAAAAAACAAAAGTGCCGCTTACTCCCAGTTTATAGCTCAATGTGATCACGCCATCCTCCCGGTCCTGCTGATGCTGGTACACCTGGGTTAAAGGATAGGTACCCCCGATCAGGAGGGAGGTAATCATAGCCGGCAACCAGCTCTCTCTCCAGTCAAACACATCACTCACGCTGTTATATATAATAAAATATACCAATGCGCCCTGGCAAATAATAACGGTGAGATAACCTGTAACAGGATATTGCTTTAACCGTACTCCCCTGTAGCTATATAACCTCGATGCAATGATATATCCCGCTATCCCCGCCACCGTCATCCAATTCAAGAAAGAGGACAGCCATAAGGCTATCATATCCATCGCTACGCTAACATAAAATAATTCTTTGTATACGGGCAACGGCTTTTCTATCCCGCCAATACTACCCGTATCCCTGTCCATATACGAGTTATATCCATTACTGGATGGATATACCAACAGATGAAGAATTACAAAGATCAGGCAGGCATTGAACCAATCAATTACCGGGGCCTGGCTCAAAGCGAACCAGAATACCGGCATCAGGAAGAGCGAAAACCCAAACCGCAAATGTTGTATGGTAGATTTTTGGAGCAATTTAAAATCAATGTTCAAACATTATTCGAATTTGTATAATTTTACTCAAAATATCCATTTTTATTTAAAAAAATTTTTTATGTATAAAAAGACCTTGTTGATCCTGTTAGCCGCCTTCTTATCGGTGAGCGGTTTTGCTCAAAATCTCATCCCCTCTGATACAGACAGCAAAATTTCTTTTGTAATTAAAAATATGGGGGTGA